>CAJBME010000079.1 GCA_903954065.1 uncultured bacterium
CCCCACCCCGTAAAACCACGCCCATCCCTCCCCCTCTCCGCCATCACTCGGCCAAGACCCTCTCCCGCGAGATACCCCTCAGCTCAAAGACCCGTATAATCGTCTCCTCAATCAAGTTGTTCGGACAACTGGCGCCAGCCGTAATGCCCACCACCACTTGATCGCGACTGAGCAGCTTTTCCGCATAGGTCGCCTTCTCCGCTCGCGCATGCAGATCATAATGAATGATCTCCGTGACCGACTTTAACCGCTCATGATCGCGGATGAAAAAGGTCGGCAGCTGCTGCTCGCCAATCTCCACCAAATGCGTCGTATTCGAGCTGTTGTAGCCTCCCACCACCAAGAGCAAATCCGGCGGCTGCTTGAGTAAATCAAAAAGCGCATCCTGCCGCTCCTGCGTGGCCCCACAGATGGTGTCGAAAAACACAAAGTTTTTCCCCTCCGCTTCCGGACCGTCCCGATCAATCACCGCCTGAGCAATGCGGCGCTGCATTTCCTCCGTCTCGCTCTTCAGCATCGTCGTTTGATTGGCCACCCCCACACGACGCAAATGCACGTCCGGATCAAAACCCACCGAATACGCCCCGCCAAACTTTTTCAAAAAGGCAGCCTTGTCGCCCGGCGTGCGAATGTAAGAACACACATAATCACAGTCCGCCAAGGTCAAAATCACCAGATAATGCCCCGCCTCATCAGCGCCCGTCGCCCGCGACGAGGTGGCCCGCGTCTCCTCATGCGCCGCTTTGCCGTGAATAATCGAGGTAAACCCCGTCTTCGCATACTCGCGCACCCGCCGCCACACACTCATCACATCCCCACACGTCGTGTCCACCACTTGACACCCCTGCTCCTCAATATGCTTCATGGTCCGCGTCTCCGCCCCAAACGCCGGCACAATCACCACATCGTCCGGCCCCAAGGCCCGCACCGTCTCTTCAGGCACAGGATTAGGTAGAAATTCCACTCCCATCTCCCGTAGCTGACGGTTCACTTCAGGATTGTGAATAATCTCCCCAATCAACCACAACTTCTTGTCAGCAAATACTTTGCGCGCCGCATAAGCCAAATCAATCGCCCGCTCCACCCCATAACAAAATCCAAACTGCCGGGCCAGTCGCACCGTCGTCGACCCAATCGTCATCTCCCCCGCCGACTGGCGAATCCGCTCCACCAGACTGCTCTGGTAATGCGACTCCACCTGCGCCTGCACCCGCGCCATCACCTCAGGCGTGCGGACATTCACCCGCCGGGCCTTGGCCGCAACAGTCTGACTGGAAATCGTTTCGGTCATTTCTCAAATATACGTGAAATCGTACCACCCACCCCTCAAATCCGCGGCCATCGCCCCGGATCACCAGAACACATCACCCCATCAATGCAATTCTCCCGGTCCACTGTGACTGAAAATCTGGGTGCTGTTCAACATGCTCGACGGCCACTCCGGCGTCGGCCGCTCGTCCGGCTGCGTCACCGTCGCCGCATGAGTCGCATCAAAGGACTGACTCGTGCTGATATTAATCGGCGTGCCAGGACGGACCAGATTGAAAAACTTGGACGACACCTTCCACGGCAGCCGGACACACCCATGAGATGCCGGAAACGGATGAATCCACCCACCGTGAAATCCATACGCCGGCTTGAACTCGACCCAGTTGGGCATCGGGTAACCCGCTCCCGGACTGGAAATACGGCGCTTGGAGGCAATCTTAGCCGTCACTCGGAAATCCCCCTTGGGCGTCGGATCACTGACCGTCCCCACACAACAAGGAGTCACCAAAAGCATGCGGTCCCCCTCCGTGACATACACCCGCTGCGTCCCCGTGCTGACATGCACTTTGACCGCCGCCGGATTGTTCGGCCGCTTCGCCGGCACATCAAAGTACCCGCCCCGGACAGCCGCCACCGTGGACTTCTTCTGAGTAGCACACTGCGTGAGACCCAAGGCCACCACCAGCAAGGCGGTCGCACGCCACAGCGAGCGGACAAGAGTAAATTCAATCATGCCCGATACTCATGCCGCACAAGCAGCGAGCTCTCAACCGACAATTGCACCCACCCGTCCCCAATTCGAGATTGTCCCTCCACCCGACACCGCAAACAAATTTACCTCGCACTCCGCCACCTGCAAAGCGACGGCCCCCGCCCCCACACGTCCGGTCTCCCGCCCGGCCCCCTCAGTAGCCCAAGGCCCCCAAGCGCCCCCCCCTAAATCCGCACCCGCATCCCCAACTCCACCACTCGGTTCTCCGGCAGTTTGAAATACCCCGACGGCGGCTGCGCAATCTTCACCAGAAACGCAAAAAGATGCTCGCGCCACAAGGCCATCCCCCGCTGCTTCGAAGGAACAATCGTCTCGCGACCTAGGAAAAACGTCGCCTCATCCGCCCCGCACGAGAAATCCCGTAACGCCCGCGCCCGCCGTAACAATTGCGGGACATCCGGCTCCTGCATGAATCCATAATGACCTGTGATTCTGAATACTCCTTCGCCCAGTTTTTCCAGAACCACCTGCTCGTCACGGACGACATACGGCACATCATCAGTCACCAGGGTCAGGAAAACCACCCGCTCATGCAGCACTTTGTTGTGCTTCAAGTTGTGCAACAGAGCAACCGGCGTCCGCCCCAGACTGCCACACATAAAAACCGAGGTGCCCGCCACCCGCACCGGCCCCCGTCCATAGGACAAACTGATCAAAAAATCCTCCTGTGACAGCGCACTGGCCTCCTGCTCGCGGCGGATCAACTCCCGGCCTTTGCGCCACGTCGTCATCACCGTAAAAATCAATCCGCCCGCCACCAGCGGAAACCAGCCGCCCGCCGGAATCTTCGTCACATTGGCCCCGAAAAAACTTAGCTCCACCACCAGTGCCGGCACCACCAACGACAACGTCAATGCACGACTCCACCCCCACTGGCCCCGCGCCGCATAATAAAACAACCCCGTGGTCACCATCATGGTCATCGTCACCGCAATCCCATAAGCCGCCGCCAATGACTTGGAATCCTTGAAACCCAATACCAATCCCACACAAGCCAACATCAAAGCCCAGTTCACCACCGGTACGTAAATCTGCCCGCGCGTATGCGCCGAGGTATGCCGAATACCCACCCGCGGCAGACACCCCAACTGGTTCGCCTGCAACGTCAATGAATACACGCCGCTGATCAATGCCTGCGAGGCAATAATCGCCGATACCGTCGCCAATACCACCAACGGCAGCCGGGCCCAGTCCGGCGCCATCATGAAAAATGGGTTAAAATGCGGGTCCGCTGTCGCTTCCGGATGAGTCAACATCCACGCCGCTTGACCAAAATAATTCAATAATAACGCCGGCATCACAATCCAAAACCAAGCCCGCCGGATCGGCCGAACCCCAAAATGACCGAGATCCGCATACACCGACTCCGCCCCCGTCACGACCAAGACCACCGACCCTAAAACAAAATATCCATGCCAGCCGGCATCCATGAAAAAATTAAAAGCACAATGCGGACTCAAAGCCATCAACACCTGCGGCTGCTTCAATACCTGCACCAGTCCCAAAACCGCCAGTGACGAAAACCATACCACCATCACCGGCCCGAAAATACGCCCCACTTTCTCCGTCCCCAGTCGCTGAAAAGAAAATAATCCCACCAAAATAACCACCGTGATCGCTATGATCGTCGATTGCTGAAACCCCGTCGTCGTTTGCAACCCCTCCACCGCACTCAACACCGAAATAGCCGGCGTAATCATCCCGTCCCCATACAGCAACGCCGCCCCAAACATGCCCGCTAATAAAAGCGCAGCCCCCCCCGCCGGACGGGCCTTACCCAAAGCCAACGACATCAAGGCCAATACCCCGCCCTCCCCGTTGCGGTCAGCCCGTAAGACAAAAATCATGTATTTGACCGCCACCACCAAGACCAACGACCACGCAATCAACGACAAAACACCCAACACATGATTTGTGTTCACCTCAACAGCGTGACTGTTGTGAGCCACATCAAAACACTCTTTGAGAGCGTACAGCGGGCTGGTGCCGATATCGCCAAAAACGATACCCAGCGCACCAATCATCAAGGCCCGCATGCCGGGCCGACGGCCTTCAGAAGTAGAAGTAGACATATAAGAGAACTGCGCCACTCCACCCCTAACGGTCTGTCACCGCCCAGTGGAAATTATGGCCCAGCCACGGTGCCGAAAGCGACATCTGCACTTCCGTCCTGACTTTTATCCTAGCGAATCCACCATCAAGGTAAAGCCAGTAAATTGCCGGAATCCACCACTCCCCAAATCCCCCCCACCACCAGCAAATCCCCCGCCCTTCCGCCCACATCCCGCCACCACCCCTACGAAATCCAGTCAACCCGGTGCGTCAACATCGCCTCATCCTCAAAGTCAAACCAAGCCCGAAAGGAACGCCCCGCCAACAGCGGACCAAGCCAATGACGGTCGTCCTCCCACATCTCTTCGTACGGAATCGCGTCCAACGACGTCCACCGCGGAATCGCTTCGTCCGTCTCCACCGGCTCACCCGTGAACAAAGTCGCCGTAAAAACGACACAATATAAGGCCAGCCCATCCACAAACTGGAAATGCAATTCACCACGCTGCACCGGATCCAGTACGTCAATCCCCAGTTCCTCCCGCACCTCCCGCACCGCACACTGCTCATACGTCTCGCCCGGATCAAGCCGGCCGCCCGGACCATTGATCTTGCCCGCCCCTAACCCCCGCTTCTTGCGAATCAGCAAAACACGGCCGTCCTGCACTACAAAAAGCAGCGTCGCCCGCATCGTCGGTTCCCATCTGGTCCAGTCAGTCATCAGCACCCACCCTATCCCGTCTCCCGCCCACAGGAGAAACTATTTTTATTTCAACGGCGCTCCTCACTCTGCACTTGACCGCCAGCCCGGTCCGGAGGCAATTCTTCGATGGCCGCCCGCCCGCGCATCACCCGCGCCTCCGCCTCCGCGGAAACACCCCGCCACCCGCTCCTCCCGGACATGTACCGCGCCCTCTTCAACCAGAGCCCGGTGCCCGCCCTCGTCTGCGACACCGACGGCACTTTAATCGAGGTCAACCACGCCTTTGCCCAACTCTTCGGCTATTCCCACCGCGAACTGGTCGGGGGACGTGTCAGCGTGATTACACATCCGCTCGATCTCGCCGAACACCGCGAACGACTGAATGGATTTCGCGGCGGCCAAGCCGACGAGTTCACCACCCGTAAACGCTACCTGACCAAGGACGGCCGCACCCTCTGGGGCGAAAGTCACGCCCGCCTCGTCCGCGACCCGGACAACCAGCCCCGCTGGATCATAGCCCAAATCTTCGACCGCACCGAAGAACACACCACCGCCGAACAAGCCCGCGAATCAGAACAACAACTCCAGGCCATCCTCGATAACTCATCAGCCGTCATCTTCGTCAAAGACCTGCTCGGCCGCTACATCATGGTCAATCGCCGCTTCGAGCAACTCCACCGGCTGGTCCGTAGCAGCATCCTCGGACGCACCGACCGCCAACTCTTCGATCCCAAAGTCGCCCGCGTCTTCCGTCGTCACGATCAAGCCATCATCGCCGCCGGACGCGAAACCCAGACCGAAGAAGAGGTCGTCTTCGGCACCGAAATGCGCACCCTCATCAGCCTGAAATTTCCCCTGCGCAATCTGGAAGGCGAAATCGTCGCCGTCGCCGGCATGTCAACCGACATCACCCGTCGCAAACGCGCCGAAACCCGCCTCAAAGTACTCAATGAACGCCTCCTCAAAGCCAATGACGAACTGAAAAAAACCCAGCTCCAGCTCATCCAGGCCGAAAAATTAGAATCCATCGGACGCCTCGCCGCCGGGGTCGCTCATGAGGTCAAAAACCCCCTCGCCCTCCTCCTCATGGGCGTCGAATACCTCGAGGGAAATGTCCCCACCAAGGACGAAAACGTGCCCGTCATCCTGAAAGAAATGCGCGAAGCCATCACCCGCGCCGAAAAAATCATCGTGGGCATGGTCGATTTCTCCAGCCACCGCCAGCTCGACTGGCAAACGGTCCAGCTCAACCAAATCATCGATGGCGCCGCCCTGCTCACCCGCCACCAGTTCACCCGCAAAAACGTCCGCCTCAAAAAAAGCCTCGACCGCACCCTGCCACCCATCCGGGCCGACAAAACACGCATCGAACAAGTCATCGTCAACCTGTTCATCAATGCCGTTCAAGCCATGAAAAAAGGCGGCATCGTCTCGGTCGCCACCTGGTCGCGAGAACTCGGAGAACAAGATCGACGCAACTTCGGCTCCCGTACCGCCAATCCATTTCGCGCCGGTGACCGCGTCGTCATCATGGAAATCGCCGATAATGGCCCCGGCATTCCACCCGAAGTCATCAGCAAGGTGTTCGACCCGTTCTTCACCACCAAACCCACCGGCGAAGGTACCGGCTTGGGCCTCAGCGTGACCCGGAAAATCGTCGACCTCCATGAAGGCCACATCGAGTTGATTAACGCCCCCGAAGGCGGAGTGAAAGTCACGTTGACCTTCAAGGCACAGGAATCAATGCTCCGGGACGCCGACGCCCAGCCCCACAGCCCCGCTCCGCTACCACCCGCCGAGCCCCAGCCCGCCCCACCAGACACCCATACCCCAGCACCCGAACATGAAAAAAATCCTCATCGTGGACGACGAGGTCGGATTCACCCGGCTCCTCAAACTGAACCTCGAAAAGACCGGTGAATATACCACCCGCGTCATCAATGACTCCACGCAAGCACTCGAAGCCATGCGCACCTTCGAGCCGGATCTCGCCCTGCTCGACATCGTCATGCCCGATCTCGACGGCGGTGACCTCGTCGCCCAAATGAAACTCGATCCCGTATTGAAAAAAATTCCCGTCCTCATGCTGACCGCGCTCGTCGCCCAGCGGGAAACCGGAGGCAAACCCACCGAACGAGGCGACCTGACCATGATCGCCAAACCCGTCAGCCTGCCCACCTTGCTCGCCGCCATCGCCGCCAAACTGGAAAGCTGATCCCACGCCCGCCCTCCCACGCCGGGACCCGCGCCGCCGCCCACATCTCCCGCCCCGCCCCCAGTCCACCAGCGCCGAAAATCTTTGTCCCCACCTCCCCTCAGTGACAGATTTAACCCAACGGCCGCGTATCGCCATTGACCCACGACTCACGACTGTGAAAACGCTGACTTTCATCCTCCTCGCCGCCCTCACCCTCCCGACCACCCGCGCTCTGGAAACCGGTGGCCCCGCCGCCGGCCCGCCCCTCGCCTTTATTAATGCGGCCGCCTCCGCCGCTGCTGCCGCCGAAGACGAGGCCGCCGCCGGCTTCCCCGGCGAGGTCATCGATGAAGTCATTGTCCCGGTCCCAAGCGAAATCTTCATGGTGATGGACAAACTCGGCCAGCCCGACTGGCGCGCCGAATTGCGGCGCAGCAAAACCCCCACTTTTTCCAACCGGGTCGATGTCGCCCTGCTCCTCGGCAGCGTGGTCGCCGAAGGATTCGTCGCCGTCCAAGCCGAAGACCGCGAAGCCGTGGAACGCATTGGCAAAGACGTGCTGCGCCTGTCCGAATCACTCGGATTGAAAGAAACTGTCCTCCCACACACCAATACCATCCTCGAAGCCTCGAAAAATAGCCAGTGGAACGCCGTCCGCATCGAGCTCGACAAAACTCAAAAAACAGTGCGCGATACCATGGAAAAACGCCGGGACGCCGAACTCGGCCAATGCGTCAGCCTCGGCGGCTGGTTGCGCGGCACCGATGCCGTGACCAGCCTGATCGCCAAAAATTATACCTCGGACTCAGCTGAACTCCTCAATCAACCAGACATCATCCGCCATTTTCAGAAAGAATTGAAAAAACTCGCGACCAGAAATGGCAAACTCAAATCCATGATGACAGGACTGGCCACCATCTCGAACGTCATCGGCGCCGGTGACGAACCACCCAATGCCGCCAGCGTCCAAATCATTCACGAAACCGCCGGCCGCCTCGTCAAATCCATCACCGGTCAGACATCCGCCGCCCAGTAACATAACGGCCGATCCGTCATCACGCGGCCGCCATCCGGTCGCCCCCACCCGCTCCCCGCACCCGTTCCCATCCCCCTTCTCCATGAAGCGCGAATTATTTACCCGCCTCCGCGCCGCCGCCCTGCTCGTGGCCGCCTGCTGCCTGGTGGCCTTGCCCAGCGCTCACGCGTTCGTCGATGACGCCCACAGCATGGCCATGGAACTGGCCACTCCCCTCGTCGAAAAAGGCTTTCAAGTCAGGCAAGATTATTGGAGCGGCGTGGTCAAAACCGGCCAGCCCAAACAAATCAAAGCCCAACTCTTCAAAGGCAATGAATACTGGTTCTTCCTCGGCTGCGACGCCGATACCTGCGAACTGGCCTTGAAGATCGTCGACGCCAAAGGCAAACCGCTGCACGCCGAAACCAAAAAAATCAAAGGCGCCATCGGCGTGCGCATCCTGCCCCCAAAAACCGGCAGCTTCGCCATCGTCTTCACCATCACCTCCGCCGACGTCACCAAACCATCGTGGGCCCTCGCCTACGCCTACCGCTAAGCGCCGTTTTACCGTGAACTGCGCGGAGTACCCCCCACGGGAACGCCTCCTCACCGCCACGCCATTCCAATCCCTCATCTCCCATGATGTTCCCAACATCTCATCGTTAAGAGAAAATCAGCCGGTGCGTCTTCCGAATTTTGTCGCGCCAGTCGTCGGCGAGCTGGGCCTCCTTGGCGAAATCCGGCCAGCGTGCCACCGCCGCCACGACCTCGGCGATGATCGTCGCGGCACGCCCCCTCTTCATCACCGCCGCTTTCGCGCACGCTTCGAAGTCCTCCATGGTGAATCCGTCCCGTTTCCCGTTCAACGTCATCTGGTGCGTGGCCGTCCACGAGCCGGACGGATTGTAGCTGTAGGTCACATCAAAGGCCGGCGCGAGCGACCACTCGCCCTGCTGGTTCATCAGGAACGCGATGTTCTTCACATGGTCGTCCTGATTCCGCGCCACGACGTTGAAGACCATCCGTCGGAACTGCTCCTCGACCGCGGCCATCGGCAGCTTGAGCTGGCGGATCGTCAGCAACGCCTGTTCGTAGGCATACGCCCCGGCTTGGTTGAAATCGAAATGGGCCAGCGCGCAGAGCGACTGCATGTGCAGCTTCGCCCCGCCCGCCAGCCGGTCAAAGCGCCGGGTCATGAAATGCCGCCGCCCATTTTCCTCCAGCAGCCGGCATTCGCTCATGGTGAGGCCTGCCGCCTTCGCCATCAGGTAATACGCAAACTCGATGGCTCCGTAGCCCTTCGGGTCTTCCAGTTCCTTGTCCTTGTTGCCCGCCACGCCGTCGAATTTCAGCAGCCAATAATCGAACCCATCGCCCGCCGCGATCTGGCCGGAGCGCACCTCGTTCGTCGCGCGATTCCACGCGATCACCGCCTTGGCCCGCGCCCCGCCGGCCGACGTGCCCACGCGCAAGATGTCGCGCAGCGCCTTCTCCTTACCGGCCTCGTGAAAATGCCCCTGCAAATCACCCCGGTGCGTGAGCACCTCGCCCGCCAACCGCACGAGCGCATCGATCTCGATCTTCGCGGCCTTGCGCGGCTTCGGCCCCAACACCGGGGCAAACTCCAGCGCACCCATGCCGCGTGTGCCGGTGTAGCAGAGCCGCTCCACCGCGTTGAAACTCTGCGGCGTCCGACCCTGCGTCGCCAGCCACGCATCAATCAGCGCATTACCGAATTTATCCGGCAGCGAATCCGCCAGCAGCCCCGGCAGACCGTGGAAGGTGGGACGCGGCAACGCGGGAAATTCATACACCAGACCGCTCAACGGCAGCGTCAGCGGCGACAGTTCGATCCCGCTGCGCGCAAACTCCGCGTCGTATTGAAACGCCGCCACGTCGCGCCCTTCGTCGAGCGAAACCGCGCCGATGGTTCGGCCCCAGAGCTGCACCTTCGCGATCATGCCGGCTCACCCCAGGTCCACTTCTTCGGCTCCCCGGACGCCGCTGGTTTGCCGGTGGCTCGCTGGCGCTTCCGGCCTTGCTGCTTCAATTGCGCCATCGGACTCGCCGCCGGTTCCGGCACCAGCGTCTCGAAGCGCTCCGCCAGCCCCAGCGCCCGACACACCCGCAGAAAGCCGGAAAGCTGCGTCGCCACCTCGCCCGATTCCAGCCGCTCCACCGTGCGCTTCGAGACCCCGGCCTGCTCGGCCAAAGCCGCCTGCGTCAGGTTGTGGCCCAGCCTCACGCCAGCCAGCCGCGCGCCCAGCTCCCGGAGGATGCCTTCATCGGTAAACTGCGGCGTGATCTTCATAATGCGTCGAATATGGCGAATTAAGCGGAAATAGCAAGATTGTTCGCCACTCATGACGAGTTGAGTTGGTTCGCCTTTGGTGGCGCTTCACCCCTTCTCCGGACTCTTCCTTGGGCTGGGTTCCCAGCCGGAAGCGACCCGCCCCGCCTGGCTATCCATAAAAAGTACCCCGGCCCGCCGCCGTACCCGCCAGCCGCCCGTCATATTGCATGACGCCGGCCGTCCCGTCGACCGCACTACCGCCAGCACCCGCTCCACGAGCTCGAATCCAACTTCAGAAATCCCGGCCGCCCGCAACCACTCGTGCACCACTCGGCGCGCCAGCGCCGGCGATAACTCCCGCAGCCGGGCCACCACCAGTGAACGGCCATCCGCCGAGGCCACCGCCGCCCGGCACCCGCCCGCCGCCGCCGCCAGCTCCGCATCGTCCTCAGCCGCCAGCACCGCCGTCCGCCATAACCCCTGCCGCACTTCACGCCCCAGCGCCCGCTCCAGCGCCGGCAACGCCTCATGCCGCAGCCGGTTGCGAAAATGCTCCGGACAGTGATTGGATTCATCTTCGCGCCACGGGATGTTTTCCTGCCGGGCCCACGCTTCGATGTCACGCCGCCACACGCCCAATAACGGCCGGATGATTTCCAGACCGCTCCAAGCAGTCACCGCTCGCATGCCGCCCAACCCATGAGTGCCCGCCCCCCGCAACAAGTGCATCAATAACGTCTCCACTTGATCATCAGCATGATGCGCCAATAAAAGCCGATTCACCCGACGGCGCGCCGCCACCTCCCGGAAAAACTCCAGCCGTACTTCCCGCCCAGCCGTCTCCAGTGAAATCCCCCGCCCCGCCGCCCGCGCCGCCACCCCAACCCGCACCGCCTCAAAACCACAGCCATGACACCCCGCCCAGTTGCGCACCAACTCCTCGTCCGCCTCCGCCGCCTCCCCCCGCAATTGATGATTCACATGCACCACCACCACCCCAGTCCACCCCGCCCGCACTAACGCCCCCACCAATACCATCGAGTCGACCCCTCCCGACACCCCCACCAAGACCGGCTCGGTCATCGGAAAATGCCACGGCCAGTCACGCAGGTGTGCCACTACATCCATCATCGGTAATAACGCCCACCATCAACCCAAACAAAACTGAATTCTCGCCAGACACCACCCACCTCCAACACTCAGGCGCCCCCAATCTCCAGCGACTTCACATACGGCCGCAAGACCTCAGGAAGCAGAATCGAGCCGTCCTCGCGCTGATAGGTCTCCAGTAAAGCCACATACAACCGCGCCAACGCCGTGCCCGACCCATTCAACGTGTGCGGAAACCGGTTTTTCCCAGTCTCCGCATCCTTGAATCGAAGATTCATCCGGCGCGCCTGGTAGTCGCCAAAACACGAACAACTCGAGACTTCTAGATAACTATTCTGCCCCGGCGCCCACACTTCAATATCGTACGTCTTCGTCGAGCCAAATCCAATGTCGCCCGTGCACAATTCAATCACCCGATAATGCAGCCCCAGCTGCTGCAAGATGCTCTCCGCATGACCGGTCAAGCGCTCCAGCTCGTCCATCGACGTCTCCGGCGTGGTAATCTTGACCAGTTCCACTTTATCAAACTGATGCATGCGGATCAATCCGCGTGTGCCCACGCCCGCCGCCCCCGCCTCCCGGCGGAAACACGGGGTGTACGCCACATAGTTGATCGGCAGCTGCTCATGCTTAATAAGTTCTTCGCGATGCAAATTCGTGACCGGCACCTCAGCCGTCGGCGCCAAATACAACCCATCCTCTGGACACGCGTAAATCTGATCGGCAAATTTCGGAAGCTGCCCGGTGCCAACGAGCGAATCCGCATGAATCAAATACGGCGGCAAAACCTCCGTATACCCGTGCCCCTCCGTGTGCACATCAAGGAGAAAATTGATCAAAGCACGCTCCAAACGCGCCCCAGCCCCGCGATACACGACAAAGGCACTGCCCGTAATCTTGGTCGCACTTTCAAAATCCAGCATCCCCAGCGTCGTTCCCAACACCACATGATCCTTCGGCGTGAACGCAAACTCTGGCTTCCGCCCCCACGTGCGCACTTCCGGATTCTCCTCAGCACTGTGCCCAACCGGACACCCGTCATGCGGCATATTCGGAATGCCCAGCAACAACTCCCGCTGACGGACATCGGCCCGCTCCGCCGCCGTCTCCCAGTCAGCCAGCTCAGAAGCAAACCCCTTCACCAAGGCTTCCGTCTCGGAGGTGTCTTCTCCCGCCCGCTTCCGCTGCCCAATCTCCTTGGAAAGCCGGTTGCGCTCGCTCTGCAGCCGCTGCTTCTCGGTCTCCGCCTGCCGCCGCGATTCATCACACGCCAGCACTTCGTCAATCAAAGCCGCCACCGCCGCCCCGCCCGCACGGGCAGTCAAACGGTCCTTCACTTCTTGCGGGTTCTCGCGAATCAGCCGGATATCAAGCATAAGACGTCCACTCTGGCGCATCTTCGGCCGCCGGCAATCACAGAGACACCCGCATCATCGCCACCCTCCCCCACGTCAACGCAACCCGTCAACCGCCGCTTCCATCCGCGCCATCGTCACGTCCCGACTCACCACCGCATCCCCCAACGCCCGCAACACCACAAACCGCACCGCTCCCGCCATGAACTTCTTATCCCTCGATAACTTCGCCATGACGTCCGCCGTCGTGATCGAGGCCGGCAACCGCAATGGCAATTCATAACGTCGCAACAGCGCGATCACTTTTTCAGAAGCTCCCGCATCCAGCCCCGCCACCTCCTCCGATATCCGTAAAGCCGCCACTATCCCCAAGGAAATAGCTTCTCCATGAAGTAGTTGTCCATATCCAGCACTGGCCTCAATCCCGTGCCCAATCGTGTGGCCAAAATTCAACAACGCCCGCAGCCCAGCCGTCTCATGCTCGTCCGCCGCCACAATCGCCGCCTTGATCGCCACATTCCGCGCCACCAACGCCACCAACGCCGCCGTCCGCCCACCCACCTCCGCTCCCGCCAACCGCTCAATCAATTCCATCATCGCTTCATCCCGAATCGCCGCATGCTTGATAATCTCCGCAAATCCCTCGTTGTACTCCCGCCTAGGCAAGGTGCTCAACGTGTCCACATCCGCCAAAACCAGCCGCGGTTGATGAAAACATCCCAATAAGTTTTTCCCCTCCGGCGTATTCACCCCGGTCTTGCCCCCCACCGAGCTGTCCACTACCGACACCACCGTCGTCGGAATCTGCACATACGGAATGCCTCGAAAGAAAATCGACGCCGCAAATCCCGCCAAATCACCCACGACCCCGCCCCCCAACGCCACCAAAAAACTCGTGCGATCCATGCCCGCACGGATCATGTGTCGGCAGACATCCTCCACACATACCATCGACTTCGATGGCTCGCCCGCAGCCACCGTGATCAAAACCGGCTCAAAACCCGACCGCCGCAGCGAGGTCAGCACCCGCTCACCATACAACGGCCCCACCGTCGAGTCAGTCACCACCGCACACACCCGCGCCTCCGGTAACACCCGCCGCACTTGCTCCCCCACCCGATCCATCAGATCGGAACCAACCAGCACAGCATAACTGCGCTCACTCAAGTGAACTGGAACTTCGGTCATGAAAAAAAAGCGTGAAGAATAGAGGCCGCCACTAAGTCAGGCGTGGCGTCGGCATCGAGGCAAACGGTTTTCAACCACTTCTCGCGACGAAACCACGTCAACTGCCGCTTCGCATACCGCCGCGTCGCCAACTGCATGGCCGCCACCACCTCGTCCCGGGAAAGTGTACCCGCCCGATACGCGCTGATTTCACGCCAGCCAATCGCCTTCTCCACCGTCAATGACACCGCCCGCCCGCCCCCAGCCTCCACCGACCCAGCCAACGCCGCCACTTCGTCCACAACCCCGGCCTCAAACATCGCCACCACCCGGCGGTCAATCCGCCGGTACAATTCCTCGCGCTCCCACGTCAGCATCACCCCATGCAAACCCTCCGGATCCGGCCCCCGCCAAGCCGACCGCCCCTCTGACGCCGGCCGCCCCGTCAGTAAACAAATCTCCAACGCCCGGTCCACATACCGTGGGTTCGCCAAATTCATGGTCTCCGCCCCCACCGGATCCAACTCCCGCAATTGCTCAATCTTCTCTTCCAACGGACGCGCCGCCAGCTGAGCCCGCACCGTCTCATCCGAGGGCAAATCAGATAATCCATGCGTCAATGCCTTGATATACAATCCACTACCTCCCACCACAAAAGCCGGCACGCCCCGCGCCGCCAATTCAGCCAACACCCGCCGCGCCATCACCGCATACCGCGCCGCATCACATGTCTCTCCCACCTCCAATACCCCATACAAATGATGCGGTACCTTCGCACGGTCCAACGCACTCGGCGCCGCCGTCAAAATCTCCAGCCCCCGATACAATTGGAAAGCATCCGCATTCACAATCTCCGCCCCGCAATCCGCCGCCACCTGCATCGCCAAGGCACTCTTCCCCGCCCCCGTCGGCCCCGTAAAATAAAATACCTCGCCCACCGCGGTCGCATCCTCCCCAGCAACACCTCCCGCCCCAGAATCCGTCAACATCACGTCCATCGCCATACGTTCAATTCCTCCCTCTGGCACAACCTCGCTCCCCCACACTCTAAAGTCCTGGAAAAAGGCGCGCCTCAATCCCCGCACAAAAAGCGTGAATCAACACTTTGTGCGCCTCCTGAATCCGCGCCGTCTCCGGTCCCGCTACCACAAACTCAATCTCCGCGACCCCGCGCGCCACTCCCCCGTCCCGCCCCAATAACGCAATCGTCCGGACCCCGCGCTCCCGCGCCACCCGCAACGCCGCCACCACATTCGCCGAATTTCCACTCGTCGTAATCGCCACTAAAACATCCCCCGCCTGCCCCAACCCTTCCACCTGCCTCGAAAAAATATGCTCAAAACCATAGTCGTTCCCCGTCGCCGTCAGAAAACCACCGTCCTGCGCCAAACTGATCGCCGGTAAGGACGCCCGATCATTGATAAATCGACACAATAACTCGGTCGTAAAATGCCCGCTGTCCGCCGCACTCCCTCCATTGCCACACGCCAAAATCTTCCTCCCCCCACCCAAAGCCGCCGCCATCACATCACACGCCGCCTCATACGCCGCCTCATGAAGCCGTAAGGACTCCACCGCCGCTACACAACCCGTGATATGACTCATCAACATCGACATCCCCCACCATGCCCCACACCACGCCCGCGAGCAATCACACTCTGCAAGCCCCACCCAACCCGCCGTAAAGTATCACTTCATTCGTAAAAATCACTTGCAGGCCGCCAGAATGATGTAAGATAACCACTCCGCTCTCGCGGTTCACACATGACCTCATCGTCTAGCGGCTAGGACACCGCCCTTTCACGGCAGTAACCGGGGTTCGATTCCCCGTGAGGTCGCCATTTTCATAATCAACGTGTTATGAGTTTGGTAACGTTAAAATAAAATTGCGACGGCATCCGATCGCATTTGTTTTTTCTCGAGTACTCAACAGTACTTTTTTAGTGCGCAGTTTTTTGTGGCAAGACCGGACCAAAAACGAACCAAGAATCGGTTCGCACGCGAGCAACGCCCTGAGGGCTCACGATTCAGGAGAAGCTCTTCGTCATGTACGAGTGGTTTTGCCATGGAATGCGAAGGGGCGTCTTAGATCCAAGGCGAGAAGGATCGGCGGCTCACGCGTACGGACGCATCGACGGCCGGTCCCGGCGGCTCAAAGGGAGCAGCACCAAAAGTGCCGCCGCCCGCCTCGCCCGCCGCCCATGGATACGCGCGGCATGGTTCCTCGACCGCCGGATCCAAGGTACGGGCGGCCGACTCCATTGGCCGGACGACATCCGGAGCGCCTAGAGTCAGGGTTCTGGCAGTTTTGGCAGTGACATACAAAGAAAAACTTCGGTCTCGTTGGTTTTCCGTTGACGATCTTCATGCGAATTTCATCAAATCGTGATCAATGCGCTTCAAACCCTCCCATCGAACGCGGTTCCTGATTGGACTGATGCTTTGCGTCGGTGCCACCGGGTTCTGGGTATGGAAAACGAGGACTCAAGGAAATGATGGTGAGCCGGCGCTCGCAAGATTAGCCGCGAGCGCAGTAGGAGTAGATGCTCGTCCGTCGCCTGAGGGCCGGCCGCCTTCCACGAGCCGGCCCGGCAATGCGGAGCCCCGCGCCGTGCAGAAAGCGCGCGCCGAGTTGGAGGAGGTGCGTCAGACATTGGCGGCGGCGCAGGCCATTGCGCTGGAGGGTGTGCCTGAAACCGATCACCCAGCGGCACTGGCGCGTTTCGCGCAGTCGCATGCGAGCTCCTTGGCGGCCCTTTCCGAGTTGGAATCGCGTCTTCGTGATCCACAGTTCAATCCAGCGGTCGAGGCTCCGCTGCCCGGATTGGCAGCGGCTCAAGTTCAGTTCGAAGCCGTCCGCCAGCTAATCCAGAACGAGGGACTCAGCCTGGAAGAAGCCGAAGCACAGCTCGCTGCGAAACCGCCGCACTGACTCTCCGACCAAGTTCTTCCCGCCGGCCCTGACCCATTTGCGTTCTACCCCGTTCGCCTCTTCCCATTCCCATTCCCATGCCCCTGCCGCCCTCATGCAAACCCTCGTTCCTAAACTCAGGAAGATTCCTTTTCTCCACTCACTGCTGCGTGAGGTTTCTCACTCTCGTCTTGGCCGCCGCGGTTCCCGAGCTCCAAGCGACACTGTCGCTGCAAACTTTCGAGAGCCCTCCGCCGCAAGGATTGCCGCTCGCGTATTGGTCCGCCACCGGAGGGGCCCCACTGACCTTTACCAATCTCGACAGCGCCACCGGCGAACGCTGCCTCTTGGTGCCGGCACCGGTTGACACCTCCACCCCCGAGGTGAGCCTGCCAACCATCCTTCTAGGGGAAGATCCGGGGTTTTGTGACTTGTGGATCAAGCCGGTTTCGCGAACCCTGGCGCTGACTGCCGGCGGCCAGCCCACCGAATCCAGCGGCGTCCTATATCTCGATGGTGCCCAATTTCTCTTCCAGCGCCAGGCGAATCGCTTCTCGATCTTGGCCCACACCCGAGATGCGGCTTCTCAGCCGCTCTGGCAGCGGCTCGGAGGATTTGCCGGCACGCCGGTCGATTACGAAATCGAAGACACCGGCGGCCGTGGCAAAGACTGGCTGCGCCTGACGATTCGTCGCGATCTCCTGGAGCAGACGTACGACGTGTGGATCAACGGGCGGTTGGCTGCCATCGATTTCGCCTTGGACCGGGTGGCAGGCGCCATGGAATTCCGGCTCACCCACCGCGCGACCGCTACGCCCGCCGATGGCGTGCTTGCTCCCATGCTACTGGATGATGTCCAGGCCTCAGCTAACCATCCACTCTACGCCGACACTGACCGCGATGCCATGCCGGACGCCTGGGAATCGGCCTACGATGCGTATTTTCCCCCAATTGCCCCAATCATGTCCGACCGCCACGAAGACAATGGCTCGATGGGGGATCAAGATGGAGTGGTGAAAATCGTCGAATATTTTTATGGCAGCCGTCCTAATGCTTCCGACAGCGATCTTGATGACCTCCCCGATCTGGTTGAAATCCAGCACGGTCTGAACCCGGGATCGAAACTTGATGCCCTGCTGGACAAAGATGGTGATGGGTTCTCCAACCTCGCTGAACATCAGGGCCAGGGAAATGGTCAGATCAGCCTGCATCCGGCGGGACCGCTCACCAACGTGGTCTACGTAAAGGCGGATCACCAGGGGACCCAGAACGGGGAGTATGCCACGCCCTACAAGACGTTGTCCGCCGCGCTGCAATCGCCCTCACTGACTTCGGGCGGCCGCATCGTCCTACGGGGTGAAGGAGGGATTCTCCTGGCATCGGGCAATGGAGGGCTCACGCTCACCCGGCCGGTCACACTCGTCGGCGTGAACATGGCGCAGATTGGGCTGCAATCGTCTGTGGCATTCGCCACGGTCAGCATCCCCACGGTCTCAGCCAGTCCAGTCCTCGTGTGCGAAAACATCATTTTCGAGAGCTGCCGGGGTGACGACGGCGGGGCGTTCCGCATTGTCGCCACTCCCGCGGAAGTGGTTCTCCGCAATTGCCGCTTCACCGGGTGTATCGCTACGGATGACGGGGGTGCCATCTACGCTCATGGGGCAAAACTCACCCTGGAGGATTGTTGGTTTTATTATTGCTGGGCGAGTGGCGAGGGAGGGGCGGTGCATGCGGAGGGTGATTCCCGGCTCACTCTCCGGCGGACCTATTTTCAGAACTCGACATCCGTCACAGATGGCGGAGCGGTCAGCCTGCGCGGCGCCACTTCTGTTGCGGCCCAAATCGAAAACTGCGTCTTCCAATCCAATAGTGCCCAACGCGGAGGTGCATTGGCCGCGGTGGATGGAGCGGACGCCACGGTGCTTCAATCCACTTTTTCCGCCAATGCGGCGAGTCTTGCGGGTTTGGGTGGCGGAATGTATGGCGCTTCGACCGCCACTCTCCTCACCGCCAAGGGCTGCATATTTTGGGGAAACACGGCCAATGGAGCCACGCAACCGCATCTCGCAGGAGGGTCGCAGATAGTCAGCTACTCCACGTTCTCCGGGTGGACCTCCACCCTCGGCCCCGCCGGCACCGGCAACAACGGCACCGATCCGCTCTTTCGCATTGGTACGTTGGTCCCTTCCTCCACGGCGATGCTGGATTCCTCCGATCCGGCATTCAACTCCACGACCGATTTCCTGAACAGCCTGCGCTGGGATGCCCCCGGCGGCACGGCGGGAACGTTGGCAGATCGCGGAGCGTTTGAAAAGCAGCCGGACACGGACGCCGATGGCATGTCCGACGATTGGGAAACGCGTTACACGCTGAACACGTTGAATGCGTCGGACGCCAACAGTGACGCCGACCAGGACGGCTACTCGAATTTGGAGGAGTTTCAGGCGAAGACCGATCCGCGTAACGATTATTCCCTCACCGCTCCGGTGGTTTTCGTCAATCCCAGCACCGGCAGCGATTGGCATCCGGGTCCCACCCCTCCTGCCGGTACGGTGAGCACCAGTCAGCAAGGGAGCCGCTCTTACCCGTTTAAATCGATCCGCCGGGCCATCCTCGCTTGCGCCAATGGCCGCCGCATCGTCCTCATGGACGGGACCTACTCCGGCGCCGTTAATACCGCCCTCAAGCGCAGTGAGTCGTGGACGTGGACGCCCCATCTTGCCTCCACTGCGCTCACTTCATCGCTGTCGCTGGATACCAAAACGATCCGTGGGCTCAATGGCGAGGGCCGCGTCACCCTGGACGGCAGCGGTACCGCCCGACTGTTCGACTTGGACTTCTATTCCGGTGCCTCGCTCACGCTGCAAAACCTTACCCTCCGGCGCGGGTATGCCGGGACCGCTGTGGGCGGAGCCGGAGGCGCCATCAAAGTAGCGGGCAGCGCCGGCTTGGGTACCCTCACAATGACCGCCTGCGTGCTGGCGAGCAATTCAGCCACGACATCTGGCGGTGCCCTGCACGTGACGGGATCCAGCGTCTACCTGACCAAATGCACGTTCTCCGCAAATGACGCCCCGAATGGTGGCGCACTCGCCTTGTCCCAATTGTCACCTGCCGGAACTTCCTCTTACAGCTCTGCCTCCATCACCGGTTGTCGATTTGCCTACAATCTGGCCACAGCAACCACCGCCACCGACGGACTCGGTGGAGCCATGAGCGCGCAGGGCAGTTATTTCTCCGTCACCTCCACACGGTTTGATCGCAACAGCGCCGGCCGTCACGGCGGGGCCATCGCTTTGCTTTCCCACAGCGGTTATTATCCGCCCGGCATCGACTCGGGCACTGCTTTCGTTTCCAACACGGCCGCCGTCCGCGGTGGCGCTCTGTATGTGACCAACGCAAACGTTCGCGTCTTTGGAGCGAGCTTTAATGGAAACAGCGCCGGCACCAGCGGCACTTCGGGCGAGGGCGGTGCCGTTTTCCTGGCCCACCCGTCGCCCGGCCCGTTTACTTCGGCAGGATATTCCGCGCGCATCCCAGAATTCGCCTCCAGCCGGTTTTCCAAGAACTCCGCCGGGTGGCGAGGAGGAGCCATCGGCATGGTCGACGTCTCGCCGCTCCTGACCAATTGCGCATTCACCGAAAACCAAGCCGCCTCGGGGGCCGGCGAAGGAGGGGGCATTTCGGTCAACTGGGAAACTCCGGCCAACGGGTCGCCGAGTACTCCCTACTTCGTCCCGGCGCCTAAATTCATTCACTGCACGCTGGCCAGAAATTCGTCGCCGCTCGCCTCGGGTATTTTCTCCGTCCCCTTGGCCAATCCCTGGATCATCAACAGTGTGATTGGAGATGGCTTCGCCTCTACGACAGTTCCCCGCCTCCTCGGACCTCGCCAGCTCTGGGGCTCACACATCGAACTCCCTGACGCCTTGGACTCTACAGAGGGTAATTTCAGCCAACGACGCAACAGCGTTTCCACCATCGCCCTGACCTTCGATTGGCTCCATCTCACCTCCCCCACGCCCGCCACGGGCGGTCTCGAACCCAGTGGCTCGGTTACCTTCACTCGCCCGGCTTCCGACATTGATGGCGAATCACGCCCCGCCGCCGTCGCCGGCCAATACACCCTCTCTCGCGGCTGCGACCACTTCCTCGACACGGACACCGACACACTCCCCGACTGGTTCGAGAAACTCGGCATCGACTACTCCACTCTCGACACCATCACCGGGCTCAGCCACCTCCATCCCCTCACCACCGCTCTCGCTCAGCCAACCGCCAATCCAACCAACAACCCGGATGCCGATGTCTATACCATCGCCCGGGAATTGAACTCCGGAGGCCGGCCGGACATGCCAGAATCCCAGTTCACCGGCCGTGATTCGGATGGTGATGGACTTTCCGATGTCTCCGAGGCGGGTGATCCGGCCCTCAATTGGCGCAACTCGGATGTCAATCAGGACGGCGTTCTCGATGGCTGGGCCATCCGGCATTTCGGAGTACTCAACTTTGACTCGACCAGCGACGATGACGGAGACGGCCTGACCAACGGGCAGGAAGCCGTCCTTGGTCTCAACCCAATAGGCTACGATACTGACGGTGATGGGGTACCCGATGCCTGGGAACTTGCCTCGGGAACCGACCCGCTAAACATCGACTCCGACCACGACGGCACTCCGGACGATTGGGGGCAGCTTCCCCCCGATCAGAATGGTAATGTTCCGGCCGGCCTCCATCAGCCGTCCGCCGATGCCCCATGGTACGTCGAACGCGCTTGGTCATCGTTCCATTTTTATCCAGGAACCGATTGGACCCGCAAGACCGGCACGAGCGACACGTGGCAAGCCGATACCCTTCAGGAGTACTCTGACCGCTTGCTCGAAACAACCGATATCATTCCATTCTTCGACAACGGGCTGCCACCCGCCCTCCGCCTGCTGGACAACAACCTAGACCCCCGTACTCCTGAACGTGCAGGCCTGACCCTCAACCGTTCCATGACCGTTCTGCGTGAATTCCACAACGACATGTCGCGAGCAGTCTACTACCCGACTGCAGTGGGTCAGCACCAGCTTCCGCCCACCCTCATGGAGCTTGCGTCGAACCGTCAGGAAACCGAAGCCTGGCGCACCGCTTGGTTCAACGCCATGGTTGAGGTAACAGGAACGAGCCCCTACTTCGTCAAGGGTATGGGCGCCTCAAACGCCTGGTCCCCAGATTGGTCCTTCGGAATGGCCCGCACCACCTGGCAGCGACGCACCGACAACCAAGGCGGCCAAATCGTCCCGGCCACCGCCCGTGTGGTCCCTTCCTACCGCATCCGCTGCCCGCTCCCGGACGGAGCCCCCGAAGACATCACCCTCCACTTCCTCCGACTCCGCGGCCACGCGGGCCGACTCCTCAACTATTCCTCCAGCCCACCAATCCACACCCATCCGACCGAGGAAAACAAGGTTTTCCTCACCCCCATCACCCTCACCCTCCCCAAAGGCACTCACGCCAGCCAACCCATCGTCCTCGACCCCCATCATCTCACGCCTCATGCCTCCCAAACCCCCAATCTTCCACCTCAGGCAGGCAATAATCCAATTTTGCCATACTACCAGCTTCAGCAGATCGATGGGCTACTGCCGATTGAAATGCAGGTCGCGGATCGGGACGATCCTGCGGCAAAGTGGTCGGACGCTAAGGATAGATCGTTAACAAAGCCGATCTATGCTGGTAGGTCGTGCGGTGACATGGTGAGTTGGAAATTGGGCAACACCGAAGCATGGAGTTCCACAGTGATTACTTGGACGGCAGAAGGGCCGGGCGGGGAGACCAAAAGCGGGCCCACGGGTGCCGGAAAGAATGAATGGAAGATTGCAGAAGGCGATGCTGATACGGCAATCGACTGGCTAAATTGGAAGCCCGGTAAGTGGAAGATCAAAGTTCGGGTCGGCACGACGCAGTTCGAATTTGAGCAGGAGGTTGGAGTAAGGACCGAGGAGTATTTTGTTGTTGGATCCCTGTTAGCCGAGGCGACTGTTCCGACGACTGGTGTGGATGCATCTACAATCGATCATTTTGAATGTCCAGAAATCGCATTTCGCCTCCTCTTTCAAGACTTCAACGATCCTACCGATGCTGAGCGTGTTCCTGAAGAGATTGAAGATCGAATCTATGTGAATTACAGGATCATAAATAGCACGGCCAACATTAGCCCTGTTGGACATGTAAAGCCTGAGAAGACAGCCGAAGACGCATTCGGACTTAGTGGCGACGTGCATTATCGATTTTTCTCCCGATGTCAGTTCAAATATCTACTCGACGACAATCGAAAACTGAAGGCACTACCGATCAAAGTAGGTGATCTGATCGATCTCGCTGGCGAAACTCCCGCTCCATGTGGCTTAGGTTACATCGGAGCGCCCGATCCAAACGGCGTGTGGCACGCTGACAGCGGAAAAATGTTTGCAACCGTCGGAGCGGACGAGTTTTACTACCTTACGAAAATCAGGGCAGGCACTTCTGGTCAGGAAGGCTTTGAAAAGCTCAATCGCAGAGAACTTCCATGGGTCTTCGTAAAGTTCCGGTTCAACATGGAAGATGGAGAACTGAAAACTAAATTCAGCGCGGGGGCGAGCAGCTATCCAAATGGCCCTGACGCTAAAGATTACTCGACCGTTCCTACAATTTACATGTTCCGACGCTATTGGGAAAACTCAAAATTCAATGCAGAGAAGACGCATCAGATTGATCAAAATCTGATGGACTTCTTGAATATCGGAACAATCAAAGGAACCCCCCACTATCGCTGATGAAAACAAAACTTCTAACTTTATGCGCCCTGAGCGCTATGCTAACAACAGCTATGGCAAAGAGTAACGAAGAGCAGCAAGTGGAAGTCCGATACGGGTTTAACGAAGCATCTAACTACGCCACCCTGCTAGCTGCCTTACAGAGGTCATTCGCCGATTATTTGGCTAACCCAGCCGACAAAGGCGCGATCGGAGCCAACTTGCTTGTGTTCAAATATGCGTCCAGGGAAGAACAAATCAAACTGCATGCTGATTTTGGGCTGGCTCAAACCGATGCATCGGTTCGGCAGAGGGCGAGCCGGGCCATTAATGAGTATTTAAAGCAAGGCGGAACTCTTACCCACGCTTTGAAGCAGCAAGTCGCAGATAGACTATGGAACCAACTGGTGAACTCAAATGGCAAAGACCGTCGAGTGAGAGAATTCATTGCAAACGCGACAGATGCTCTTTTGCTTCTTGGCGATAGCCGCGGATTGGACGCACTTTTGGCCAACAAGGCAGAAGTTGAGAACCTAAAAGTCATTGATGGATGGAATGCTTCAAGCGATGCAGCAACACTTCGGCTACTAGAACAACGCTATCGAGTTCCTGCTAGCGGGAGTCTAACAGACATTCGGCGTGCCGAAGTTTACCGACTTCTTGCGGCTCGTAAAGATACCAATGTCGCTCTCGAACCGTCAGGTGATGTGAAAAATCTTATCCAAATCTTGAAGTGAAAGCAATTGCACGAGTGTCGCTTATCTGGTTCACTCTGTTCGCTGTAGCAGTGCTTTGGGCAGTTATTGATAGACGGTCGCTCAACTTGTCTGACACTTGGTCAATTTACATACCGGCAGCTATCATTTTTGTAATACTCTTCCTGGCTGTCCATAGAACGCCGCGTTTGAATATTAGTCGGGGCGCTCATGCACTCGCGACTACTGGGATAGCAATCGTGCTTACATTAGTGTTGCTATGGCTATGGTTCATTGCGTGCTGGGGACTGTTTGGTGGTTCGGCACCCTAAAATTGATTTGTCGATGAAGTGGGCGGCGCTCGTTGCGGGTCCGCAACGTTTCCCCCGGAAGTTTGAAGAGCCAGTGGAGGTACTCGCGCGGATTGACCTTGCGTAAGCGTCCGGTGAAGCACCCTGTGTTGTTCGGCGCCAGTGGCGCGGGAGTTGCTCAGGCGGCGAGTGAGGTGGGTCGGAAAGTCCGGCCACTGGGAGGCTAAAATAGGTTATGATAAAGGGGGTGGGAAAGGTGTACTGCGACAGGGAGGTGGTGGCAAGGGTGAAGTGTGGATCTGGGGGCAGGATGGCGATTTTTGGAAGCTGGAACGGAAGGCGGAGCAGAC
>CAJBME010000080.1 GCA_903954065.1 uncultured bacterium
AGACGGCATACGAGATTTCGCGGAGTGACTGGAGTTCAGACGTGTGCTCTTCCGATCTGTCGCCTCGGCCCCTTCCTCATTTTTCTTGGCCGTGCTGGCAATATACAGCTCGCGCAATTGCTTGAAATCCACTTCGGTCGGTGAATCCGTCATCAAGTCGGCTGCCTTGTTGTTTTTCGGGAAAGCAATCACTTCGCGAATACTGGTCTCACCGGCCGCCAGCATGGCAATCCGGTCCAGCCCGAGGGCCAACCCGCCGTGCGGCGGCGCCCCGAAGCGGAAGGCATCGAGCAAATGTGAAAACTTGATACGTTGTTCTGCTTCGGTGACTCCGAGGACACCGAACATTTTCGCCTGCAGATCGCGTTCATGGATCCGCAGCGATCCCCCGCCCAGTTCGTAACCGTTAAGGACCACGTCGTAAGCCACGGCTCGAACCTTGGCCAGATCGCCGGCTTCCAGTAAGGCCATGTCCTCAGCCATCGGACGAGTGAATGGATGGTGGACCGCCACCCAGTGACCGTCTTCTTTCGAAAACGCGAGCAGCGGGAAATCGACGACCCACAAGAAATTGAGCGCCGTGCTGCCCTTCATCAGGTCCAGCATCCCGGCAATTTCGCATCGAACGCGTCCGAGGATTGTGCACGCTTCCTCCCAACTGCCGGCATAGAAGAAAATCAGGTCGTTTTCTTCGACGTTCAACTTGGCAATGAGCGCGGCTTTTTCCGTCTCACTGAAGAATTTCCACAGCGGGCTTTTGTATTCGCCGCCTTCGACTTTAATAAACGCGAGTTGTTTGACCTTCATCCCGGCTTGGATGGCAATCTCGTTGAGCCGGATCATCTGACCGGTGGTGATACCGGCAAATCCCTTGGCATTGATGGCCCGCACCACCCCGCCGCCATCGAGGGTGCCTTTGAAAATCTTAAATTCTGACGCCGCGAATTCGTCGGCCATGTCGGTGATTTCCATCCCGTAGCGCGTGTCAGGCTTGTCGGAGCCAAAGCGATCCATCGCCTCTTGATACGTCATGCGGGGAAAAGGAGCACTGACGTCGACCCCTGTTCCGGCCTTGAACATGCGGACCAGCAATCCCTCGACCAGCCGGTAAATATCCTCCGCGGTGACAAAAGACGCCTCTAAATCGATCTGCGTGAATTCTGGCTGCCGGTCCGCCCGCAAATCTTCATCCCGGAAACACCGCGCAATTTGAAAATACTTCTCCAAGCCCGCCACCTGCAACAATTGTTTATATTGCTGCGGTGCCTGCGGCAGGGCGAAAAAATGCCCCGGCATCAGACGCGCAGGCACCAAAAAGTCCCGCGCTCCTTCCGGTGTAGGGTTGGACAAAATCGGGGTTTCAACCTCAATAAACCCTTCCGAATCAAGATAATTGCGCGCCGCCGTCGTGATGGCGTGGCGCATCCGCAAATTGCGGTTCAATCGCGGCCGCCGCAAATCAAGATAACGGTACTTCATCCGCAAATCTTCGTTGGATAGCTCGCGATCCAGCGGAAACGGCAGGACGTCCGCCTTATTCAGGATCTTCAAACCGGTCGCCACAATCTCAATCTCCCCGGTCGCCAGTCTGGTGTTTTCCGTCCCCTCAAGCCGCTTCGAGACCGTGCCAGTCAGCTGGATCACATCCTCGTCACGCAATGAATGACTGGCCGCCGCCACGTCCGCATTCTCCTCAGGCCGAAAAACCACCTGCGTCAGTCCCTCGCGATCCCGCAAATCAATAAAGATGACTCCACCGTGGTCCCGTGTGGAATTAACCCAGCCCGCCAAGGTGACGGTTTCACCAAGATGGGACAGGCGCAGGGCATTGCAATGATGGGTGCGGTACATGATCGTGATGAGACGGACGCGCATACTGTCGCGTCAAAGGAATTTGGCAAGCGGGGGCAACAATTTGTCCCGCCTTCTTCAAAATCTCCCACTCCTGTCCCCCACCCCGGTCGATTACGCAAGTCAACGCACAACCACCCCCATCAGCCCCGCCGCCCACTACCCGAAAATTCGACCCACCCGCCACGCCTCCACGCCGCCACGCCCGCCGCTCCCGAACTAGACGCGGAGGAAGAGGCGCCGCGAATAAAGGAACCAAGCGAAAAGTATCCCCAGCAGCACTACGATGAGGGCGAGCCAGCTCTCGGCCCACGGGCCAAAGGCGGCTGCCACCGGCCCGCCAGCCAGATGTTCGGCGGTTTTATGGTAAGCCACCACGTAATGGGACAAATACAACGTGATCGGGTTCATGCCGATCCACACGAAGGGCGCCGCCCAGCGACGCAGTCCGGCCACATCGATCAGCCAGTAGAAAACCCCCAGCAAAAAGCAGCTGTACCCACCAGCAACCAACACAAACGAGGAGGTCCACAGGCTTTTAATGACCGGAAACTGCAGATTCCACAGCCATCCGGCCGCGACCATGACGACGCCCGACCCCAGCAAACCCATCACCTTGACCATGGCCGCCCGGTCAGCCCGGCGTAGCCATTCCCCCGCAAAAATCCCCAGTAGGCCAGTGGCAATCGCAGGCAACGTGCTCAACAACCCCTCGGGATCATGATCGCCCCTCCACTTAAAACCAGGAAGAAACTTGGCATCAATCCAGTTGGCCAGATTTTTCCCCTCCGCGAAATCACCCGCCACACCACCAGGCACCGGCACAAATGTCATCAACGCCCAGTAGCCAACCAACAACCCCCCGCACAAACCCCAGCGCGCACGGCGCCCGAGATAAAGATAGGCCAACCCTCCCCCCAGTCCGGCCAGCGCAATCCGCTGCAAAACGCCCATCCACCGGATTCCGTCAATGCCTTTGCTGATCCCTCCATAACACCACAGCCCCAACACATACAAAATCAACGCCCGCACCACCAGCTTCTTCAACGTGGCCGCCCGCCCATGCGTCGCCAATGACTTTTCCAACGAGAAGACCGAGGAAACTCCGGCAATAAAAACAAAAAGCGGAAAAACCAGGTCAAGAAAACGAAATCCAGCCCAAGTGACATGCGTGAGCTGGGTCGAAAGATGCTGGGCCCACGGCGCCGACGACGCCTTGCCAATCGCCGCCCCCAATTCCTCCATGCCCAGCAGCCACAACATATCAAACCCCCGCAACGCATCCAACGAAACCAGTCGCTGCGTCGCAATCGACGGTGAGGGAACCACAGGAGAATTATGAGGCATGCCGTCAACCCTAGAAACCGGTACAGGTTTTAGCAAGCTCCCAAGTGCGCTTCCTAAGCAATGTACGCATTCCCCAGCGAACTGCGCTGCCCTGACGATGGGCCACACACGCTCGATTGAGTAGGTGAAAATATCATAAACTGTTTAAATACAACGTCATAAATTTAAATTTTCACCACACAGACTTCAGCAACATCACCGCCGTCCAGCACTGGCAAAAATGATTTTTCGTCACATGATGCGGGATGTCTCCGTCTGACCTGCTTCTCGGTTTTGCTTGGCCCACCGCGGCCGACATCATTAACGCCCTGCCCGTCATCATCTCGCTGATCATCATCGAGGGGTTATTAAGCGTGGACAATGCTCTCGGCATCGCCGCCATGGCCAACCACCTGCCGGGCGAGCAAAAACAGAAGGCCCTGCGCTGGGGCATCATCGGCGCTTACGTCTTTCGCGGACTGGCGCTCGCCTTTGCCTCGTTCATCATCGCCAATCCATGGCTGAAAATCGCCGGCGCCGCCTACCTGATCTACTTGATGTGCCGCCATTTCTCCGAACACCGGACCGTCGAACACGAAGGAGCCGGGGACGTGGTCGGCAGCCTGGCAGGCCGCAGCTTCTGGTCCACCGTCATGTCCATCGAGATCATGGATCTCAGCCTGAGCGTGGATAATGTGGTCGCCGCCGTGGCCCTGAGTCCTGATTTTTGGGTCGTTTGTACCGGCGTTTTTATCGGCATTCTCGCCCTGCGTCTGGTCGCAGGGGTGTGCATCCCCCTGATTCAAAAATTCCCCATTCTCGAGCCCACCGCGTTTGTCCTCATCGGTTATGTCGGACTGATCCTCGTGTTCGAACTGACCACCCACCTCGACGTCACCACCTGGCAAAAATTCATCGGGATCGTCCTCATCATCGCCGCCGCCATCACCTACGCCCAAAACCCCAGCCTGCATCGTCCGCTCGCCCCGGTTCTCCGATTAGCAAGCGGCCCGATGTGGCTGGTCTCAGCCACCGTCGGACTCGCGCTCGCCCTCGTCACGTGGCCCGTCCGCGCCGTCTGGCACCTCGCACGCCGCGAGCCCGTCAAATCACCGTTCTCTCACTAAACCTGAAAACAGGAGAGAACACCTCCCACTCAAGCATTTCCAGCTCAAGCACCTCCCACTCAAGAAAGCCGCGGAAAAAATTCCCGCGTTGCCTGTTCGGTCTGTGCGACCAGCTCTTCGACCGGCAGGCCGCGGGCGGCGGCCACGAACGCGGCGGTGGCGGTCACGTGAGCAGGTTCACAGCGCTGTCCACGATACGGGACGGGGGCCAAAAACGGCGCATCTGTTTCCAGCAAAAACGATCCCGGCCGGGCGTCGCGGGCGCAGGCCGCAGCCGCTCCGGCATTTTTGTAGGTGACGACTCCGGTGAAAGAAATGCAGTGCCCCTCATCCACCAGCGGAGCCGCCTCGACCCAACTGCCGAGGTAACAATGAAATTGCGCTCGCACGCGCCCCCCGTGCTCGCGCACCATTTCGACCACATCCGCCCAGCATCCGTCCCCGCGATGATGCACCACCACCGGCAGATGGCGTGCCTCGGCTAGAGCCAGCTGCGCACGAAAAAATGTTGCCTGCAATGATTTATAACTGGCCCAGTCCATGCCCTCCGGGGGGGCATGAAAATAATCGAGCCCGCACTCACCAATGGCCACCACCTTTTCATGTTCGCTCCATGCGACCACCTGCTCCAGCCAGCTGTCCTCTGCCACCAGCGCCGCATCACACGGGTGAATCCCCACCGCCACCCAGACGGACTCATACTTCTCCGCTAAAGCCAGCGCCCGCGGCGCATCCGCCAAATCCGTCGCCGGCACAATGATCCGAGTCACCCCGGCCGCCTGCGCCCGCGCGATGACCTCGTCTACATCCCCGGCGAAACGCTCGCTCGCTAAATGGCAATGGCTGTCAATCATGAGATAATTCGTCCCCCATCCGTCAACTTCCCACCCCCACAACACCACACCAAGGCACCCCGCAAGCACAACCCAACACAAAACTCCCTGCCCCCAGCGACTTTGCACCTTGATCTTTAGATATTGACCCCAACCCTCATTCAGTGATCGAAATCCCCATTCTCGCCGCCGCTTGGCTCAATGACCTGAATCCCGTTGCGCTGCGACTCACCGACTGGCTGCAAATCCGCTGGTACGGGCTGGCGTACGTCGCCGGTTTCGCCGCCGCTTGGCTTGTCATGCGCTGGATGGCGCGCACCGGCCGCAGCGTGCTGCCCGAAGCGGAACTGGCCGATTTTGTCACCTTCACCGCGCTTTTTGGCGTGATGCTGGGCGGGCGTCTCGGTTACATGGTGCTGTATGACGCCCCGCGGTTTTTCTCGAATCCGCTGAGCTTTTTTCAACTCGGGCAAGGCGGCATGGCCAGCCATGGCGGCATTTTCGGCATTGTCGTCTTCACGTGGTTCTACGCACGGCACAAAAATGTCAGCTGGCCCGGGCTGGGTGATTTGCTGGTGGTCGGCGCCCCCCTCGGGATTTTTTTCGGACGCCTAGCCAACTTTATCAATGGCGAGCTGTGGGGGCACCCGAGCACCACCGTGCCTTGGGCTGTCAAATTCCCCCAAGAAGCGCTCGAAACCCGGAACCACCCAGCCCTAGCCGAACTGTGCTATACCCGCATCACCGAGGTCTTCGGCCCGGCCGCCGCCGAAAAACACCCGAATGAAGCACTGACCCGGCTCCTGCGCGAAGGCGACACCGCGCTGCGCGCCGCCCTCGAAAGCGGACTACCCGCCCGCCATCCCTCACAACTCTATGCCGCTCTGCTCGAAGGCGTTCTGCTCTTTTCCATCCTCTTTTTTATTCGCTGGCGCTGGATCCGCCTGCCTCACGGTTGGCTCACCGGCTGGTTTTTCCTGCTCTACGGCATTTTTCGCATCGTCGGGGAATATTGGCGCGTGCCCGATGCTCACGGCCTCTCATGGCTCGAGCCGCTTTCACCCGGCCAACAGTATTCTTTGCCCATGCTGATCATCGGCGCCCTCTTTTTATGGTCCGCCCTTCGCCATGGCCCTCGTTTTGAAAGGCGGCAAAAAACCGTTGCCGCACGCGAAGCGACTGATTAAATCATTCTTTTCCGCCACCAATCCGAAAGATCCCAATTTTTTCGGATGATCCATTTTATTTTTGCCGCAAGCCCCTACTCTACATTCTATGTCCTCGTCCCTCGTTACCGAAGCCGACCTGCCGCAGAGCCTCAGCTCTCTCGTCCAAAAGGCCGATGCCGCCATCCTTTCGCAAAATGTGGGCTACGCCGTGCAATTGCTCCTGCCCGTCGTCAAGGCCGAACCGAATTACCTCGACGGACGCCGCAAATTGCGCAAAGCCTCGGCCGCCAACAAAAAAGGCGCCGCTGCTCCTAAAAAACTGTTCGGCGGCCTCGGTGGCGGAGGGTTTTCCAACATGAAACTCCAAGGCGTGGTCAAAAAAGAACCAGCCGCCGCCCTGCCAGAATTGGAAGACCTGCTCGTCGATGACCCGTACAACCCGCAGGTCAATGGCATGCTCTACGAAGCCGCCATCGCCCTCGACATGCCGGAAACCGCTGCCTTCGCGCTCGAAACCATCCGCGAAGGCCACCCGGCCGATACGAAAAACATGCACCGCTTGGCGCAACACTACCTCCTCAACAAAGAGCCGGAAAAAGCCGCCAATATCTTCGCCGCCATCCTGCGCGTCGACAATACCGACGGCGAAGCCCGCAAAGGCGTCACCAATGCCAATGCCCAAGCGTCCATCACCCGTCAAGGATGGGGTCAACGTGAAAGCGTGCGCGACTTGCTCAAAAGTAAAGAACAAGCCAAATCTCTGGAAGACGACAGCCGCAAAGGCATGACCGCGGATCAACTCGACGCCCGCCTCGCCGAATGGGGTGAAAAATACAACGAGGACCCGCAAAACATCAACGTCGTCAAAAAAATCGCCGACCTCTACGAACAAAAAGAAGACTTGGCCAGCGCCCTGCAATGGTACGATTACGCTTTCGGCCTCAATACCGCCGACACCGCTCTCGCCTCCAAAGTGCAAAACATGCGCGATCGCGTCGATGACCAGCACTTCGCCACCCTCAAGGCCGAACTGGAAGCCAATCCAGATGCACCCGACGCCGCGCACAAACGCGCCGAATTCGAGGAATTGCTCGCCGCTCGCCGCACCCGCCAAATCGCCAGTACCAAGGACCGCGTTGAGAAAAACCCCACCGACCTGCAACTGCGCTTCGAATACGGCGCCGCCTTGCTCGCCGGCGGCCAACTCAGCGAAGCCATCGCTGAACTGCAAAAAGCGAAAAATAATCCGAACATTCGCAACCGCTCAACGTTGATGCTGGCCCGCTGTTACGAACAAAAAGGCATCTACGACCTGGCCCTCCGCCAGCTCAATGAATGCGCTCAAGAACTCCTCGGCATGGACACCACCAAAAAAGAAGTTCTCTACGCCAAAGGCCTCATCCACGAAAAACTCGGGCAGAAAGAGGCCGCCCTCGAGGACTTTAAACAAATCTACGAGGTGGACTACGGCTACCTCGACGTCGCTCAACGCGTCGAGTCTTCCTACTCGTAAAATACCCGGTGAAAGATGATCCCGGTGCCCCGGGGCGGACCGAGCGCGTGGAAGCCATCCCGCGAAAGTCCATCTACCGGCTGTCCATTTATCACCGCTGCCTGCAGCGGTTGAGAGACAATGGCGTGGAAACCGTGTCCTCCGAGGCACTGGCCCGCGCCGCCGGCGTCAAACCACCGCAACTGCGCAAAGACCTCGCCTACTTCGGCCAGTTCGGCACTCGGGGACTCGGTTACAGCGTGTCCCACCTCGCCCGCGTGCTCAATGACGTGCTCGGCACCAACCGCCTCCAACCGGTCATCCTCATCGGCGTCGGGAACCTCGGTACCGCCCTCCTCCGCTACGGCGGTTTCAATAAAGAAGGGTTCGAAATCATCGCCGCCTTCGACGCCGATGTCCAACGCCCCCGCCCCGGCTTGCCCGCCATCCCCCTCAAACCCATCGAGGAACTCGGCCCGTTCATCCAAGAACATCACGTCAAAATGGCCATTCTCGCCGTCCCAGCCATGGCCGCCCAACAGGTCGTCAATCAACTGGTCGTGGCCGGTCTGCAAGCCATCCTCAATTTTTCCCCCACCATCCTCGACACCCCGGAAAACATCGTGGTCAGTAATGTCGATCTGGCCGTGGAATTGGAAAACCTGAGTTACTTCATCCGGTAGCCGCCCGTGCCGCCCACTCCGCACCCAGCCCCCACCCCGGCGCTCCCCACCGTGCCCATCGCCGTCCGGCGCTTCGACCTCGCCGCCACGCTCGACTCCGGTCAGGTTTTTCACTGGCGCCGCTTTGACGACGGCTTCATCGGGCTCATCGACCGCACGCCCGTCTTCCTGAAACAAGTAGACCCCACTCGCCTGCTGGTCACTCCTGGCACCGAAACCGCCGTCGCCCATTACCTCGCTCTCGACCACGACCTCGAGGCCATCACCGCCACTTTTCCCCAGAACGACCCTTCCCTCGCTCGCGCCGTCGCTTACGCCCCCGGGCTGCGATTAATCCGGCAACCCGCTTGGGAATGCCTCGCCACTTTCATCACGTCCTCGCTCAAACAGGTCGCCCATATTAGTCAAATCTCCCACGCCCTGCGCCAACAGTTTGGCCAGCCCGTCACTTGGGACGGCCCCACCCTGCACACTTACCCGGAACCAGCCGCCCTCGCCGCCGCCGGTGCCCGCCTCCTTCAGGAATGCCGCCTCGGATATCGCGCCCGCTACCTCGCCGATACCGCCGACATGATCGCTTCCGGCTCGCTCAACCTCTCGTTCCTGAACGATCCAACCGTCAGCGATCACGACGCGCTCGCCCACCTGCAACGCGCCCCAGGCGTCGGCCCCAAAGTCGCCGCCTGCGTCCTTCTCTTCGCCGGAGAACGCCTCGGATTCTTCCCCATCGACGTCTGGATCGAACGAACCCTCAAAGAATTATACTTTAAACAGGAAACACACGTCCCAACCGAAAAACTGGCCGCTTTCGCCCGCCAACACTTCGGCCCATACCGCGGCTACGCCCAACAGTTCCTCTTCCACTACGCCCGTACCAGCGCGGCCACACCTCACAAACGGCGTCCATAAGCCGCTGGGAGCCGCCCCCCCCCCCCCGGGGGGGGGGGGGGGGGGCG
>CAJBME010000081.1 GCA_903954065.1 uncultured bacterium
GTCCAAAATCCGGGTAGCGGCCCCGCAGGTCAATGCGGACGAAGCGTTATTTCCTCAGGCGTTGGGATCGTACACGAAGGGGTTGCCGCATGATGACATGGGCGTGGTGGATCCGGCAGCTTGGACGGCCTTTGTTAAGGCGATGAATACCGGGCTGAAGGCGGATCTGGATATGATTCCGATGGGGGGCACGGTCAAACAGGCCAATCCTCAGGCGGCCTTTGCTTTTGAGATGTCGGGAGCCGATTCCCATGCTCTGCGCATGCCGGCGCCACCGTCGTTTTCCAGCGCTGAGACGGCGGGCGAGATGGTCGAGCTGTATGCTCATGGGTTGCTCCGCGACGTGCCCTTCGAGTCGTATGCCACCGACCCCGGCGTGGCGCCGGTGTTGGACTCACTCAACCGACTGACTGAGTTCAAGGCTCCGCGCAGCGGCCAAGCGATTACGGCGGGCACGTTATTCCGCGGCATGACCCCGGGTGAACTCAACGGCCATTATCTTTCCCAGTTCCTGCTCCTGCCCATCCCTTGCGGCGCCCAGACGATTACCCAGACGTATCGCGTCACGGCTCAGGGCGATGACCACGTGACCACCGCCGCCGAATGGCTGCGCAATCAACGCGGCCTGGCTCCGGCCCGCCCGAGCACCTTTGATCCCGTCCCCCGCTACCTCACCACCGGCCGGGATTTGGGCGAATATGTCCACCGCGACTACCCTTGTCAGGCATTCCACAACGCCGGCCTCATCCTCATGGGCCTCAAAGCGCCCGTCAATCCAGGCAACCCCTACCTCGCCAGTGCCAACCAAGGTGGATTTGTCACCTTCGGTCTGGCCGACATGCTCAGCCGCGTCTCGGAAATCTCCCGCATCGCCCTCAAAGCCGCCTGGTTCCAAAAATGGCGTCTGTACCGCCGTCTCCGCCCCGAAGCCTATGCCGGCCGCGTCGACCAGATGCTCAACAACCAAGCGTCCTACCCACTGCACCGCGACGTCCTGGAGTCGCCCATCCTCCAAGCCATCCACAACCAGACCGGCAGCCGACTTCTCCCTTTGGCTTATCCAGAAGGCGCCCCGACCCACCCGGCCTACCCATCAGGTCACGCCACCATCGCCGGCGCCTGCGTCACCGTCCTCAAGGCCTTCTTCGACCCCAACTTCGTCTTGCCGGCCCCCGTCGTCGTCGACCCTGCCTCCAACGGCACCGCCCTCAAACGGCTCGCCGCCACCCTCACCGTCGAAGGCGAACTCAATAAGCTCGCCGGTAACCTTTCCATCGGCCGCAACCTCGCTGGCGTCCACTGGCGCAGCGATGCCCAAGAAGGACTCATGCTCGGTCAAGCCGTCGCTCTCTCCGTCCTCCAAGACTGGAAACTCACCTACAACGAAAATCCAGGACCCATCCGCTTCCGCGGCTTCAACGGTGAACTCATCACCGTCTAAGTCCCAGTCCGACTAGCGCCCCGGTTGTTCCAATCTTGCCCGCAAAGTAGTCCAGCGGCGCCGGGAGTCGGCCCGGCGAACGGCGATCTGCAGCGCTTCTTTTGTTCCGATCAACACCACCAGTTTTTTTCCACGGGTCAGCCCTGTATACAACAAGTTCCGCTGGAGCATCATATAATGTTGAGTGCTCACTGGAATAACAACCGCCGGAAACTCGCTGCCTTGGCTTTTGTGAATGGTAATCGCATACGCCAAACGCAACTCATCCAGCTCGCCGGCTTCATAACTCGCGGTGCGACCGTCCTCAAACTGCACGTCCACCCGCAACGGGCCCGTCTCCATGCCGGAAATACGGCCAATGTCCCCGTTAAAGACATCCTTGTCGTAATTGTTTCGCGTCTGGATGACTTTGTCTCCCACCCGATAGAGCGTGCCAAAACTCTCCGCTTCCAGCGTGAATTCAGTCGCTTGATTCAACGCCTCCTGCAATGCCACATTCAACGCCGTGGCGCCCAGCAGACCACGGTTCATCGGCGTCAACACCTGCACGTCCCGCTTCGCCTCCATCCCGAAGCGCTCCGGAATCCGGTCCCGAATCACATGCACCAACGCCGAGGCAATCTGCTCCGGTGTCTCACGCTCAATAAAAAAGAAGTCGGTCAGCGACCCATCAGCCGGCGGATCCACATCAGGCGGCATACCCGCATTGATCGCATGCGCCGCCGTAATAATACGACTGGTCCGCGCTTGCCGGAAAATTTCCGTCAGCCGCGAAACTGCCACCGCCTTACTGGCGATGACGTCGGCCAGGACGCGCCCCGGCCCCACCGAGGGCAGCTGATCCACGTCGCCCACCAAAATAAGATGCGCCCCGGTGGGCAGCGCCTTCAGAAAGTGCCAGAGCAGCGGCGTATCGATCATGGACGCCTCATCCAGGACAAACAATGTCCCCTTCAGCGGCCGGTCAGCATCACGCCCCCACCCCTTGGCCGGCTGGTATTCCAGCAGCCGGTGCAATGTTTTCGCTTCATGGCCCGTGGACTCACTTAACCGCTTGGCCGCACGGCCGGTCGGAGCTGCCAACACAAAGGCCACTTCCTTGGCTTCGAGTATGAGCAACAATGAATTAAGGATGGTCGTCTTGCCGACCCCAGGACCGCCCGTAATGACAAGCAGACGGTGGCGCAAGGCCTCACGAATGGCGACTTTCTGACCCGCAGCCAGCTGCTTGCCCGTTTTTTGCTCCACCCAGTCCAGCGCCTTTTCGATCTCGATACGAGGGTAATCGGGCGGGCGCCCGGCCATATTCAGCAGGCGGGCCGCGGCCTGGGTTTCGGCGGTCAACAGGTGTGGAAGAAAGATGAGGTCATCACCATCGACCATTTCGCGCATGAGTTCGGCGTGAGCCAGCAAGTCGTCGAGCGCGGGTTGCAGGCGTTCAGCGGAGATCGGAGCCTCGGCTTCGCCCAGCACTTTGCCAGCTTCTTCGAGCAGTGTTTCCACTGGCAAGGCGCAGTGGCCGTCATCGGTGGCCTTGAGCAGAACATGCTGAAGTCCGGCGCGCAGCCGGCTGATCGCCTCTTTGGCGATGCCCAGCCGCCCGGCAATCTCATCCGCCGTCTTGAAACCAATTCCCCACACGTCCTCGGCCAGACGAAACGGATTTTCCCGGATCCGGGCAATCGCGGCGTCCCCATAACGCTTATAAATGCGCACCGCCCGAGCCGTGCTCACACCATGCGCATGCAGAAAAACCATGATCTCACGCACCGCCTTTTGCTTCTCCCACGATTCCTTGATCTCCGCACGCCGCTTCTTCCCGATGCCCTCAACTTCCTGCAACTTTCCCGATTGATGCTCAATCACATCAAAAACTCGCTCGCCAAATTTTTCCACCAGACGGTCGGCATAAACCGGCCCAATGCCGTCAATCAATCCGCTGCCCAGATAACGCTTGATCCCCTCCAAAGACGACGGCGCCGTCGTCGTCATCCCGGCAGCCGCAAATTGCCGCCCGTAGGTCGTGTCGTTGATCCATTGCCCCACGGCCTCCAACCTCTCCCCAGGCTGTACCACCGCCACATTGCCTTTGACCGTCACCGGCTCCGACCGCCCCTTCACCGCCACTTTGAGAATGGCAAAGCCATTTTCCTCGTTGCGGAAAGTAATGCGTTCGACAGTGCCGGTCAGCGTGTCTGATGGGATTTCGTTGCTCATGCCTCACTTTAGAATTGCCCGGACGTGTTCACTTTGCCAACAGTCAATTCGACAAGAAAACGCCCCGCAGGCCACACCCGCCACACCCGCTTTCCCGGCTCGACCTCCGGCTCTCCTCCCCCGACGAGCGGGGGAAGCGTGGCCAGCACACCTCGGACGCGGAACCACGGCCGCTTAAACGGGAGTTTTGTTGATCACCACGGTCTTAGCCAGCTTGTCATGCAGCGTCTGCTTCTTCTCCGTCCAGCCCGCCATATAATAACCAAAACCACCGACAAAAAACCAGATGAGCATCACCGCTGCCCCCACCACCAACCCCAGCGGATTCCCGGCAGCCGCCCCTTCCTCCCCCTCTTGGGGTCCACCCCCAAAAGAGATATACATTCCGATAAACAATGCTGCGTAGGCCGGAGCCAGCCACACCAGCATCGTCACCATCTTCGCACTATACCGGCCAAAGGCCTGCCCATAGGTCAGCCGCTCGCCACCCGGTTTAACCACCCTGACCCCAATCGCCATCTTGCCCAGCGTGGCCCCAAACGCCGCAATCATCCACGTCTCGTACGTCAAGGCCACCAGCAGCCCGCCCACCATAGATCCAAGATAAGCCACCACCATCAACCCATCCATCATCATAAAACTCTCCATCGAATCCACAGGTTTGCCCCTTGTCATCGAGAGACAAAAATAGGGAATTGCCAGCAACATGTTGGGCACCATCAGGACAAAAGAATCGATGATAAATCCAAGCGCCCGCCACCAGAATCCCGCGTACGACAGCGCGCCTTCCCCCACCGGGCCCGCCGCCGGTGATCCAGCCCGCAACGACCGCAAAAATGCTTCTTTGTGTTCGAGGGCTACCCAGCGGTCCCCGTATTTCATCATCAACGACACCGGCCGCGTTTGACCGGAATGGGCACAGACCGCCACTTCGGCCGCCGGCAAACCAGAGACTAGACCGCCGCCGCTACGCCCGGCACCTGCCGCGGCCAGCACCCCGGCCGCGACCGACGACCACGGCTGCCAATTGGGTAGTCCCGGCCGCCAGACCAGCGTCGCCGGCAGCAGCTGGCCCGCCTGTTCCAGCGCCAGCATCTCGGCGGCCGTCACCGGTCCTTTCTGCTGATGATGCGAAGCATAATACCAGTCGTTGGTCATGATAAAATAAAGTGCGTGCAAAAAGCTGTCCTAGCCACCGTCATCAACAAAAAAATGCCCGGTCACTCCGCCGGCGCAAAACAATACAATACCCCATCGTCCGCCCCAACCAGAATCCGCCCGCCCACCACCGCCGGACTGGCTTTCACCGGCGCCCCAATCTCGTAACTCCACTTTTCCTCCCCCGTCGCCGCATCCAACACATACACCCGCCCGTCATCAGCCCCAAAAATCACCACACCCCCAGCCACCACCGGCGAACTCGCCACTTTGTCGCGCGCCCGAAAAACCCACTTCTCCTCCCCATTGGCCCGGTCCAGACAATGCAAACGCTTGTCATCCCCACCCGCATACACCCGGTCCGCCGTGACCGCAGGCGACGTGAAATAAGGGAAATCTTTGTCGCGGAACTCCCACTTCACCAACCCCGTCGCCAAATCATAACACTCAACTTTGTTTCCAGAATGACCGCAGTAACCCAGTCCATCCCGAACCGCCACCGAGTTGGGCATGTAAATCTTGATGTCCACCCGCCGCGCCAGCGTCCCGTCCACCCGCACCACATCCAGCGTGCCATTGCACCCGCCAAAAACTAAATGCCCGTCCCACACCGCCGCCGCCCCGTTGACCGGCCCCCCCGCATCATATTCCCACAGCTTCTCCCCGGTCACCCCATTCAACGCCACACACGTCCCGGAAAACCCAACCGCCAGCACCGCCGAACCCGCCTCACCCCCTGGCGCCGTAAATGGAGTCAATCCCCCTTTGATCTCACCCTTCGTATCATGCGTCCACATCACCTTGCCCGTGGTTGTCTCCAACGCACGCACCCAGCCGTCCGTCCCCCCAAAAATCACCAGCGACCCCACCAAACAAGCCGACCCCTCAATCGGATCACGCGACGGCTTGTTCTTCACCTCATCCATCAACACCAGCTTCCACACTTCCACTCCATCCTTGAGCGAAATCGCGCGAAACACCCCCTCGCCATCCCCATAATACGCGCGCTCCAGATCACACACCGGCGTAGCCAAAATCGGCTTACCCCCAGGCACCGACCACGCCAACCGCAACGGTACCGCCACCGCAGACGACGCCACCCCCTGCTGCGACGCATCACCCCGAACCACCGGCCAGCCATCCGCCGCCCTCACCCGCGACACCACTAGCCCAGTCAACAACACGGTCATAAAAATACCCGCCGCCAAGGAACAAAATGATCGAGACATGGCCTCATCCCTACTCCCAGATCCCGCCCGCAGCAAGCCATCACCCACTCCCACGTCAGACTCACAGCCGATGGACGCCCGCGCCAATCCGCAACGAACAAAACCACCCGCTCAACCCTCCACGCGGGATCTTAATCACCCGCGCGGGAGTCCAACCCCAGAATCTCCCCCATCCGCCTGAAACTTTTATCCGTAAATCCCATCAACCTCTTGGCCTGATAGTCCCGCTCCAGAGGATTTTCGATCCCCCGCAATAATTGAACCGCGTCGAGATCATACCTCCCGCCCAGCCATGGTCCCCATGGTTCTACCGGCACCGGATAGTCACTTCCATGCAACACCCGGTCATGCAGGCCCGATCCCAACAATTCCGGTAGGGTGCCAAATCGATTCAACGTCGTCAGCGCAGAACTGTCCGCGTACAAATGATCATAGTCCCGCATCATGCGCATCAACAGCGGCGTGTGATGTTGCCCCCACGGGGTATTCCGCCCCGCCCCATGCGCGGCAATACACGTCACCCCACACTCCAACGGCCCCCGCAATCCCTCCGGACTCTCATGCGCCCGATTTAAAACCGGCAGCGTGGCCTCCCCTCCCGTGTGCGCCAACAACACCATCCCACCCGCCGCCGCCGCCTTCCAGAAATCACGATGCTTCGCCGCCGAACAATCCACGTTGTGCACGTTCGGAAGCAACTTCAAGACCCGCGCCCCAGCCGCCAAACACCGGTCCAGCTCCGCTCGCGCATCCGGTCGCGCCGGATGAATCGAAACCGCCGGAATAAATTCCTCATGCTCGCGCGCCAATCGCAACACATGGTCGTTCGGTACATAAAATGTCGCATGCCCCGTAATCCGCACCCCGTCCTCCGTATACGATTCGTCCTGCGCCAGTAAAACCACCCGGTCCATCGACGATCCTCGCACCCAACGCACCAACTGCGCCGCATACGCCTCGTCCAACCCACCCTTTAATAAAGAAGTCGACAGCCCAGCACTCCGTACCAGCATCCGACCGGTAAACGCTCGCCATGGCGACCGTAGATCAATCCAGCAGCCAGAACCGGACGATCCATCGCCCACACAATGAACATGACAGTCAATAATAAGCGACATCTCTGGAAAAAATGCTCATGATGATCCAGAATTATCGTCCCACTGCATCACAAATCCCACCAGATATACTTTTTAACTTCAGTTTTGGGTCGATTCCGTTACATTTACCTCATGGACACATTCAGGTCGCGGGCAAGGGGCTTGGATAAAAATTACAAAAATTATTGCCTTTACCGAAATACCTTCAATTTTTAAACATGAAAACCCCTGCGCTCACTGCGCTTCTCGGATTGTCGGTCCTGCTCTCTCCGGCGTCCGGCACCATTCTCCTCAACGAGATCCACATCAATCCGCCTCCCACCCTTGATCTCAACTACGAATTCATCGAGCTGCGGAGCAGCTCGGACAGCATCGAATCGTGCGCGGGCTTGACGTTGTTGATCATCGAGAACAACGGGGCTCAGGTCGGCGAGGTGGAAGAGGCGCTGGATTTGAGTTCATTTTCCACCGGCACCAACGGGTTGTTGTTGATTGGCAACGGCTATGATGAGTCTCCGTTGGGTGGCCCCTGGACTGGATTCAAGGCCCCCTCCACGTCCGTGGCGGATCCCAGCGGCACGCCGCCGTTCTCCAGCCTCGGTGACGACAACATCGACCCCAATGGCGGCCTGACCGTGCTGCTCGTTTCGGGCTGGACCGGCATGAGCAATGCCACCGCCACCAGTCTGGGCGACGTCGACGTCGACAACAACTCGGTGCTGGACTGGCTGCAAACGCCCAAACCCGTCGGCTCCCAAGCCGTCCAGCCGTTTGCCGTGCAAGTCGACAGCGTTGGATTCCGCGATCTGGCCAACTCGCCGGTGCGTCGGCCGTACACCACCGCTGATTTGAATGTGCGGCCCGGCAGCGCGGCCACTTTCTCGCCTGACAATATTTCGCGGCGCCTCAGCCGCTCGATCACGCCCGGCGATCAAAACAATGCCTCCGCTTGGTACGGCGGCAACCTGCTCGGCACCGAAGCCAATGCCATCGCCTACGACATCCAATTCTTCGGCGACTTCAAAGGCCAAGCCACTCCGGGCCAAACGAATCTCAATGCCGCAGCGACAGTGGGGAATTTCGTCATTAACGAAGTCGCCATCAATCCTCCCGGTCAGGATGATGGAAATTTCGAATATATCGAAATCCGCAACGCCTCGGAAGGAAGCAGTGCCGCCAGCCTCCAAGGACTGGCCTTGCTCGTCATCCGGTCCAATGACAACGCCGGAGTAGCCGCCTTGGGCACGGTCAAGGAAGCGTGGGACTTGAGCACGCTGACGACCGGAGCCAACGGATTGCTCCTGCTCGGCAACAATTATAATGCCGGAGACATTCCTTGGGGAAGTTACATCGACCCGCTCACCCAGCTGGGTGACCCCGGCGCGCCCGGCACCCAAAACCCCGTCCGCTGGTCCAGCATGGGCGATGATGACATCGGCAGCAGCGACGGCTTCACCCTGCTCCTCGTGCAAAATTTCACCGGCACCATCGAGCAGGATCTCGACACCAATAATGACGGCGTCCTCGACCTCACCCCATGGACAACCATCAAAGACAGCGTGGGCTTCAATCAGCTCGCCCCCGGAACCGGAAAAACCTACGCCACCGCTAAAATCACCTCCACACCCGCGTACGACATCGACAACCTCTCGCGGAAACTCAGCGTGACGACCGCCCAGTCGGCCAGCGCTTGGTACGGCGGCGATTACGGTGGCAACAGCCCGTTCACCATCGCCTTCCAAGACCAGACCGCCCGCCCCGCCGTCGGCGGTTTCCGCGGCGCAGCCACCCCCGGCCGGACCAACTGGAACGACTCCGCCGTGGCCGCCCCCATTCGCCTCAACGAGGTCAATATCAATCCCGTCGCCAATCCAGATGGATCGTACGAATACGTCGAACTCGTCAATGCCAACCTCACCCTCGGAGGCATGAACGGACTGACCCTCGTCATCGCCGATGGTTCAACCGGCGCACAAAATGGTACCATCCTCGAATCCATTGACCTCAGCGGCCTCTCCACCGGCCCGAATGGATTGGCCATCCTCGGCGATAGCTACGACAACTTCTCGCCCTACGACTCGCCGCAAAAATTGATCTCGCCCCTGACCGCACGCGAAGATCCAGCCGGCCTCGACGCCGCCGGTGACATTGGTCCCAATTCCGCCCTTGTCATTTTGCTGACGAAAGGAGCAAAACCAGCCATCGGCTCGAATATTGCCGCACTCGCCGCCGGCGATGTCGTCGACAGCATCGGTTTTGGTTCGTCACCCAATGCCACAGCAGCCCTGCTTTCCACCAGCTTCACACCAGACAATGTCTCGCGCTATCCGGGAGAATTTACCGCCAACACGGCCGCCTCATGGTTCAGCGGCGAACTGGACGCGTCGCAGGGCGATGCCGCCCTCACCTTTGGCGCCAACTTTGCTGGAGGCTACAAAGGCGGAGCCAGCCCCGGTCGCTACAACCATGGCGCCACGCCTCCGAGCTCGACGGCTGCCCTGCTTATCAACGAAGTGCACATCAACCCGCCCGGCGGCGACGACAGCGTGGAATTCGTCGAGTTCCGCGCCACTCCGGGAGCTGCAGTCAGCACCAATGGATATACGCTGTTGCTGCTCGATGGCAGTGGCAGCAGCACCGGCGGCGTCCTCGAAGCCTGGAGTCTCGATGGCTTGTCCACCGGAACCAACGGCCTGTTGATGACCGGTGCCGGTTACCCGGCCTCCCTGCCATGGACCGGCGCCGCGGCTCCCGCGGCCGCCACCCGCTTTGGCTCTCCTGCCGGCATGGCTCCCGGCGACATCGCCGGCTACAGCGGCAATGGTGCCGCCAGCTTCCTGCTCGTTCGGAATTTCTCCGGCAAGGTCGGACTCGATCTGGACGGTGGCATTCCGCCCACCACCACGGGAGCCGACGATGGCACCCTCGATATCACCCCGTGGAGTATCCCGATCAGTGACGCGGTGGGCCTCCGCCTCTGGGACACCACCCTCGTACCACCCTCCTTGGCCGGCCGCGTCTACGGCGGAGTGGACCTCAGCCAGACCGGATACACTCCGGACAACCTCTCCCGCCACGGCAACAATACCACCGCGCTGGCCACCGTCGCTTGGTACGGCGGCGATGTCGCCGGCACCTCGTCCACCGCCACCGCCTTCGACCCGGTGCAAAAATTCCCCGGCGCAGGGTTCGTCGGCATGGTCACCGCCGGCCGCCCCAACGTCGGCCCCGCCCTCGACGACTCCGCCGATGATGACCACGATACGGCCATCAATTTGATCGAAGCCGCCCTCAACATGAATCCAGCCGTCGCAGATCCGCAAAAATTGCCGCAGGTCGGCACGTTTGCCGTCGGCACCGTGACCTACCCCACGCTCTCGTATACACGGTTCCTCAACGGCTCCACCACCGGCTCGGCTTACTCAGCCAATGGGTTCCGCTACGAAGTGCAATCGTCTCTGGACCTCATCACCTGGACCGGTCTCACCGAAGCCGTCTCAGCCACCCCCGATGGCAATGGCCTCACCGAAACCGCCGTCGCCCGTCCCGAAACCAGCTACTTCGCCAACGCCCTCGCCACCAAAGGCACGGTCTTCCTCCGCTTAAAAATTACCCGCCTCTAAGCAGCCCCCCCTCCCCCCGGGAAC
>CAJBME010000082.1 GCA_903954065.1 uncultured bacterium
AACACAAGCTCCTCCGCAACACTCCGGCCGGAATTGGCGATTTCGGTTTCCGGATCCAACTCTTTCAGGAATCTCATCCGTTGTCCGTGCGCCATCAATTCCGTAAACAGGGAGGGGGATTCCGTGAGCCGTTGTTGTTCGGCGAGACGCAACCCGAGCTCGGCTAGCTCCTGAAATTCCGTTTCCCGCCCCTGGGCTTTCATCAAAGCCAATTCCGTCTTGAAGAATTCCATGAGTTTGCCCGTTGCGTAAAATCCTTCCGATGCTTTCCCCATCGGCCCCGCCAACGAAAGAAAATATGCGTCCTTGAGCGGCACCCCGCTGGCCAGCAGTCCTTCCTTGGTCCCCACCATTCGTTCCCGCAGGTAGAAATCGATCCGGTCTTTTTTCCCAAGAGCCGTCTCCAACGCCGCGATCACGCCCGCGCGGTCACCCGCCACCTGAGCCAATCGCGCCTTATAATAGTGGCCCAGCGGGTTTTCCGGATCCGCCGCCATCAGCTGGTCAGTCCATTTCTTTTTATCAGCCTCATGGCCCTCCTTTTCGAAAACGACTCCCAGCATCGCCAGACACACCTGCGGATTTCCGGGAAACTTCTCGGCTGCTTCCCGCAGGCTGGCTTCATCCCCCGTCATGTCCCACATCGCCAGCAGACTGACGACATCCCGGTTCCGGCTGGCCAGCCAAGCCGCACCGCGTTCTTTGGCCAGTTTATTGAAGGCCTCGGTGCCAAAGGTTGGCAGGGCTTCGGTTATGGTCGGTGCTGGTGGGGCAGTTGTCGCCGGCTGGTGAACCACGGGTTTTGAGCCGGGCCGGGCCCCGGCCGGTTCAGGGGGGCGCGGGTTCCTCGACCATACCAGACCCCCCACTAAAAGAAGTCCCGAGAAGATTCCTGCGATGCTCCGGCGTGTCATGAGGGAGGATTAGTGTCCCACGGGTGGCTTGGCAAGCTGTGGGCCGAACAAAAGGAGCACGGGTCTGGAATCTGCTCGCTGTATAGCCAGCCTTCGCTCTTACCCTGCCGCGATGGCACGGAACCTCGTATTGGATTTACCGGTGCTTTTTACCACGTGATGGCACGTGGTAACCGGCGTGAGTCCATTTTCCATGACGCCGAGAACCGCCGGATCCGCTCCGCGGAGGCTGGGCCTCGCGGAGCGGCTTTGGAAACGGAGGACGGTCTCGAAACGATTTCTTTTACGCCCTCACCGAAGTGGGTTCTGGGGCGTTTTCCTCTTTCAGTGGGAACCACGCCAATCGATAAAAGGCATTGAAGTTGATGTCCGTTACCGGTTGATGGATCCATACTGGCCCATTGTTGCCGGGGATTAAATCTCCCAGATTGGTCCAAGTTGTTTGATCGGTCGATGTCTGCAATTGGTATTGAGTTGTGGAGCGAGAAAGCCAGCTGATCTGCAGCTCACTTTCAAGTTGTCCAGAGTCATTGGTCCATTCAAAAAGCTGCACGCTGAAGTCTTGGGGCGGCACGGCCGGTCTTGAGCGCAAGGGTTGGAGCTTTTTGTTAATGGCCTGATCTAACTTCTTTTCCATGGCAGTGCGTTTTGCCACGAGTGCGGGCGTGGCTTTCTTGATAACGCGCCGTTTCTCGGCCCATGCAGAGTAGTTCGTGTATTCCACCGCCTTGCCTGTTACCCCGCCTAAAACATGATGTTTATCCGTGTCCGTCCCGCCCTGCGACGCGCTGCGGAGATCATAAAATTCACTTTGCGGCGCGGCATTACCATCGCCATCAAAATAGTATGCGTATTTGTAGTCTTTTTCGATAAGGGTCCGCAAACGATTCGGTGGGTTAACCAAACCATTCGGATTATTGGATGCTTCCTGCCCGGAATAGATATCGTCGAATGTGAAGAGAATGGCATCCTGGACAGCACGGCCAGAAGGATTTTTGATCAATGAACTATAATCAACGCCCCTTAAATCATACCCTTTTGTATTAATTCCGACCATGGCACAGAGTGTTGGCAGAAAATCCACATGTGAAACGAGTTGATTGCAGACTCGGCCTGTCGGGAAGTCGATGGGGTTCGACCAAACCAACGGGATATTCACCACTTCTTCATAGCACATGAACGATTTCTGACGCAGTCCACCATGCGCCATGGCCCCGTCTCCGTGATCGGAGGAGAAAATGGTCCAAGTATTATTGCGAAGTGCGATCGCATTTCTTTTATTGGTATCTGGAGCTAATCCGTCCAGTAAGTCCAATAGCTTAACCAATTTACGGTCGATCATTTTCATCAAATTCCCGTAAAAGTTCAGATATTTCAGCTTTTTCTCGTCGTTATTGACCGGGCCAAGGCCGATATTCTTTAACAAAAATGCTTCCTGACAGGTCGGTTTCAAGTTCGTTACCAAGTTTTCGTCGGATGTAGGAGGCACATCAATGGCGATTGGACCTGTTTGCCGAGACCATGGGGATTCGGCGTAAGGATTAACGTCTGGATCGATCCCATAAGCGCCCTCATCACTCCAATATCCACCTTCCACGTACGTGCCATTCCCACCTTGGGCAAGGGCAATGCCCGGACACCCCAGAACATCGTGTGGATTGATCAAGCAGATGATGAGGCAGAAAGGTTTTCCGCCGGGGTTGGCGATTTTTTCTTTGAGAAAAGCATAGGCACTTTCCATTTCGTACGCTGGATCTGGAGTTCCTTCAGCCTGCGTAAAAATTAATTCAGGGTTGGCTAGCGCATCTCCCTTAGGCTCTGGAAGCCAAGTCGATCCATCAAAAAATCTCCCGTCATTATCCGGATTTCCGCCGCCGTAATTGGGTATTGTGGCATCCCCACCCGCATCCGGTGAGTTCCATTCATTCATCCCGTAGCGCGCGATGTCATCCGAGGTGGAAGTATCATCGGGGTTTTCGACGCCTTTGCTCAAATGCCACTTGCCTTTCCAGACGACATCATAACCAGCCGCCTTGAAAATCGTTCCGATATTGGGAAGAGTCGGGTCGAGTTGATGCTCTTCCGTGGATTGGGTCATTGCCTCGGAGAGCGTATCAAAATTCCTGTGCTGTGCTGGGTAGAGGCCGGTGAAGAGCGTCGTGCGGGAGGGGGTGCACATGGCTGTGTTCGTGTAAGCGCGGTTGAAAGACACGCCCTTGTTTTTCAGGCGGGTCAAGCCGGGCAGGTTGGCCGTTTCCCATCCTTCGGGAAACCAGCGGAGATTTTGTTGCTGGTCGGTGGTGAAGAAAATAATATTGCGACGCTGGCCAATGGCCTCAGAGGCTTCGGCTGCGGTTGGCCAGAGATTGACAGCGCCTTGAACCGCCATGAGCGCGCCAGAGCCGCCTACCATACTTAAAAAATCCCGGCGCTTCAGTTGATCAAAAACAGCTTTGTTTTTCCCGGAATCGTTGCCGTGTGGTTGGTCGTTGGTCATAGTGGCTATTTTGTTGAAATCGTGGGATTTGGAAAAGGGAGGACACTGGATGTGGAGCGCCTGCAGGTGCACCCTACGGACATTTCCTGATTGACTGTAGAAAAAAATCGTGAAAGCGGCTGAAAAGTCGGTGAATCGGGAAACCGCAAAAAACTCTTTTGCGGCAAGGAAACCCTTCGAGAGAAGGCTGGTTTCTTTTGAACACCCAAGCGCTCTCTTTTAAGAACTTCCATTTGATGAGCACATGTGCGACTGACCAAATGTGACGAATATGGCGAATATGAGACACAAATATGAGACGCGCAACTATTCGATGCCCAATTCTGAAAAATGTGGGTGTCGGTGATTTATCAAATCCGTATCCGGACCACTTCCAAGAAGTTCAGGGCCAGTGTGCTAGCCATGAAAGAATGGCTCAGATCATCCCGGAGCCAGCGGCTGCCCGACTTGATCGGAACCTTCAGACGCAAACTCCAAGGATACTGGAACTACTACGCCATCCGTGGCAACTCCGCCCTCGTCGGGAAGTTAACTTACCTGCGTAGTTGTTTCGTATCTGTGGGCCGAGGGTAGTGGCGCGTGCGCCACGGTTCTTCTGTAGCTGGGGTCGCTGACCCCGGAGCCGCCCGGTCTTTTGAAGCGAAGCTGGATACGACCGTGGCGGCACGCGCCTCACCGAACGTCTCGCCGAACGTCTTTTGAGTAGGGGACCGGATACGTGGAAGCGGTTTTGGATCCGTGGCTTGAGGGATGTGGCCCGAAGGCCAATTATGAAAGCCGGGGCCAACGTG
>CAJBME010000083.1 GCA_903954065.1 uncultured bacterium
GGCCGGGCGCATCCGCTGGAATTGCGCCGCCGGGCGGCGTTGCGACTGCGTCAGGCGCTGGACGGTGCGTCTTCGAGCTGACGGAGGGCTGACGGAGGGTTGACGGAGGGTTGACGGAGGGTTGACGGAGGGTTGACGGAGGGTTTTTGGGCCGCTTCGTCACGGAATCGGGCCGCTTCGTCACATTTTTGATGATTGTCACGGCATGTGTGTGATGGAATGCGGCTACTCATTCAGCTTCTTTTCCGAGAATCTGAGTTCCTTGTTTTCCATGAAGACGTTTTCTCGTTTTTTCTTGTCTATTCCAATGGCTTTCGGGCTGTTGGGAGGCGTGTGGCCGGTGCAGGCCTTTCCTCCGGGGCTGTCGTATACGCTTTTTGGCAATGTCCGGGACCAATACGGGGTTTTGCTGCCGACGACTGGGGCTTCGATTGTGACGTATGTCGGGCTGAAGGAGATGCAGCGCCAGTCGCTGGTGGATGTGCCGACCTTTGATTACAATTACCAGCTGCGACTGCGGATCGACATGGCGCGACCGGACACGGCGACGTATCACCCGCGGGCGCTCTCGACAGGATCAGTGTTTAATTTGGCGGTGGTGAGGGGAAATCGAATTTATCGTCCGATTGAGGCGGCAATGCCGTCGACGGTCGGGGCGCCCGCCGACCGGAAGCGGCTGGACTTGACGCTGGGGGTGGATTTGGACGGGGATGGATTGCCGGATGCGTGGGAGGAGGCGCAATTGCATCAGGCGGGCGAGAAGCCGGGGGCCAATGGATGGGAGTTGTCTAAAGTTGATCGTGACGGCGACTATGACGGTGACGGGATCAGCAACTGGAATGAATATCTCGCTGGTACCTATGCTTTGGATGCGACGTCGATGTTGGATTTGGAAATTGTCGAGAAGCTGGGAGATTCGGTGCGGCTCGAGTTTTATTCGTTTTACGGCAGGCAGTATCGACTGGAGACATCGACTGATTTAAAAGCGTGGGTGGCGGTTCCGTTTGCGGTGGCTCTGCCGACCGACGAAGTGGCGTCACCGGAGCAGTCGTCACTGACAGCGACGACCACTGGGCCGACGAGTATTTACGTTGAGTCGGCCGAGGCCACGACCCACTACCGACTTTTAGCCCGATGAAATCACTGCTTTTGCTTCTTTTAAGTGTGCTGGCGACCACGGCGACCGTACAGGCGCAATGGTACAGCAAGACGTATTCAATGGTAGCCGGGTGGAATGCGCTGTGGCTGTCTGGTGACGCCACCTATGCGACGGCGGCTGAGATTTTCAGCACGAATACCCAGGTCAGCGAAGTCTGGCGGTGGAATCCCAATCCGGACCAGACGGGATTCACTGGATCTCCATCGGCGCCGACCACCAATAGCGAGGAATGGACGGTATGGAAGCGGGATGACCCGGCAGAGCAGAAACTGACCCAGATGATGGGAAATACGTCTTACCTTGTGCGTTGTGATGCGGCGATGACGCTGACGCTCAAGCAACTGGCGTTGCCACCGTCGGCGACTTGGCTGATCTCGGGATCCAACTTCATTGGGCTGCCCGGATTGGGGTCTGGCGACTCGACCTCGCCGTTGTTAAGCACGTACCTAGCGAGTTTCCCTTCGGCTGAGACGACGGTGCTGGCGCCGGGGTCGAAGATTTATAAGTATGTGGGCGGCGACTTTAGTGCGACGAACCCGATGGAGGTGCAGGCTGGGGCTGAGCGGTTAAATTCGGGTCAGGCGTACTGGTTTGAGTCGGCGGCCACGACTGATTTCACGGGTCCGGTGGAGTATGAATTACCGGGCACGAGCGGGCTGGCTTTTGGGCGCACGCTGACGGCGATGACGGTGGGGGTGACCAACCGGTTGACGACCGGGGTGACATTGACGGTGCGGCTGGAGTCGTCGGAGCCGGCGCCCGCGGGCCAGCCGGCGGTAACGGGCGGCGTGGTTTTGACACGCCGGATCTTTAACAGCACGACCAACGAATATGATGAGATTCCGATGGGTGGTGGATTTACGGTGGCAGTTGATGCTTCGGGGCGTACGAATCTTGATTTCGGAGTCGATCGTTCGGATATCACCGAATTTGACGCCTTTCATGCTTCTATTTTGCGAATCACGGATTCGCAGAACCTGACGGATGTTCGCTTACCAGTCAGCGTGCTCGCGGCCAGTTCGGCTGGGCTGTGGATTGCCCAAGCGAAAGTGACGAATGTTAGCAGCACGGTGCCGGGGGCGACGGGCACCACGACATCCCAGCCATTTACGCTGGTCTTTTTAATTCATCTGGATGCTTCCGGTGTTTCTCGGCTGTTGCCACAAGTTTTTGTCGGCAAGTTGGCTACGACGGGCAACCCACTGGGACTGTGCATCAGTGAAGAAATGATCCTGAGTCAAGCGGAGTCGGGGGTGGCGCCGCGGCGGTACGTCACCTGTCAGCTGCCGGCCATATCGTATTTGAATGGGGTTGGCGATCTTGAGATTGGATCGACGGTAACGTGGAAGATCTTGGTGGCGCATAACGACCCGACGAATCCTTTTGTCCACACCTACCATCCGGACCACGACAATCTAGATCCGTCGTTTTCCAGCCAACTTAAAAGCGGTGAGGAGAGTTATACCATTGACCGCACCTGTGGATTTACTTTCACGAGCGAGCCGCCCAATGGTTCCACGGTGGTGGGATGGGGGACGACCATTCTGGGCGGTACGTATGCCGAGTTGGTCAAAGGTCTGAACGGCCGGCAAGATTTGAGTGCGTCGGGCACCTTCGTCATGCGCCGGATCTCAGAGATTGCGGACATCGACCTTACTACGTCCTCCAAGTAACCCCCCTTCTGGCTTCACTTCGGTTTTTTCTTATTAATCCTTTTATCGCAACGCCCATTATTTCATGAATGCCTCACTGATTACCTTGAGTCTGCTGCTCGGAGCTTCGCTGGCCATGGCCCAGAACACGACTGTGCCCACTCTGATGAGTTATCAGGGGCGGGTCACGGATACCGCCGGAGTGTTGATTGGAAATTCCACCCCGGTGAACCGATCTGTGACTTTCCGGCTCTACACCGCCTCGACCGGCGGCGATGCCATCTGGGCTGAGGTGCAGACGGCCACGATTTCGGCTGGTGAGTTCAGTGTGCTGGTCGGCAATGGCACGGGTTTGTCCGGTTTTGCCGGTCCCAGTGCGCCGGCCATCCAGCCGTATAAAACGCTCAGTGACATCATCAATACGGCGACCACGTCGTCATTGTACCTTGGACTGACCGTGGATGATGGAAATTCGTCCACCGTTGATGCAGAGGTCTCTCCGCGCCAGCAAATCGTCAGCGCGGCCTTCTCCATGCGCTCCCGGGTGGCCGAAACCGTGGCCAGTGCGTCCGTGACGTCATCCATGATCAGCGACGGCGCGGTCACCACCAATACCATCCTCGCCGGAGCCGTCAATAATGCCAAAATCGCCGACCTGAGCGTGAATACCGCGAAATTGGCCGATGCGACGATCACGACGGCCAAAATTGCCGATGCGAACGTGACCACCGCCAAACTCGTCAATGGCAGCGTGACCACGGACAAGATTCTCGATGGTGCTGTGACCGGCGCCGATCTCGCCACCGGCTCGGTCAATAGTGACAAAATCGCTGATGGGTCGATCAACTCGATTGATATCGCTGACGGCCAGGTGCTGAACCAGGATCTGGCCGGGTCATCGGTGGACCTTGGTAAGCTGGTGGCGGCCGTGCAGCAGGCGCTCAATCCCCCCGGAACCATCATGGCTTATGCCGGTGATACAGCGCCTGCGGGATGGTTTTTATGTGATGGTGCATATTTAGATCGAACTCAATATGCCACACTTTTTGGCGTCATCAGCACGCGTTTTGGCTCCTCGGGATCGACTAATTTCGCGGTGCCTGACTTTCGTGGGCGTTTCTTGCGTGGTCGGGACGGAGGGATTGGACGCGATCCGGACCGCGGATCCCGCACGGCCATGCAACCTGGCGGGGCTACCGGTGACAGGGTTGGTAGTGTGCAGGACGATCAATTCGAAGCTCATAAACACGACGTGCCGAATGATAGTACTGGGTCTACGGTGAGTCAGAACTCGCTCCTCGATTCGGCTAACAGCAACGAAGATTATTCGTCGACGCCGGGGACTGGGATGACTGGCGGCAATGAAACCCGTCCGATCAACGCCAACGTTAATTATATTATCAAGTATTGAGACCGGCTGTTTTTTTCGGCCGGTTATCGTGTTTCTTGTTCCGCTGCGTTTTTAACCTCATGACTTTTTTCTGTCGTTTTATTGGTCATTGGCGTCGGGTGGTTCGCCATTGTGGCGTCTCGTTCCTGTTAGCCGGTTTGGCCTCCGCTCAATACGAGGTGGAAAGCGGGGTGTATAATCGTTTGAGCCAGAGAGTCCCGGCTAATAACACGGCCAAAATCCCTCCGCTCGGGCCCAATGCCACGCCGACGGGTGACCCGACCATTACGCCTCAGTATTCGAACGCGGTGGAATCCAGTGCGGTGGCGGGGCCGGTGTCGGGCGGGTATCCGGCTTCATCGGGAGTGGTGTTGCGCAATGCGGCTTTCGGTACGTCTTTTGCTTCTGGAGTCCCTCGGTATGCCTTTGGTGATCAGATTGTACCGCCATCGTCGCTGGTGAGTACGGCGGGAGTGAAGCGTACGATCAGCGATCCGGCGACGTATTGGCGTGCCGAGCCAGTGCGGGCCGGCGAGGTGTTGACCAATCCCACTTCGGCACCGGCTCTTGATTACACGACGGGTGTGGCGGCGAGTATTCCGGCCTTACCGGCTGGGGTATTGGCGAGTTATTATTACAGTCCGCATGCGCAGCGGGTTTTTGCGAACACGCCTGGTCTGGTGGAAGTGACGTGGCGTTCCAGTGTGCCGGATTCCGAGAATGGCGGGAACTATGTTTTTTACAAAGAAACATTCTCTGTGTCCTCGGCGACGTCGAGTCCGGTGCGCACCATGTTTTGGACGGAGAAAAGTTTCAGTGCGCCGCGCATTACGGTTCCTTCTGGAAAGGTGGTGACGGTGAATCCGGTTTACAGCAATGTTTTTCCTGAAACTGTTCCGGTGGAATTTGTCGTGGTGGGTAGTTCGCAATCGGATCCGAATGCCAGTGCCACGGAAGTCCTGCGTACCCTGTGGTATGAAAAATCAAATGGCATTGGCGAGCTGCATGCTTATAACATCACGGGTCGTATTTTTGTTGAATACCTCGGCGCTCGCCGCGAAGACGGCACTCATGAATTTCTCGGGGCCGATGTCGTCAGTGTCGAGCAGTCGGTGCAGCCGAAAACACTGACCGTGAACCTTGGATATGAAATCCGTCCCGAACCAGATGAAAATTTGCAAGCTCAGCCGGTGACGTCGGATGGCACCGCGAGCGGCGCAGCCTATTACGGCTCCAATCCGCGGCCAGACGGCACGCTGGCGTACTTCGCCGAACGGGAAAATGATGTGGAAGACAGGGTTGCCTTCTATTGGCTCGAAGAAAATGATGCGGCCATCCCAGACCCGGCTGGCAATTACCCGGGTCTCGCCATTCAGTGGCCCAAATACCTGAATAAATACCTGCAAGTGTGGCCCTCCGGCGTGACCGACTTCGTCGCTTCGACGGTGGCGTCCGGTGGGAGCTCGGTTGACAATGGCACCGGTCTTAAATTTGAAGGGGGCAAAATTCCAAGTATTGTCTACCAAGACGCTCCGAATGGAGATGAAGCGGTCATTGATTCGATCAGCCAGCGGTTGGTGGTTGGGCTGGGTAGCGATGGCGATCAGATGAATCGTACGCTGTTGAAGTTCACGGGGGAAAACGGGGGTATCTGGTATGTGCGATTGATGACGCAGGCCGATGACCGGGGTGGTTTTGTGGAGGGTGATGGCGGGGCGGCGTTGAATGCGACCGCGTACGTGGGCGACCGCCTCTCTCCTCCGTCGGCCGATTACTCGTTGGCCGGGTATGTGGCGGCGGGCACTTCTTATGCGCCGGGGGCCTATGTCGACCCTTTCACCAGCGGAGTGGACGCCGCCGAGAAGGGGGCGATTATTCCAGTGAACGCGTTGCCTGGATCGCTTAACCCGCTGACGGTATGGTGGTTCAAGAGGGTCAAAGCGCCTTCTTCGGAGTTCAGTGATTTTTTCACGGCCGCCAAGGTCGGTCGTTATGCCGTGGCCTACCGGGCCAGCAACGTACTGGCTTTGGAAGATTTCAATAATGGGGCGGCCGGATGGTCCAGTCCCCTCACGGCGGCCGGTCCTTCCGGTTTGTATATGGGGTCATATGGGGTGGGGGCCATGCCATCGACCCAGAAGACGTTCGACTTAAGCGGTAATGATGGGAGTCCGTCGACGATTTCCTTCACGTTTCTTCGTCTGGATTCATGGGACTCTGAATATTTCAAGGTCTCAGTGAACGGGAATCTTTTGATTAATCAGGTTTATCAGTGGGGCACTGAAGTGACGCAGACAGTTCAAGGGACTGCGGCTTTTCCGGAGGCCGTGTACGCTTGGAAGATTATTCCTGTTGCCGGTGGGTATACCCAGTTTTACGGAAATCCCAGCTGGATCGATCAGGCGTTTCGCGTGACGATTACGGCGACTCCAGTAACTCCTACGTCGTTGTCGGCGTTTACTATCGGCTTTGGATCAAATCTGGATTCATCCGCGAGCGATGAAGCTTTTGGCATTGATGATCTGTTGGTGGAATCACCCTTGCCGCAGATTATTCTTTCCTCGAACGAAGGATCGGGATCATTGCCATCGGCGCTATCATCGGCGAGAGTCTACAATCAACCGGATGCGAGTCAGGCCGGGTACAACCCGAACGAAGAGCATGGATTAATTTTGGGCGGGCGCGCATACGCCTTGCGTGACGATTTGAATCTGGTGACGGGAACGACAGAGGCCTCGGTGGGGCAGAGTTTCAGTTCGCTACCGCGGGTGTTGTTGCAGTACACCGATCCGGAGGACAGCCGCCCGTCGATGGCTGTTTATGAGGTCGTGCGCGAGAATGCGACCTATCCGTTTGCGTATGACATTACGGCGGGCACGATTTTGGGCTCGCCGATGCCGCTGCCCTTGATGCCACTGCCGCTGGCCACCGACGGCACGGTGCGAAACGTGGAGGTCGTGCCGGGCACGGGGTATTCGGATCCTCCGAGCAACGCGCTGGCGCCTGCATCATACACGCCGTTTACGTTTAAAGACCGCAAAGGCTATGACTGGGTCTATCGCGGACCGCATGATGGCGGGAAAAAATCCTTGGGAATGCAGTTCTATTATTTGATGCGAGATGATTTTGTCTTCCCGGGGCTAGCGGTGCAACCGGCGGTGGGCACGGTACTGCCGTATTTGCGGGCCCGGGATGCTTCCGGGGCGTACATTGGCGATCCGGTGACGGCCACGCCGCTGACGGTCTTGTATTATCCGGTGTGGCCGGACCGTTCGCCGACGCTGGCGGTTGGCGAGACACTGGCCCTGCCGAAGCGCGGACTGCCCGCCGTGCGCGGTCAGACGAGCGCGCGGATCTTATATCAGCAATCGATTGCCAAGAGCGCGCCCGGTAAGCCGAGCGTGACCCTGCAGGATCCCACGCGCGCCAAGTCCGTTCTCATCAATGATACGCGCGTAGGATTAAACTCCCTGCCTGTCTCGCTGAAGACGACCCAGGAAAATGGGAAAACGTATTTCCAGCTGGCTCAGCCGCATTTGCAGCAACGGTGCTATTATGATCCCTTGTTGGGAGACAAAGGTGGTCTGGTCTTGATCGGCGAGTTCAAGGATGAAATTGCGGGCGAGGATTATCTGAATTTGAACACGCTGAGTCCGGCTGATGTGACGGCGCTGGAGAGTCTGGTTGACTCGTCGAATACCGAGGATCTTTCCAAATGGAAAGCGGCGATTCAGTACCTTTCCACGGCGGTGGAAACATTTATGGAGAACCCGGCGAGCCGCGGGACGTATATTGTCGATTCTTCGAAAACGAAAACCGCTGGGTATCAGACGTTGCCGGAGATTTCCTATTCGGACACGGCGGTCGACAGCTATGCGTTGACGGCGTTGGGGCAGGGGAGCGGGTATGTGACCTTGCTTTTTGGCGATGGCGAAGCCTTCACTCCTCAAGGCGAGCCGGTGGCGATGCAGATTATACAGGTTGAGCCGGAATTGTATCAGGGCGACCTGCGGACGATTCCCGCCTCTAATCCGTTGGATGAACAGACGACGGTGCGGCACAGCGGAGATTTTGCGGCTCATCCTGAGAACTACACGTTTGAGTGGCGGTATGCCTTTCCGGTGGGGGGCCTGGCGCCGCCGATTTACCGGACGGACATGGTGACGGCGGTGGGCAATGCGGGGGCGTCGCCGTCGACAGCGAATTGGTATGTGCTGGCCAATCCGGGGGCGGTGCCTCCGGAGGCGTTGGTTTATCCGGCGGCGGCGGTTTCCCTGTCGCGTTCCATTCAGATCAATTCTTCGACGTATGTGGCGGCCTCTGGCCTACCTGGTCAGATGTTAAAGAGTGCGACGGGACTGACTTTTGTTGATGAAGTGGCGACGCAGGTGTTTTTGAGCACGACGCTTGCCTCGACCACGGCGGGTGCGGGTGATGGATTTGTGGTGTTTGTCAACGGGGTGCCGGCGTTGGCGTACCAGGTGCCGGCGGGGGTGGCCGTGCCGGGCAACTTGACGCAGGTGGGGGCGCGTTCCGGGCTGGTCGTCGGCGGGTTGCCGAACCAGTTTGAGTTGGATCCATCGGCTTTCGTTGTAGGGACGAATCAGATCGAGATTGGACTGTATTCTTCGGCGGCGCCGGGGACCGGAGCGACGACGTCGATTGATTTCCGGATTGATACGTCGGTGCAGACGGACTTGGTGGTGAGTAGTTCCGAGTGGCAGGCCCCGGGTACGCCGCCCCCGGGTACGCCGCCGCTTTCCAACACCATTATCATCGGTGGCTCGGCCGGATCAGCCCTGGGCGATCCTCTCATCGTCTTCTCTGATAGTTATTTTACCATGCGCTATAAGGCCACGGACCCGAATGCCATGGTCACCGGTGCCAAATATTCCGAGTGGATGCAGCCGGTGCTCGTCGAGAGCTGGGTCAAGCGGGTCCTCGATGGCATCAACCCGTTCAATCAGCGTCAGACTGACCTGTACAACAACCCCGTCAGTACCGACGTCAGCATCCTGACCCAAGCCGGGAAACGATGGGAAGGTGACGTGGCCTTGAATCTGAAATCGATCGAAGACTTCGGCCTGATCGAGATTTACGAAACCGTGCTCAACCGGGTGAAAAAGCAGAGTCTGGAAACAGGCGTCACCACTGATTCGGTGAATAGCACCCTGCTGTTGGTGGCGGGATATCTGAATGATCTCTACATGACGCTGGGCAATGAAGCGGCTGATGATGCGCAAAACCCGACCATCCTGCTCGATGGATCGCTGGGGCCGGTGGATGCACATACCTCGCGGTTTTCCTTTGAAGGACAGGTGTCGACCTTGATGGACGAGACACTGGCCTTATTGCGTGGGCGCGATGATTTCCTCAGTCCCGGGACGCGGACCAATCCGTCTTACAATCGGTTGTACTGGAACTATACCAACGGGATTGATTCCGGTGAGCCGTTTTACGCGGTCAATTACGACATCAAGGAGAAGTCAGGCAGTGTGAATGCGGACGGGGTGCTGGACGCGGCAGACGCGCAGGCGTTATTCCCGCAGGGGCATGGTGATGCGTATGGTCATTACCTGACTGCCTTGACTGGGTATTATAAGTTGTTGACGGCTCCGGTCTTCACCTGGGTGCCGAGCACCGAAGGGGTAACGGTGTTGGGGCAGACGGTGCAGGTCGACTACCAAGATGAGCGGAAATTTGCGGCGGCGGCCTCTGCTTTGGCTCGGGTTGGGGTCGACATCATTGATTATACAGCCCGCAAGAATCATGAGGAAAGCGAGGACGCGGGATGGGCCAGCAAAAAAGATGGTAAGTACAATCCCAACACCGGGCTTAAACGTTACTGGGGCACCGATGAATGGTCGTCGCGCGTTTTCCAGGGAGCTTATTACAACTGGCTTGCGGGCAATGCGATGCTCCCGGACGTGGACACCACGAACGAAGGTATTCAAAAGATTGACCGCTTCACCGTGCCAGAACTGGATGAGCTGGTCGCCAGTGCGACGGAAGTCTTGAACTTATCGTTTGGCGAGCAGGCGCACGTGAATCCACTCGGGCTGGCATCGGATGCGATGTCCTTTGACGTCTCTCCGGCCGAGGTGGCTGCCGGCAAATCGTATTTCGATCAGATTTACGACCGGGCGGTGAAGGCAGCGGTCAATGCCAAGAATGCGTACCAGCAGGCGGGTTTGATGAATCATCAACTGCGCCAGCAGAACATCACCGTTGACGCCTACAATGAAGCGGTGACCAAGCAGGAAGACGCCTATGAGTATGAATTGATCAGCTTGTACGGGACACCGTATGCCGGCGACATCGGGCCGGGCAAGTTGTATGAACAGGGGTATGTTGGGCCGGACTTGTATCATTCGTATTTTATTGATCGTCCGTCGGCGCTGGTTGATGTCAGCACCGATGTCACCGTGACCTTCAAAGAGCCGATTAATCATGATCCTTTCAAGGAATGGTCGGTGGACAACGTCTACGTGCGATTGACAGATCCCGTGGAATACGTGGAAAAATCATTTCAGATGTCACCGTATACGCTGGGTCAGTTCTCGGACACGGTGGCTTCCGGGCTCGGGCGGCGCGGCCAAGCGGGGGCCATTCAGACGGCCTTGTTGGACGCCTATGAAGCACAGGTCAATCTGCGCGACACCGCGAATACATTTAATAATTTGAACAAGCGTTTTGATCGCGATTACCAGCTGTATTCCGAATTTCTCAATGATTTTGAGGCGGCCAATGATGAGGCGGCCGCTAAGCTGGATGAAGCGGCGGCCATGACCAAAGCGTCGTTTGCGCTGGTGTCGGCGGCGGCGGCGGAAGCGTTGCTGGCTGATTATATTGCGGGAGTGGCGGAAGCGGCGGGCGAGGCGCCTCCTGCCGTGGCTGGGTTGGCGGTCGATGCCACCTCGGTGCTGCGATCGGCAATCCGGATGGCCGGGGTCACGGATGAATACGCTCTGCGACTGCTGGCTCTGGTCAGCGAAACCTCGGCGGGTCTGCTGGATGCGCAGGCGGCGGATTTAGAGGGCCAGGCTCAATCGTATATTGATGATTATGATTTTGATCAGGTGACCAAGCAGCATGTGATTGAGTTCGAGCGGTTATACGACCAAGTACTGGCCTCGGCCTTTGAGATCACGCGTCGTCTGAGCGAGTTGCAGCGGGCCAACGAGCGCGTGGCCAAGCTGTATGCGGACGCGAGCCATGTGTTATCCGAGCGGGAAACTTTCCGGCAGCGCGCGGCTTCCGTCACGCAGGGGTATCGGACGCGTGACTTGGTTTTCCGGGAATTGCGGAATGAGGAGCTTTCGCAGTACAAAGGCTTGTTTGATTTGGCGCAAACGTACACCTATCTGGCCGCCAAAGCTTATGACTATGAAACCGGGTTGTTGAACACGTCGAAGGGACGTGATTTCATCGACGGGGTTATTGGGACGTATTCCGTAGGGGCCTGGAATGGCATGGAGCCGATAGCGACCAATTCCGGTGACTCCGGGCTGGCGTCGATGTTGTCGGGCCTGCGGGACGACTGGGTGGTGGCGAGAGGACGTCTTGGTATCAACAATCCTGATCGCAATGGAACCGTTTTTTCGCTCCGCAAAGAACTCTTCCGCATCGCCACCGACAAACCCACCGCCGAGGACAATACCTTGTGGCAACAAGTTCTCGAGCAACACCTGAAAAGCAACCTGCTGAATGACCCTGACGTGGCCATCTATTGCACGAACATCAAGAAAGCGGATAATTCTTTAGTCCCTGGACTGGTCATTCCGTTCGCCACCACCATCGAACAGGGACTCAACTTCTTTGGCTGGCCGCTCGCGCCGGGAGATCATGCTTTCTCCCAAGGCACTTTCGCCACCAAGATCTTTTCCTCGGGTGTCGTCCTCAAAGGATATGTCGGCATGGATCCCTACGCGGAAGGCACGCCCGGCACGCCTGAACCCGCCAGCTCCGATGCCAATGCACTGTCAGCCACTCCCTATGTCTATCTGATTCCCGCCGGCGCGGATATGATGCGTACCCCGCCACTCGGTGACACCAATGTCATTCGTTCATGGTCGGTCCGGGATCAGGCCATCCCGCTGCCCCGTAACCTCGGAGCCGCCAGCTTCTCGTCACTGCAGTTCTTTACTCCGCAAGGCAGTATCAATGAACAACTGTGGATCCGCCGGAAACATCAGCCGTTTCGTGCGGTCGATGATCAAGCGTATTTCTACAGCTCCATGCCAGCCGAATTCACCAATTCCCGTCTGATCGGACGCAGCGTCTGGAACACGCAATGGAAAATCATCATTCCCGCCTATTCACTGCTCAATGATGAACAGACGGGAATCGATCGGTTCGTGAAGAGCGTGAGCGATATCAAATTGTTTTTGCGCACCTACTCGCATTCGGGCAATTAATCCTGAAACGGGGATCCCAAGGCGATGCTCTGTGCTAGTATGTGTTGCCCATCCAGCGCCGCTCACCGACGCAGTCGGATCAGTGCTCGACAGGGAAGTTTACTTCCCGCTGACCGGGTCCGCTGGCCCCGGTTTCCACCCTTGGCCTTCGGGCCAGATCCCTCAAGACACGGCTTCGAATCCGCTTCTCCGCATTCGGTCGGCTGCCAAAAAGACGTACGGAGAGGCGGCGACCCCGGCTACAGAAGATCCGGATACGAAGCGACGATGCAGGCGGTAAAGCCGCGACTGTAGCCGGGTCCGCTGGCCCCGGTTTCCACAACTGGCCTTCGGGCCACATCCTTCAAGACACGGACACGAAACCGCTTCTTCGCATCCGGCCGCCTGCCAAAAAGATGTTCGGAGAGGCGTTCGGCGCCGCGACTGTAGCCGGGTCCGCTGGCCCCGGTTTCCAC
>CAJBME010000084.1 GCA_903954065.1 uncultured bacterium
CCGGGCGGTGGGCATCAGAGCTGATGACGACGGGAAGTCCAGCTTGGGCGAGGAGGGCCATGAATTCTTGACTCGGGTATTGTTCGCCCGCGGAGTTGCGCAGCCCGGCGGTATTGATTTCCAAAATGGTGCCGGTATCAACGGCCGCTTCGATCACGGGCTCATAATACCGTCGCAGGTCTCCCGCCGGGCGGTGCCCGAATTTTTTCACGAGGTCGGGGTGGGCGCAAAAATCAAAGCGTCGCGAGCGGATGCATTGTTCATAGGCGGTGAAATACGCCTGCCAGACCTCCTCGATCGTTTGTTCCTCCCATCGGCCTAGGGAGAGCCATTTGGGGTTATCGACGTCCCAGCCGCCGGGCAGGTAATGCACGCTGCCGATGAGGTAATCCCAGGGGGCGGCGGCCGCCAGATGATCGAGCCACGCGTCGCCGCCTTCCATGTAATCGACCTCTAGTCCGAGCCGGACCGGCATCTCCGGGTGGAGAGAGCGGGCTTCTTCGACCGATTCGACGTACCGGGAGAGGTCATGGCGCGCCATTCGCCAGTCGTCGAAATCGTCTGCCAGCATCGGGCTGTGGTCGGAACACCCGAGTTCAGGCAGGCCGATGGCGGCGGCGGCGGCGGCGTAATCGACAGGCCATCCCTCGGCGTGGCGGCACAACGCGGTGTGTGTGTGGTAATCGGCAAGCATGATCCATCGATAATCAACGGGATGTGGGGGGCTGCGAAATTTTTTTCAGAAACGTGGAATTTCTCTTGCCTCCCTGCCCCGGTCTGGAGCAGAATGTTGTCCGCATGAAGAAACTGATCGCAATCTTTACCATGGTGGCCATGCAGTCCACCCCCGCGCTCGCTTGGACCGGTGGCCCCTGGTCTGGCAACACTTATAACAGCAGTGTGACCGGCATCTTCGGTGGTTCGATGACCATGAAGAACGGCGCTGGCATTTTTCGTTTTAGTTCGACGGAGTCGGCTCAGCTTGGGGCCTTCAATTCCTCGATGATTTATTACAAGGGCATCACTTTCTTTGGGAGCTGCCAAGCGACCATTGATTTTGAAGGCAAGACGGTGGACGGCATGACCAATGGTTCTGCCTTTAACCGCAACCCTGGCCCGAGCCAAAACCGGACGACTCCAATCGTCGACAACAATCCTAATTTCAGCCCTGGAACGACGGGCGCCAATGCGGCGTACACGGTTCCACTTCGTCCGTCTATTGTGGCGGGTGAGGCGACTCCGGCTAACTTCAGTTTGACGAGTGTGGGTGGCAGCGGCCCGGTGGGTATTGCCAACACGAGCTGGAGTGGTAAATTGACCTCGACTTCCCCGAACGTCCGTTTCAAAGCCAAGGGTGAAGCCAATTTCCTCGGCCCTCAGCCGATCACCCAGCGCATGTATGCGACCTACGGTCCAGATACGATTCCTCCAACAGGTGATCCTGTGACCACTTTTGTCCCAGGGCCGGTGCAATCGGTGACGGTGGACCGCGGTGGTAATGATCCGTTCCCAGAGCCTCAAAATCGCGTTAAGATCCGCGTCTTTGGTGCCCGCATCAGCTATAGTGTCACCGGATCGATTGGTGGTACGAACGGCAGCATTGAAGGTACGGGTGGTGGTGGCTTCGCGTTCTAAGCCATTCTAGCGATCCTAGCGATCTTCGTCCTTAGGAAATCCTTTTCATGCAACAAGCGGGCGTTTCGGCGTCCGCTTGTTTTTTTTGGGCAGCAGTGACAGCTTTCGTTGCAGGGAGTCGTGCTGTGTGGATACTTGTTAGATCCTGATTTTTTCTGCAGCTGTATCATGACTTCTGTCTTATTCCAGTCTCCGGTGAGCCGTGCTACGTTGTTGCGGTCTCGGGTCGCTTCTCGTCGTGGATTTACGCTCACTGAGTTATTGGTGACGATTGCTTTGATTGCCATGCTGGCGAGCATTGGGCTTGTGTTTAACTGGAGCAAGATTCGCAACCGGGTGGAGCGAGCTGGGTGTGAGAATAATTTGAAGACCTTGTATGGTGGGTTTGGGATGTATTTGGCTGATTATGGCGAGTGGCCTCAGATGCCGGACAATCCTTCTTCGATTGATGCGGGAGGAGGGGAGGAAGGGTATTGGGAATTTTGGATTACGGTGATGAAGCAGAAGGACTACGGGATTTCTGAGACCACGTGGATGTGTCCGACGGACAAGCGGGAGCGGGCGGCCAATGTCGATAAGAAAGACCGTGAGGCCTTTGAGGGGTCGTATATTCCGACGGAGTTTGATACTGGGCCGGACACGCCCCGGGCGTGGCGGCAGCCGTGGTTTTTAGAGCGCAGTGACTTTCATGGGGACGGGGCGTTGATGATGATGCCGGATGGATCCATTGTGGTGGCTCCGTGGTCCAAGTTCTGATGGTTTAATCTGTATCTGCTATCCCTCTTTTTTTGTGAATTTTGAACAGCACGATGTGGCGTATGCCCTTGAGATGACCCGGGTGCTTCATGTGCCTGATCGCCGCATTGACACTTTTGGAACGACCGAGTTCCATTTTGTTTTGATTAGCGAGTTGATGGACGAGGTGGATCAGGTGCGGGTGCGCACTGGGCGCATTCAGGCTGGGCGTCCGGTTATTTTGCGTCCCGATCCGGATCAGGAGATGAGTTTTGAGGGATTCGGGGATCAGGCAGAAGCGTTCCGCGATTGGCTGAAGGCGCATCATTCCCAGCTCGCGATTCTGCGGTATGGATTTAACTTCAGCAAGTTGAACGTATCGGAGACGCTTTTGCACGAGCCCTTTGAGTCCGTTCAGGGGCGGCTGGTGGACGAGGCGGTGCGGGTGGGTGATCCCATGAATGCGGTGATCGCCGGGGTGGATGACACGTGGGAAATCAGCCTGTTGCGATTTACGGTGGAGATGATTCAAAAATCTTCCGGTATCAATATTTTCGATTTTAAACGACGCGGGCTGCTCTGACCCGTTTTGATCCGCTGTTGCGCGATGCGATTCAAGATTCTGGTTTTTGTTTTGACCCTGGCCTTGTTGGGAGGCACGTTTCTCGCCGCCTATTGGTTTTACGACACGATTGACCAACCCGAGCGGCTGGCGGAGCAGCAGTTGTTGCGTCGGCAGCAACAGACGAACAAGGGGCCGGCGCCGGACCCTTCGGCGCCGTCGTTTCAGAAAATCAACGATGCGCTGGCGGCCGGGCAACTGGAAGACGTGCATGAGCAGTTGAACCGCCTGCTGAAAGTTTATCCGGATTCTCCGTGGGAATCCGAAGCGCGGCGGATGTTGGGGGAGATGAATGTCGACCGATTGTTTTCCCGCTCCCCGATGCCGGGCAAGCGTGACTACATCGTGAAATCGGGTGATTCGTTGGCAAAAATCGAGAAGGGCAGTCTGACGACGATTCCTTTTCTGAAGCGTTTGAACAACCTGAGCAGCTTGAATTTGCAGCCTGGCGACCGGCTGGTGTACCAGCCGTTGGAATTCGAGTTGGAGGTTCGGTTGGCGGACGAGGTATTGACGGTACGTCAGAAGGCGGCGGCTGGGTTGGATCCGATTTTTTTCAAGAATTACCGGCTGACGGCGGTGGTTGTGTCGCCGGCTTTCCCCAAGGTATTGAAGACGCAGATTCAGGAGAAGCCGGCGTGGGTGGGTGACCGCAAGGTGTTGGCGACCGACCCTAAGTATGCTTTTGCGAGGAAGCAATTATTGACGACGGGGCGGCCGGGCCGACCTGGGGTGTTATTTCGGCCTGATTCTGAGCGGGTATCTGTTCCGGCGGGCGGGGTGACGGCGGTGCTTCAGGGGATTTTTCTTGATGACGGGGATTTGGAAGAATTGTCCACGATTTTGCGCACGGGCACGCCGGTGGTTATTTTGCGGCAGTGAGGGAATCATTTCTTTCGGGTTGCCGCCCAGCCTGTTCTGACGTTACGGTGTGGACTGATGAAGTTAGTGGCCCTCGAGTTTGAGAAACCCATTGTTGAGCTGCAAAACCAGCTTGATGACTTATTGCGTACATCTGCTGGGCAGGAGCTGGATGTGAGTGCGGAGGCGTCGGTGATAGCGGCGAAGCTTGAGGAATTGCGTGCGAGCACGTATCGCAATCTGACGGCTTGGCAGCGGGTGCAGATTTCCCGTCATCCGGCGCGGCCGTTTATGCTGGATTATGTAGACCGTTGTTTCACTGATTTTGTCGAGCTGCATGGCGACCGGCATCTGGGTGATGACAACGCCATGCCGGGTGGGCTAGCGACGCTGGGTGGGATCAAGTGCGTGGTCGTGGGGCACCAAAAAGGCCGGGATACCAAGGAGAATTTGAAGCGCAATTTCGGTAGCGCGCATCCTGAAGGGTATCGCAAAGCATTGCGCTTGATGCGTTTAGCTGAGAAGTTTCATTTGCCGGTAGTGGCTTTGATCGATACGCCCGGGGCCTTTCCTGGGATTGAGGCGGAGGAGCGGAATATTGCGGAGGCGATTGCGTTTAATTTGCGGGAGATGATGAGACTGGCCACGCCGGTGGTGGCGGTGGTGCTGGGCGAGGGCGGTTCGGGCGGGGCGTTGGGGATTGGGGTGGCGGACCGGGTGTTGATGATGGAGAACGCTTATTATTCGGTGATCAGTCCTGAAGGGTGTGCGGCAATCTTGTGGAAGCATCGGCAGCATGCCCCGGAAGCGGCGGCCGCGATGCAGATCACTGGAGCGGAGCTGAAGAACATCGGGGTGGTTGACGAGGTGATCCCGGAGCCGGTCGGCGGCGCGCACCACGACCATGCGGTGGCGGCGGGCGCCTTGCAGGAGGCGGTTGTACGCCATTTGCGGGAGTTGCTGCCGCTCACGCCAGCGGAGTTGCTTGCGGGTCGCTACGCAAAATTCCGCAAGTTTGGCACCCTCACTGGTGAGTAGGCGTGGGGGGGCGGCTGTTGGCGGTGAGATCAGGAAAGACTCGGTCTCGAGTGAAAGAACATTGTTCGGTTTTGCGGGGGGATTCCGAATATTGGGAGAATGATCTCTGTCGATTCAATCACATCGAACTGACACCGTCGCCTCAACCATGACTCAACCGACCTCGTCCCACCAACGTCTGCACGACCTTGATGCGCTACGTGCCGCGGCCATGTTGATCGGCATCGCCTATCACGCCGCCCTCTCGTTTTCCGCCGACTTCCCTTGGTTGATCCAAGACGTCGCGCAGGCGAAGTGGGCGTTTGTTTTTCAGGCCTGGGTGCATGGTTTCCGGATGCAGCTTTTCATGCTTTTGAGCGGCTTTTTCACGGCCATGCTCTGGCGCCGGAAAGGGCTCAAGGCCTTGCTATGGCACCGTTGCCGGCGTGTGTTGTTTCCCTGCCTACTCGGCCTGATCACCGTCGTGCCGGCGATGATTGGGGCGGGAAGTTTCGCTTCTCAGAGGAATGCTCAGCACAAACAAGACGCGGTCAGCGTTGAACCCGCAGCATCAAGCCTCTGGGCCGCCGTGAAGCTGGATGATGTCGGTGCCGTGGAAGGCCACTTGGCCGCCGGCATGAGCGCGGTGAACCTGCATCCGGCTTTCGCCGTCACGCCGCTGCAGTGGGCGGGCCTCAACGGCGCGCGAAACGTGACGGGCCTGTTGTTGGACCGCAACGTGCCCGTGGACATCCGGGGTCGGGACGGTCACACGGCTCTGCACGGCGCGGCCTTCATGGGTCACGCTGAGGTGGTTAGCCTGCTCCTTCAACGCGGCGCCGATGTCAACGCGCGGAGTCACGACGGCGAAACCCCGCTGAAAAGCGCCAGCCAACCCATTGCCTCGGTCTATTTCATCGCCGGCCTGTTGGGCGTTTCTTTTGAACAGCAAACGTGGGAAGCGGGACGCGAAAAGATCGTCGACCAGCTCCGCGCCGCGGGGGCCAGGGAAACGGCGCCGACCGCCGGTCAGCCGAGTTCGGGATCGGGCGCGCTGGCTTCGGCTTACCGCTGGCTGACGGAGACCCCTGTGTTCATCCTCCTCTGGTTCCTGTGGTTCCTCGTCTGGCTCGTAGCTCTGTTCTCGGTGTATGCGCTGCTCGCCGAACGGTTCGGCTGGCGCATCCGCGGGCACTGGTTGGTGCTTTCGCCGGCGAACCTCTTGTGGCTTGTGCCTTTGACCCTAGCGCCTACCGCCATGATGGGTTTTTACCCCGGGATCGGGCCGGACACCGTGATGGGCATCATCCCCACGCCTCACGTCCTGGCCTACTACGCGCTCTTCTTCTTTTTCGGAGTGATCTATTACGACTGCGACGACCGGGAAGGCCGCCTTGGCGGTTCATGGCGTTGGCTGCTGCCCATCACGTTGCTGCTGATCTTCCCGCTCGCTTTGGAATTCGCCACCGGCACCTTCGGTTTCCGTGATTCGCTTCTTCCGGCGAAGTTCCATCGGCCGGCCTCGGTGCTCTTCCAATCGCTCTTTGCGTGGGCCATGTCCTTCGCCAGCATCGGCCTGTTCCGGGCCCTGCTGACCCGCGAAAATCGCACCATCCGTTACCTTTCGGATTCCGCTTACTGGCTCTACCTCGCGCACCTTCCGCTGTGCCTTGTCGGCCAGGCGGTGATCAGCCAATGGGCCGGGCCAACCTGGATCAAGTTGCCTCTTTTCTCGTTGGTGCTCATCGCTGTGCTGCTGCTGAGCTACCAGTTCCTCGTCCGTTATACGTGGATCGGACGCCTCTTGAATGGTCCCCGGAATCGGCCCGGTCAGGCACCCCCATCGCCCCCTATTTCAGGCGTTGCGTGATGAGTGAGTGATCCCGGCTTTGCAGGCTACATTAAAATCCTCAGACTTGAATCATGGCACGGGTGCCAAGGACGCGGAGGATTTGATCGAGTACGTGGTCGAGGTTCCTTCCGAGGTCGTCGGTCAGGAAGCGAAGGATCAGGTAGCCGTGGAGTTGAAGCAGCGCGTCCTTGCGGCGGTCGCGGCGGTAGGTGGTGGCGTCGGTTAGATGCTGGAGGCCGTCGAGTTCGATGACGAGGCGGGCGTGGGCGCAGAGGAAATCGACTTCCATGGTGCTGTGGTCGTTGAAGGGGATGGGAAGCATGGCATTGAGCTGGAACTGCTCTGCAAGCTGCGGGTGGGTTTCAAGTCGCCGGTAGAAAAATGCTTCGCTGGCGCTGCGGGCGCGGGCGTAGCCTTCGGCATCGGCGGATGGAGGGCGCGTGGCGTGAACAAAAAGCTGAGCGAGCGGTGCATCGACGCCATCGCGGATCAGGCGGCGCACGCTGGAGGCGTAGTCGGTTTTCCATTGCGGGGAAACGGGGAGCGGCACGGCGGCGGGCCAGCCGGGAAGCGCGCTGGCAGGCAGCAGGATGGTATAGCCAATAGCTTCGTAGCCCTGACAACGGCGGTCGAACATGCGGGAGAGCATGGGAATCTCCAGATCAGCGTAGTCGTAGATCTGCACGACCTTCTTGTCCGTGTGAAGGCGGTGCAGGCGGCCGGCGTATTGGGCGATTGTGCCGCGCCAACTCACTGGCATGGTGAGGAACAGAGTATCGAGCCGGGGATCATCGAAGCCCTCGCCAAGGAAGCGGCCTGTGGCGATGAGGACGCGGGGTTGATCGGTGGGGACGGTGGACAGCTGATCGAGAGCTGCGGTGAGCTGTTTGCGGCCCATGCCGCCCAGCAGGGTGATGACATGGGGAAGGTGGGCGCGCAGGGTAGTGGCCAGAATTTCCAAGTGGCTGGTGCGCTCTGTCAGGATGACCGGGCTGCGGCCGGCGGCGGTGGCTGCGAGCACATCCTTACAGATCATTCGGTTACGCATTTCCGAATTGAGAAGGCTATGGCAGAGCCGCTGGTATTCCCGGCGCTGATCTTCCTCGGGATCACCATCAGGGAGGAATCCTGTGGAGCGCACCAGCACCTCGTGGGTAAACGGGCGAGCGGCGGCCTGGGCGCGAGCATCGACACGATGTCGCACCGGTCCGCATTGCATGAAAATGATGGGATGATGTCCGTCCTTCCGCGCCACCGTGGCGGAGAGGCCGGTGACGTAGCGGGCTTTGGCGCGGCGGGCCACCAACTCAAAACTGTGGGCAGAAAGATGATGGCATTCATCCACCACGAGGTGTCCGTAATCTGCCACCAGATCAAGGACCTCGCCTTTGCGGACGAGGCTCTGAATCAGAGCGACATCTATGATTCCCGTTAGTTTTTTCTTCCCTCCGCCCAAGCGTCCGATTTCATTCGGTTTCACGTTGAGGAACCCGCTGAGCCGTTCAATCCATTGTTCCAACAATTGCAGGCGGTGGACTAGAATCAGGGTGTTCACCCCTCGCCGGGCGATGAGCCAGGCTCCCAGCACGGTTTTGCCGAAGGCGGTGGTGGCGGCGAGCACTCCGGTATCATGCTGCAGCATCGCGGCGGCGGCTGCTTCCTGATCACTGCGGAGGGTGCCGTAGAATGCGTGATGGATGGGGATACCCTGAAACCGTTCATCCTGAAGCAGGGTCCTCACACCAGCGGCTTTGAACAATTTCAAAGCCTCCTCCAGGCAGCCGCGCGGTAGGGCGAGATGGGCGGTGCAATTCTCCGCGCAGGAGATGATACGGGGTTTGTCAAAAGTGGGCAGGCGCATCGCCTGCGCTTTGTAAAACTCCGGATTCTGAAAGGCGGCGAGCCGCAGCAGGGCATTGCGGAGGGACGGCGGGAGTTCGGCTTTGGGGATATAGAGGGAATCGCCCTGCACCAGCGTAACCTCCTCCGGTAGGGGACCGGTGAGCGTCAGGGCGCGGCGCCGGGAGGGCGTTAGTTTCCATGGCTCCAAGGCGTCTTCTTCATCGGGGTGGGCGTGGCGGACACCAGTGATGCGACCTTGAGCGGTGGCTTCTTGGACGATGGTTTCCACAAGGGCCGTGGGCATCCGGGGCTGCGACGAGAGAAAAGCCCATTGGTCCGGCCATGGGGTGAGTGTGTTATCCACAAAGAGGCTGTTTTCCTGTTCCCGCGCGGCTTTTTGCAACGGCAGGGCAATGAGGTTGCCAAATCCACCTTTCGGTAGGGTGTCCTGATTGGGGAAGAACCGATCGTAGGAATCGAAGCCAATCTCCGGGCGGCGCTCCATGGTTTCTGTCAGGAGGTGTGCTCCCAATTTGCGGGCGAGGGTGGCGGAGACCGCTTCCTCGAAGAAAATCCAGACATGCGCGCCATGGCCGGAGCGGGATCGTTCCAGAGCGGCGGGGATGCCCCGGGCGCTGCAGGTTTCCAGAAAACCGAGCGCGTCCGTCTGCCATGCAGCCTTGTCGAAATCAGCCGCGAGGAACCAGCACTTTTCATCTAGGAGCATCGGATAGACGCCCATGACGAAGGGCTGGCGGCGGTCGTCTTCGCCTGACAAGTGCCAGCGGACCACATCATCCGTGACCGGCAACCAGCGCTGGTGCGGACAATCCGAACATTTTAGGCGCGGCTTTTCGCAAATTCCACGCACCCATTCATTCCCGCAAGAGGGCTGGTATCCGGCGCGGCCCGATTTACAGCTTTCGAAGCGCCGAGGATAAACCTCCTCCCGCCCCCGGAACAACGACCGGAAGAGAGCGATCTTGATTTCGGGAGAGGACTGCGTGTGGACGGTCACTATGGCATTCTATGCAGCTCGCCTCACATGCGCAACGTCCGGCATTATTGCCCGATCAAATCCACCGGCCCCGGCGCGGCCGCGGCCTCCGTCACCGGCTACCCCGCCGCCCACTTCGAGAACGACGCCTTCGGCCACGCGGTCTGCTCCACCGGTCCCAAAACTGCCGCCACAGACTCGTCAGGGGAAACACCTTGAAGGAGCTTGCCTGCATTAGCGCGGGAGGTCAAAGGGCGGCCGAGCTAGGGCTCAGCGCTCCCGGGGTGGCTTGAAGGTGTTCTGTCATTCGTCATCCGTGCCTCAAGGTTAATAGCCGAGCCAGGGGCCCAGCCATTTTTCCATTTCTTCGACGCTCATGCCCTTGCGGTGGGCGTAGTCTTCGATCTGATCTTTCTGGAGGTCGGAAATCATGAAGTAATGGCTTTCCGGGTGTGAGAAGTACAATCCGCTGACGGCGGAGCCTGGGTGCATGGCGCGGGATTCGGTGAGGCTGACCCCGGTGGTGGCTTCGGCGTTGAGCAGGGTGAAGAGGGCGTCTTTTTCGGTGTGATCGGGCTGTGATGGGTAGCCCGGTGCGGGTCTGATACCGCGGTATGTTTCCTTAATTAATTCATTGATGCCCAGTTCATTAGGGCGTTCATAGCCCCATTCGACCCGTGCCCGGTGGTGCAGCAGCTCGGCAAAGGCTTCGGCAAATCGATCGGCCAGCGCCTTGACCATGATGGAGGAATACGGGTCGTTCGCGGCATCGAATTCGGCGGCGAATTCATCGGCGCCGTGGATGCCGACGACAAAACCTCCGACATAATCCCGAACGGCGGGGGTTGATGGCGCGTGGGTGAGTGGTCGAGGAGCGATGTAATCGCTGAGGGCTTCGTTGGGGCGATCGCCTTCTTTGCGCGGTTGCTGGCGCAGGGTGTGGAAAGTCGTCTGGACAACGGAGCGGGATTCGTCGGCGTAGACTTCGATGTCATCGCCCACGGCATTGGCGGGGAAGAACCCGTAGACGCCGCGGGCCTGCAGACGTTTTTCGGTGATGATGCGATCCAGCAGGATGACGGCGTCGGCGTGCAGGCGGTGGGCTTCGGCGACGGCTTCGGGGTTGCCCGATTGAAAGCGTTGTTCGTCGTATTTCCAGACGCCGCGGAGCTCCCATGAGTGGAAAAACGGGGTCCAGTCGAAATACGCGGCCAGTTCTCGCAGCGATTGATCTTTGATGGTGCGGGTCCCGAGGAAAGCGGGTACGGCCGGGCGGTAGGCCGCCCAGTCGGTTTGGACGTGATTGGCCCGGGCGGCGGCCAGAGTGACCACCGGCTTTTTCTGGCCATGGGCAAAGTCATGGCGCAATTTTTCGTGACGGGCTTGATTTTCAGCGATGAATTTTTCCCGTTGATCGGAAAGCAGCGAAGTTGTCACTGGCACCGAGCGCGAGGCATCGAGCACATGGACGACTGGGCCGGAGTAAAACGGGGCAATTTTGATGGCGGTATGGGCGGCGCTGGTGGTGGCGCCGCCGAGGAGCAGTGGGATCCCTCGTTTGGCGAACCCGCGTTTTTCCATTTCGCGCGCGACGTGGGTCATTTCGTCGAGGGACGGTGTGATCAATCCGCTGAGGCCGACCACATCGGCGCCGATCTCGATGGCTTTATCGAGGATTTTGTCACAGGAGACCATGACGCCGAGGTCGGTTACTTCGTAGCCGTTGCAGGCGAGGACGACGCCTACGATGTTTTTGCCGATGTCGTGGACGTCACCTTTGACGGTGGCGATGAGGAACCGCCCGGCGGAGCGGCGTCGTTCGGCGATGGTTTGGGCTTCGGCGTCGGTGAGGCCGGGCTGGGCGGCTTTGACTTCAGCGATGTCGCCGGCGAGGAACTCGGCTTTTTCTGCCTCCATGAATGGCGTCAGGTAGGCGACTGCCTTTTTCATGACCCGGGCGGATTTGACCACCTGGGGCAGGAACATTTTGCCGGCGCCGAAGAGGTCGCCGACGATGCCCATGCCGTCCATGAGCGGGCCTTCGATGACCTTGAGGGGCCGGTCGTATTTTTGGCGCGCCTCCTCGGTGTCGCCGTCGATGAATTTGTCGATGCCTTTGAGTAGGGCGTATTCGAGCCGTTTTTCGACGGTGTCGGAGCGCCAAGAGAGGTCTTCCTCGATTCTTTTGCCTCCTTGGCCTTTAAAGCGTTCGGCGAGGTCGAGCAGCCGTTCGGTGCTATCGGGGCGGCGGTTGAGCAGTACGTCTTCGACGTGTTCGAGCAGTTCTTTGGGGATCTGGTCGTAGACTTCGAGCATACCGGCATTGACGATGCCCATGTCCATGCCGGCTTGTCCGGCGTGGTAAAGAAAGGCGGCGTGCATGGCTTCGCGGACGACGTTGTTGCCGCGAAATGAGAATGAGATATTGGAGACGCCGCCGCTGACTTTAGCGCCGGGCAGGTTGGTTTTGATCCAGCGGGTGGCGTTGATGAAGTCGACCGCGTAATTGTTATGTTCCTCGATTCCGGTGGCGACGGTGAGGATGTTGGGATCGAAGATGATGTCATTCGGATTGAATCCGAGTTCATCGACGAGGAGGTGGTAGGCGCGTCCGCAGATGCGAATTTTGTCTTCGTAGGTGGCGGCTTGCCCTTGTTCGTCGAAGGCCATGACGACGACGGCGGCGCCGTATTTCATGATGGTGCGGGCCTGTTGGCGAAAGGCTTCTTCGCCTTCTTTCATCGAGATCGAGTTCACGATGCCTTTGCCCTGCAGGTGTTTGAGTCCTTCTTCGAGGATGTCCCATTTCGAGGAATCCACCATGATCGGAACCCGGGCGATCTCGGGTTCCGAGCCGACCAGATTCAGAAACCGGTGCATCATGGCCTGGCCGTCGATCAAGCCATCGTCGAAGCAGATATCGATGACATTGGCTCCATTTTCGACTTGTTGGCGGGCCACGGTGATGGCGTCCTCGAGATTGCCGGCGCGGACGAGTTTGGCGAACTGGGGTGATCCGGCGACGTTGGTTCGCTCTCCGATCATGAGAAAGCGTTTGGAAGCGTCGTGATTGTACGGCTGTGATCCGCTGAGGCGCAGGGCGGGCGGCGGGGAGGCGATGACGCGCGGGGTCAGGTTTTCGACGCTGCGGGCGATGGCGGCGATGTGTTCTGGGGTATTGCCGCAGCAGCCACCGGCCAGATTGATCAGGCCGCTGGAGGCGAAGTCGGCGAGCCAGCGGCTCATGTCGGCCGGCTCGAGGTCGAAACCGGTGGGCGAGAGAGGGTTGGGCAGTCCGGCATTTGGATAGACCGAAATGAACGTATCCGCCTTGGACGACAATTCCTCGAGAAACGGTTTCATGAGGTCGGGCCCAAGGGAGCAGTTGAGGCCGACGGCGAGAGGTTTGACATGGGCGACGGCGTTCCAGAAGGCTTCACCGGTTTGCGCTGAAATCATGGTTTCGCCACCCCGTCCCACTGCGGCTGAAATGATGACAGGGAAGCGGGCTGCGAGGGGGCGACTGGTCGAGAGGGGCGGCCCGAGATCCCGGCCCGAGGGCAGGGTCAGCTCCGACAATACGTCTTGAATCGCCACTAATGCGGCTTTGGCATTGAGAGAGTCAAAAATTGTCTCAACCATCAGGATGTCGACCCCGCCTTCGAGCAGGGCGCGCACTTGGTGGCGGTAGGTGGCGACTACTTGGTCGAAGGTGACGACTCGGAAGCCGGCGTCATTGACGTCGGGAGAATTGCTGAGTGAGACGGTGAGTGGGCCGATGGCACCGGCCACGTAGCGTTTACGGCCGGTTTTTTCTGAAATGTCATCCGCCCATTGCCGGCAGAGACGAGCTGATTCGATATTGAGTTCCCAAGCCAGATCCTGCAGAAATGGATTTTCCAGCACCTTTTGGAAGAATTCGGGATCTTTGCGGCCGTGGCCTTTTTCGCGGGGATCCTCGACGAAGAACTCACTTTGAGCCAGGGTGGTGGCGGAGAAGGTGTTGGTTTCGCAGATGTCGGCCCCGGCCTCGAAGAAGCGGCGGTGGATGTCGCCGATCACGCCGGGTCTCGTGATGGAGAGGATATCCCCATTGTTGAGCAGATCCTTCTCGTTGGAGGCGAACCGGGTGCCGCGGGCGTCGGTTTCGGTCAGACCATACCCGCGGATGGTCGTGCCCATGGCCCCGTCGAGGACGAGGATTCGGTTCTCGAGGGCGCGGGTGAGTTCGGCGGTCTGGTCAGGCTGGAGCATTGCGGATAACGGCCATCATAGACCGAGCCGCGGGTGCTGCAAAATGTTAAATCAACATATCGTGATATGTTGATATGTTTTTTGCGCGTTGGGTTTTTGCTTAATCGAACTGGACATCCTTGTGTTGTCCTCCGAACTGCCGGGAGATTTTTTTCATGAAGGCCTCCTCGCTGCGGTTGGTGTTGGTATATATCGTATTTATGATAAGCGGCTTACCCTTATACAAATTTTTGTGATGATCGCGGATGACGCTGATTAATTCATTTTGATCGAGGGTGCGACCGCCGCGCATGGCGGACGGTTGACCATCGGAGAGCAGGAAGATGGAGGTGGCTTTTCGTTCCATGGCGGCGACGAGGGCGAGGTCCATGCGGGATCCTCCGCTGGTGCCTTCGAGACCTTTGACGGTCTCGACGGTGAGCGGGGTGAAGGGGATGCCGTTGAGTTGGGTGAGTTCCACGTTGACGGGCTGGTTCAGTTCACGAAGTTTTTCGGTACGGGTGCGGCCGAATGCGCCTTGTCCGTAATATCCTTCCATGAATTTAATGGCGGCGAGTTTGTTATCACTGGTGGCGAGGACGTTAGCGGGGAAGGCGGCGTCGGCATCCTGACCGAAGCAGATGATATTAAACAGGGAGGCGGGGGAGAGGGACTGGATGGTGCGGTTGATTTCGTCCTGCAATTTGGCGATACCGCTGGGGCCGCCGACGGCGCCGGTCATTGAGCCGGAGGTATCGATGGCGAGGACGACGCTACTGGCGTCGGTTTCGAAGCCGAAGAATTTGATACGACCGCCGCCTTGGCCCATGCCCATGCCGCCGCTGCCGGGGCCGGCGCCGGTGCCGAAGCCGCCGAGGCCTGACCCCATGCCGCCGCCCATGCGGCCGGGCTGGAAGTCATGGATGGAGCTGCTGGGGATGTCTGGCAGCGAGATGGATTTGCTGACGGACGAGGTGAGGCGGCGGGCGTTGGGGGGGGCGCCTCCGGTATTTTTTTTCCGTGCCAGTTTGGCGGCGTGTTCACTTTTTTTGCCATTGGCGGTGGCGCTGGGGCGTTCTGAGGTGAAGACGAGCGATTCTGGGGGTAGGGGTGGGGAGGAGGAAGAGATGACCCAGATGGCGGCCAGGGCGAGCAGGGCGATGTGCGCGAGCAGGGTGAGGCCGAGTCGCAGACGGCTCAGGCGGGCGCCGGGCAGGCCGGTGGTCAGGTGGACCGGGGCGGTGGCGGTCGCGGTGGGAGAGTGGGGCATGGGGACAGGCGCGAGGGGTGGAGGTGGGAGGCTCACGGCCCGGAGATTTGCTGTCCTGGCGGGGTGGGGCGGGCCGATTATTCTTCTTCGGACACGGTGAACGTCACATCGGTGATTTGGGCGGCGGAGAGGGCATTCAGGGCGTCGACGACGCGATCGTAAGGCGCTTGCGGCTCACTGACGATGGTTACGATGATTTTGTTGCCTGACGACACGGCATTTTGTTTGAGTCGGGCCAAGCTGCCTTTGAGATTGCGCATGTTTTTGGACGTTGGAGTGTCCATGGGTTCATCATTGAGCGCGATCTCACCGTCTTCGGCGATATTGATGATGGTTTCGTCGACGAAGTCGACGCTGTCGCTTTCGACGGAGCCAGGCAGGTTGCTGATGAGGTGATTTTCCACCTTTACGGCGCCGGCCATGACCATGAAGAAGAGCATGATGACGAAGACGACGTCGATCATGGGGGCGATTTGAAAGCCGAGGTTCGGCGTATCTTCATCGAGGACGGATTTCATGGGGCGGGGGAATCGGCACGACTGGCGGTGGAGAAGGCGATGTCGGAGATGCCGGCTTCGGCACCGGCGTTCATGGCCCGGGAGATTTCGAAGGACGGGGTATTATTATCGGCTCGGATGACGAGGCGCACGTTTGGGTTCCATCCGGCTTTGATGGAGGCTTTGGCGAGGCTGACGGCCTTGGTGAGCTCTGCGACGAGGAGCTCGGTGGTTTCGATGGGGCGGCTGTCGGAGTTAATGTTGTAGCGCGCTTTGCGATTTTCCTCGTCGTAGCGGACGTTCAAGATGACTTCTCCGCGTTCCTTTTGGGCTTTGACGGCATCCTCGGCCACGGGCAGGACGATGTCTTGGTCGATGCGCAGGACTTCCATTGAGGTGATGCTGATGAAGAAGATCAGCAAGACCAGAAGAACGTCGATCATGGGCGCGATCTGAAACTCAGGTTCGCCCGATTCAATACTGCCACCGCCGCTGGCCATGGATTATGATAAGTGAGTGATGAGGGGGAGGCAAGGGGCGAGACGCGGCGGAGTGGGGAGGCAGGTTCCGGCCGGGTGGTTGCGGGCTAGAGGGAAGTAGCGGCTGGCTGGTCTGTGGACCAGGCGGGCAGGGCGGCGTAGAGTTCTTCATCGCCGATGTGGGCTCCTTGGAGGGCTTCCCATGGCATTTTACGGAAGAGGTCGTTGATAATGTCTTGGACGTGGTGGACGCCGGTGACCATGCGCGCGCGCAGGAAATAATAGGCCATGAAGGCTGGGACGGCGATGGCGAGGCCGGAGAGGGTGGCGACGAGCACCTCGCCGATGGCGCCGGCGAGTTTGGATGGGTCGCCGATGCCTTCAGATCCGAGGCCTTCAAAGGCACCCATCATCCCGGTGACGGTACCGGTCAGACCGATCATGGGGGTGGTGACGCCGATGACGGAGAGGTAGCTGAGGAAAGTGGAGATCATCGACTGTTCCTTAGCGAGTTGCTGGAACATGGCTTCTTCGGTCAAGTTTTTCCCTTCTCCGAGCATGCTGAGACCGACGCGCAGGGTGTTGGTTAGCGGGCTGGGATTATTTTTGCAATAGTCATAGGCACCGATGTAATCGCCGGCGCGGAAGAGGCTTTTGACTTGAATCTCATGGGCTGGGGGCGCCATTTTTTTCATGGAAGTGCGATTGGCGCCTTCCCAGCAGAGGTAGGCGGTGCCGAACGAGCAGATGAGGATGGGGTACATGACCCAGCCGCCCTCGTGGAAGTGATCCATGAGGGTTTTTTTTCTGACGACGGGGGCGTCTGCGGGTTTGGAGTCGGCCTGAGCGAGCAGGGGGGCAGCGAGGGCGGTGAGGAGAAATGTGCCGGTCGCGATCAGGGCAAGGCGTTTGGTGATGGTAGTCAGCGTGCTCATCAGGATTATTGGGATGCGTCGGTGGCGTTAGGAGTGAGACCCAGGTCGCGTTCGACTTGGGAAAGGAGTTTTTGCCCTTCCACGCCGGCGAGGGTGGTGGCTTGGGTGGCCAGCAGTTCCTTGAGGGTTTGGCGGGCGGCGGCGAGGTCTTCTATGGCGACGAAGCACCGGGCGGCTCCGAGGCGGGCGGCAGCGAGTGGGACGAGACGGGAAGGGTAGAAGACGGGTATGCGCAAGAAAGCGACGAGTGCTGTTTGCTGTTCGTTGACGGTGGCCAGATGTTGGCCGGTGAACAACCAGGCATCGGCCAGAGTGTCTTGATCGCGCGCGCCGAGGATCAGGCTGCGCAGTTGTTCGAGGGCTTGCCGCGGGTCGCCGGCCAGTCCGGTCAGGTGGGCGAGAAAGACTTGGGCATGACGCTGGGAGATTGGGTCCGTGCTATCGGCGGCGATTTCGCGCATGGCCTCATCGACGTCTTTGACTCGTTTTTGCGTGAGGAGGATGTGGGCGCGGAGGAATTCTCCTTCCAGCCACCATTCGCGGCCTCCTGGGATTTTTTTCAGCAGTCCGAGTTCGGTGCGGAGCCGGCCCATGGCTTGGAGGGTTTTCACGGTTTCGCCTGAGGCAAAAGCGGTGTAGGCATCCGTGAGAATCTGTGGTTGGAGCATGTCCACTCGTTCCACAGTAGCGGCTTCGACGACGCGTGGGGCTCCGCCGGCTTCCGGGGTGAGGGAGAGCCGAGTGCCTTGGGCGGCGAGGGTGGTGGCCCGCACGCTGGAGCCGTCCCGCAGGGTGACGGTGATCTGGGCCTGAGCGCCGCTGGCCAGGCTGACCACGGTGGCGAGGGTGGCGATGGAAAGTCGATGTCTCATTTCAGTCGGACCCCCAGGATTGAAGCATTTTACGAGCGGTGTCGCGATGCCGTTGCGGGATCTTTTCGTTGCGAAGCAGTTCGCGGAGAGAATTAACGGCTTCTGGCCGCAGGCTTAATTTATCGAACGCGGCGGCTGATTGGATGTAGGCCCGGCCGCAGACGTCTGCATATTTGGCATACCCCGCATAGACACGTTGGTAGTTGGCGACCGCCTCGCGAAAACGGCCTTGGCGGAACTCGATCTCGCCCAGATTAAAAATCGATTCTGGGGTGAGTTCCCCGCGCCACTCGCGGGTGGAGGCGACTTGTTCAAACAACGATTTGGCTTCGCCAAACTTGTTCAGTTCCAGCAATGATTTGGCTTGTCCGAAGATGGCTTCGCGCGTGCGCGCGGTGGCTCCAGCCACATCAATGGCTTCTTTAAACCATTGATAGGCGGGTTGGAAATTGCCGCGGGCATAGGCCACCTCGCCTTGGGCCACGTACCCGAGCTCGATAAATTCGCTTTTTGGGTAACTGGCGAGCAATTCTCGGGCAAATTTTTCCGCGCGTTCGAGTTGTGTCGTGCGCAGCACGTCGTCGCTGGCGAGGCGGGCGGTTTCGGCCTTGGTGAGGAAGTATTCGGCCATCTGTCCGAGCAGGAACGGACTGAGTTCGCTGGCTTCGAATTCGCCCAGTTGGTCGAAGTAAGTGTCGCGCATGCCGGTCTCATTGCGGGCTTGGGCGAGCAGGGCTTTGGCGAGGAAGAGGCGGGCGGTGGACGTGCGGTTTTTGAGGACGTCGTCCCCTCCGATGAGGGCGTCCAGTTCCGCCTCTGGGGTGAGGGCGGGGGTTTCGGGCGCGGTAGCGGCCGCAGCGGAGGCATCAGCGGTCGCTGTGGGGGCGGCGGCCGCGGTGTCGGTGGCTGCGGGGTCGGTGGCTGCTACTGCTGGCGGCTGGGCATTGCTGGCGGCGGCCAGAGTGGCAGGCGGGGCTGGACGTTTGCGTTTGGAAAGGAGCTGGACCAATTCACGAATCATCATTTCCACGCCATCCTTGCGGGGCTGGCTCATGTGGGATTTGATTTCTTTCGCGTAATAATTTTTGGCTTCGGTGTCTTTGCGTTGGCGGGTCAGGGAGCGACCGATCCAGTATTTGGCGGTGGTGGCGCTGGGGTGGTCGGGCTGAGTGCGAACGAATTCGCCGAGCGTCGAGTTCACTTTTTCCCACTCGCCATTTTTCTGCCAGAGTTTGATGGCTTCAAACAGCGTGTAATTCTGGCTTTCTTCATTGCGTGCCGCTTTGAAGCCGGCCACGTAGGCGGTGGCGGCGGCCTCGTCTTGGCGGGCTTGGCCGGGCAGGTCACCGAGGCCGACGTAAGCATCACCGCGAAGGGCGAGTACGTCGCCCAATTGTGGGCTGTCCGGGTATTCCTTCTCGAATTGTTCGGTCAGGCCGATGATTTGCGAGTATAATTTCCCGGTTTTGTCATTCACGGCGGCGGCGAAGTAGCACACCATCAGGCGGTACTTGGCGTCGGTAATGAATTGGCTGTCAGGGGATTTGAGGATGAACTCGCTGAGTTCTTTAATGGCTGGCTCGTATTTGCCGTCGAACACGAGGCTGAGAGGCAGGCGATAGGAAACTTCGGAGAGCAGGGTGCTTTGGGGGAAGGCTTTGACGAAGGCTTCGTAATCGGCCCGGGCTTCGGTATAGAGGCCCATCTCAAAGCGGGCGTTTGCCATGAGGTAGGCGGCTTCCTCTTTGTATTTGCTCTCTGGATTCGACTTTAGGAGGTCGCTTAACAATTCGACGGACCGTTCTGGATCTTCTCCTTCGAGGGCGATGACCGCTCGGAGGTAGCGAATCTCCTCGAGGCGTTCGCTTTGGGGGAAGTCCTGCAGGAATTTTTCACCCATTTCCTGGGCTTTTTTGTATTGGCGCACCTCGCTGTAGGCGACCATCAGGGCGTACACGGCGGTTTCGCGGTCGGGTCCCTCTGGATAGCGGAGCAGTAGTTCGTCGTAGGCGGTGATGGACTCCCATTTTTGACCGGAGTCATAATAGGCTTTGCCCAAGCGCAGGAGGATGGCGGGCAGGGTGTCGGGTTCCTTATCGAAGTCATCCCTGCTTTTACGGATTTCGTTGAGGAGGATTTCGAAGCGGGAGGCATCGCCGAGGGCTTCGCCGGCGCGGTCCGGGGTTCCGGTTTGGGCTTGGCGTCGGCGGGAGGCGACTAATTTTGATAATTGGTCGATCTGACGATCTTGCAGGGCGAGGACGGATTCCTTATTTTGGATGAGGCGGTAGACCTCGAGAGATTCTTTTTGCAGGCTATTGTTGAGCAGGGCATCGCCGATGACGATGACGGCTTGGTTGAAGCTGGCGACGTTGGGGAGGAACCGCAAATTTCCGGACAGCTGAGTCAGGAGTTCGGTGGCTTTGGCGGCATTTTTCTGTTCAGCGGCGAGCACGGCGAGCTGCAGTGTGCCGCGGGCGCTGTTGGCGGAGCGCACGCCGCCCTCGACCAATCGTTCTAGGGGGTCGGCGGCTTCGCTGGCTTTGCCGGTTTTGCGCAGTGCTTCAGCTTGGAAGAGCAGGCTTTCCTCGCGGAATCTGGCGGTTTTCTCCGTGAGTTTGAATCCGTCGAGGGCTTTGGCGAAATCGTTTCGAAGAAAGAACGACTGAGCGAGGAAAAACTGCACCTCGGGCACCAATTTAGAATTGGGGAATCGTTTGAGCAGTTCGGTCAGGGTGGTGGCGGCCTTTTCGTATTCTTTGCCATTAAAGTAGGCTGAGCCGAGGCCGTAGTAGACGGCGTCTAAAGTATTGATGACGGCGGGTTCTTTCGAATCCTTGGCGGCGTCGAGATAATTTTGGAAGCCTCCGACGGCGCTCTCGTACTCGCCGTTTTGGAGGGCGCGTTGGGCCTTGTTGTATAATCCGCCGAGGCCCCCGCCCTGGGCCTGCGCGGAATGAGGCGCAACCGGCACAAGGCCGATCATGGCTGCAGTCAATAGCGATGCCGTTTTCTTCAAGGGGGATCAGGGAAAAGGTGACTGGGCGGGCCGGAATCGGTAGGCTTGATTTACCGTCCGGCAAACGAAATTAGGAGAAGTTGGCAGTTGGTGCCGGGGAGGAGAGGAAGGGGCGGTGGTCAAAGTGAGGAGGAGAGCGGGTTGTCGGACTCTTGGTAACGGGTGGGGGCGGCGAGGAAAAGCGAAAATGATGACCGAGGATAGGGTCAACGCGCCGCTTGGATTTTTCTTAGGTCCTTGAGGTAAACAAATGATTTTATGGCTGAAAATGATGATTTGGCCGTGAAAACCACGCTTTGGCGGCGACGGAGGCGCGATCATTTTCGCATTTCGCTTCGGCATGGCTATGGGTGACGCATGTCTACTCCGACTTCGGTTCGTTCCCCCGCCAGCGGCGTTTCCGCGTTGCCGGGGTGCTACATCTTTTCACTGTTGGCCGTGCTTGTGGCAGGCACCCTCATTTGGGCGGGATATACGTTTTTTCATCAAGTCGGTGAATTAAAAGCGTTCACCGACCCCTCGCCGGTTGTGCTGGAGGTGGTGGAACCGGCGCCCGCGCAAATCGAGGACCTCACTCGGCGCCTGAGTGCGTTCGAGGCTGCTACTCTGGACGGCCGCGCGGCCGAGCTGACGTTGAGCGTCGATGACCTGAACGCTTTGCTGGCCGGTTTCCCCCGCCTCGCCGCCATCAAGCCGCTGCTCCGGTTCCGCCGCCTCGGGCCGGATGCCACCTTTACGGCGGATATCAGCTTTCCTATGAATTCGCTGCCCGGCAGCCGCCGTCACCTCAACGGAGAACTTGATGGCCGCTTCGGCCTGCATCCTGAAGCTGGACTCTTCATCAGTGTGCTCGATGTGCGCGTGCCCGGCCGCACCGTGCCGCCTGGATTTGTCGAAGTCTATCAACGTGGCATCATCCCGGGGAAAAATTTCGGATTTCTCGACGACACCTTGATCCGCAATTTTCGCGATGATCCGAAATTCGCGGACCCCCTGCGCCGCATCGCGTCGCTTCAATCAGAAGAAGGGCAAATCACCCTGACGACACAAAGTCGGTCCGGCGCGGGTGCTGCGGAGCCGTCTCCTCGTTCGCCCGTTCCGTCGCCGGCGGACTTGCCGACAGCTCGAAAAAACAATTGACCTCTTAATATACTAATTATACAAATTATTGTCATACATTTTCAGCCTTATGATTCTTTTCGCTCGATCCATGGCGGTTTGTTGTCTTCCTTTTCTGGGAGTTCCGATGATTTTTGGGGAGGAGGCGGCGGCCCCGGCGGCCCCGGCGGCCCCGGCGGCCCCGGCGGCCCCGGCGGTGGTGCCGGGAGTGCCGGGAGTACCGGGAGCGGCGCCCGTGACGGCGGAGGAATTGTATGCGGAGTCGATTCGCAAGGAGCTGGCTCGTTTGGGGCTGGAGCGTGACACCTTGACGGCGGAGAACATGATTGCTAAAGCCAAGTTGGAGAAGGAGTTGGCGGAGCGGCGGGCGGATTTTGAGCGTGAGAAGCTACGGTTGGAGGAGCAGAAGCAGAAGGAGGAGATGCGCTTGGGGGAAGAGCGTCGGAAGCAGGAGGAGCAGTTGTTGCAGTTACGACTCGAAGGCGACCGTTTGCTGCTTGAGAGTTCGGTGATCA
>CAJBME010000085.1 GCA_903954065.1 uncultured bacterium
AGTGGGCCGCGCTTGGGGACGGTCGCTGGCGGAGGGTGCGGACTTCAGCGAATCGTGAGTCTGCGCGGCGCCGGTGGATGGGGGCGCGGAAGGGCCGACATCACGGTGTCTGTGTGGCGAGACGAGGAAAAGGCGGGCGAAGCTTTCGTCCTCTGCCAGCGCGCGAGGCGGCACGCGCGCGTCATGTTATGTGTCGTGCCCCGCCGTCTGCGCGGGGGGCAGTCACAAATACCAATCCCTATTTAGCGTGTATACGAGCGCACAGATCCGTTAAAGGCATCAATGTGCAAAGTCACAAAGTTATCAGGATTGTTATTGGCTTGTTCATCATCGCGTTCTTGGACGACGGTGAAGTACCATGTATCGCCAGCCCTTTTGCCAAGTTCGGTGGATCCATCCGGGCGGAATGAAAACGATTTGAAGGGGAGGTTATTTTGTCCTTCAACGAGGAATTCATGGCTTCCTTCCCTGACTTTCTCGCTGTTCAGAATGCTCGACATTTGTTCTTGGGAAGAAAGGACGATGCCTTCGGGCATTTTTTGCACGTTTCCAATGGGATCAAACGCGAAGTCGCCGGCGCCAGTATCAGTCATTCTCTGGCGGAAACGACCTGCTTGATACCCGCGATAGGCTTCGCGTTGTCCTGGGACTGAAGGATCGGTGTAACTGAGGAAACGTACCTCAATAGCTGAGTTTTCCGCAATGGCCTGTTGGCGCCACGCCGCGAGATTAAACTTCAGAGCATCGGCCGTGGTGGTCAGTTTTGAACCTTTCATCATCGGCTCAATGGCCGGCACGGCGAGACCGGCAATCAAGGCAATGACAGCAATGACGACCAACAGCTCAACGAGCGTAAAAGCGGCGAGTCCGCGTCGCGTGACAGCGGTGTGTGGCTGCGGTCGACGGAGCCGGCGGCTGTCGGCGGCTGGGGCGGCGAATGGGTGCAGAGTCATGGTGCGGGAAAGCGGGAAATGATTAGAGACGCTGGAAGTTACCTTCGCGCATGCGGATATTGCTGGTAAAGACGCGGTGGCGAATACCGACGGCGTTTAAGCTTTCGGTGAGTTTCTGCAGGTCTTTCCCGTAGCTTTTGACTTCTTTGAACCAGTCGCTTTCGGTGGGAGCGTATTTGGGAACGGCGTCACCTGGATTTTGAGCTGAGTAGCGGTAGGCGTCTACTTCGTCGATGGCGACCATGGTGACGCGCAAGACTGGGGGTACTTGGTGACGGGCGTACGTGGCGCGGTCGTCTGTTTTCGAATGAAAGCGTCGCGAGTCGTAGATGTAATCGGGCGAGATATCGGTGGCCTCGCGGAACCGGAAGTCGGAGGTATTTTCGCTACTGGAGGAGATGTCATTTTCGGCGAGCCGCGGGGAAATGATGAGGGCGATGATATTATCGGCGAGGGCGCGGGTGGTGCGGATGGCGCCGGGGGATCCTTGTGGATCGTAATTTGGGGGATGATCCACGCCAAATTTGCGGCTACGGAACCATTCCCAAATTTTTTCGTCTTGGGTGGGGCGAATTTCTTCCAGTTTGTACTGGTAAATGGTGGTGGCTTCGGCGGGCTGGCGGAACTCCATCAGGCGAAAGCGGGATCTGGTGGCAACGGGTGGGGAGAGGGTGCTGAGGAATTGGGGGCGATCTGCTTCGTCGGATCCATATTCCACGAAATATCCCCAGCCATTGAGCAGGCTGTCCAGTTCACCAAAGGGGTCTTTGCGGACGGTTTGATTCGAACGTGTTTCGATAGTCTGGTAGCCGAGCGGGGCTTGGAAGAAGACGGCATGGGTCAGGCGGGTGCGGCCTTCTTTGGCTTCGAGCAACTCTGAGGCAGGGCCACAGACGAAGTGGAGCTCGGATTTACGGGCGAATTTTTTAGGCACCGAGCTGGTGGTACCCACGGTGTCATAACCGATGTAGGTGTTGAGGGTGGATTGGGAGACGTTCCGGTTCATGGCTTCGAAGCCGTCACGGGCGTCTTTAAAGCTGGAGATCATCCCCTTGGCGCGGCTCCACGTCTTCTGCGTTTCATCGAGCATTTGGAAGACGAGCACCATCAAGAGCGAGAGGACGGCCACGGAGACCATCAATTCGATCAATGAGAAAGCGGCGTCCGCGGTCCGGCGTGGATGGCGGGTGGAGCGAGAGTTCATGACGTCGGGAACGAAAGCGGGGAATGGAGCGGTGGCGGGGCGCACGAGTGGATCGGGGGTATCGGCGACGATTATTTCACGTTATCGCGGCCGAGTTTAACGATTTGCGAGCTGAAGGTGCGATAGGGGAGCGGGTAGGTTCCGGACTGGAAGTCGACGGCTTTGTCACCTGGGGCGAAGGCGATTTTCACGGTCACGCGTCGCGAGTACCGGCCGCTGTCATTGCCCATGCCGCGGAGGCGGACTTTTTCATTGACGGGCACCTCGACTTTCACTTTGTAGATGATATCGGCCTTATTTTTGTCGGCTTTGTCTTCGAGGAGTGTGCCTTCGGCGTCGTAATTACGAATGGCTTCGTCGTATTCGGCGAGTTTGCTGTAGGTGGGGCTGGCTCCCCAATCAGCCACTTGCAATTCGCTGATGATTTCGTTGGCGATCCGGGCCTGCACCTGAGTGCTTTTGGCTTCGCGAATACTGTCCATGCCGTAGGGGAGCAGGGCGAGCAGCGCGACCAGAACGGTGGCGACAATACCCATGGCGACAGTGACTTCCACCAAGCTGAAGCCTCGTGAGCCCTGACGGGCCGTGTGGGTGAAGGAACTCATGACGTTACAATGCATTTACATGGTCAAGCGCGCAAGCAATTCCTTCCGCGCCGAGTGGATCTGAATCTGGATCTGAACCTTGGCTGCCTAGGGTTGATAGCAGGGGGTGTCGATGCCGTTCATGAACGTGGGATAACGAACCCCGACGCGCACGCGCAGGTAGAGTGAGCGGTTGTTTCGGACTTCACGTTCTAGCGTCCGGCAGGTGACGGTGACGGTGCCGTCTCCATTTTCGACGAAGGCGCCTTCTTGCCTGAAGTAAGCGACGGCATTGACTTCGTCTTTCCAATCGTTCTCGTTAAATCCACCGAACGAGATTTGCGGGCGGATGTTGAGATCGAGCACCTGATAGCCGGTGCCGGGGTTGCCGGCGGCGCCGCCGGGGAGGCGGAACCGGATGTAAGCGTATCCTTCCCCATCGGTGTAGACCTCAGGTTGGATGGGTTTGGAGACGCCGTCGACGACGCTGAACAGCCCGGGCTCGGTGGGATCGGTGCCGAAAGCGTATTCATGAATATTCAGGACGGAATCTCCATCCACATCCGCTTTGCCGGCCCGTTGATCGGGGGTGCTGGTGGGGGACTCGACGGCCATGAAGTTGTCAAAGCTGTCGGGGATGACGGGAGTTCCGGAAATTTTGATGTCATCGACATAAAAGGCTTTGTCGATGAGCGGGGCGGTCATGGTGCCGACGATGCGAAGGCGCATCGACTGGGTGCCTGGGGGGATGAGATTGGTGCCATTGGCGCCGGAGAGGGCGCTGGTGATGGTGGTGAAGTCGGAGACTTCGAAATCGCTAGCCGGCTCGGTGATCGTCGGGGTGATGGTGGTGAGCGAGATAGGGGGTGGGCCTCCGGGTTTACCGACCTGGAGGACGGGCAAAGCGAGCATGTCGGAGCTGTCCGCTTTATCATTGAGGGCATAAATGGCGAGGACGTTGGGCTCAGTGGCGCTGAGTTTGCTGCGGTGGGTGGTGAGGATGAATTCTTCGGCCAGCACGGCATTGGCGTCGGGATTTCCTTGCGTGGCGAGCGAAGTCGGCGTTGGCAGGGCGGCGGTCGGTACGGCTGGGACGACGGTGGTGGCCACGAACTTGCGGGCGACTTCTTGATCATTGAGATAGGCGACGAAGCCGTCGTCGAACTTCATGAGCAGCCGCATGAGGGTGTAGGTATTGAGGTCTTTGACGGCGGGGAAGACGCAGCGGATGAGGACGACTGATTTTTTCGGGGAGCCGCCGAAGAGTTGGCTTTTGAAGTCGAGATTGGTATCGATCAATTCGGTATAATTGGTCGGGTCGCTCGGGTTATTTTCGTATCCGACACCTTTGGTGCCTGACGGCCAAGCCGAGTCATTGAACGCGCGGGTCCGCCAGTTGCCGGCTCCAGTATTGAGTGGGTTGTTGGCGGTGGTGGGAACGATGGCTTGTTTGACGGCGTTTTCGGCCACGAGGTCGGTCCAAGCGGTGCCGGTGGCGGTGCCGGTGGTGGTGGAGATCCGTTGCCATGGCAGGTCGCGGAAATTCAAGCCGTCGCCGCTGACGCTGACCGTGAATTCCAACCGGTCGCCACTGCCCCAGTTGACCGAGTTTTTCTTGACGCCGAGTACGTTGGCGGAGACGACGACGTCTTTGAAGCTGCGGAGGTCGATGACTTCCGACTGCCACGTGAGGGGCGAGCCGAACCAGTAGCCGAGGGCATTGCCGGGCAGATTGGCTGAGGTGACGAAATCAGTGGGGGTCGGGCCGAAGAAGAGCACGGCATCGCCGGTGGCGGTGGCGCGCCAGTTCATTTCGATGTCTTGATCTTCGAATGAATAATCGGGGCCGACGGGTTCCTCGATGGGGTCGCGTTCGTGAATGATGCCATTGGCTACTCCGCGGCCGGAGGAGGAGAAGGTGGCGAAGGCGCCGGCGCGCGAGTCGCCGTAACAAGGTTCAGAACTGATCAGATCGAGGCTGAGGTCGAAGCGGGCGTCGGTGGTTGTATCCGAGGCTTGGTGGACTTCGACGGCGATGACGTTATTGGCGGGGTAGGGGTTGAGCAATTTGCGCAGTTCGATGAAGTCGACGGTGCGGGTTTCGCTTTGTCCTTCCAATGGATTGATGGAGGTGGTGGTATTGGTGAGGGCTCCGGTATCGGGCAGGTTGTCGCGTTTTGGTCCGGGCAGGAGGATTTCCGTGCCATTGACGTAGACGGCGGCCGCGTCATCACGTAAAACCTTGATGAGAAACCCATTGTAAGTGGCATTAGCCGCAGTTCCGTAAATGGCGGTGGCGGGCAACTGGAAACTTTTCCAGAAGTAATGGGTGATGAATTTTTTGTTGGGCGTGGCTGGATTGCCTGCGGTCAACTGGGTTCCATAGTTGATAATGTCTCCGTAGCCGAACAGGCCGCGGCCGACTTTCCAAGGGGATCCGGCAGCCTCGGCGTTATACGTCGCGGCCTTCCAACTGGCGACCCCGGCCACGGCCGGGGGGGTGACTCCCGTATCCAAATAACGCCACTCGTCACCGCGCTCGATGATCGGGGTGACCGCTTCTGCGGCCGTGGCCGACTGCAACGTCAGTCCGAAGAGGAGAAGGGCGCAGAGTGGGCGCCATCCAATCAAGGGGTTTTTTTTCATGGAGAATTAAGGGAAAGCAGGAGCTTGTAGTGATTGGACCCATATTCGCCCTCTCCCGCAAGTGTATTTTCTCTCATCCTGCGATCTGTGTGGCGAAAGTCGCGTCGGACGGCTCTTCTGACGGGTGCGAAAGCGGAAAGAACTTGCCCGTGCCGCACAGACGACTAGACACACTGATGGCTTCTACACACGCCGCTGCGTCCGATTCGTCATCTTCATCCTCATCCCCGTTGCTTCGACTCGCTCTGCCCAAGGGCAGTCTCGAAGAGCCAACGCTCGAACTCTTTCGCAAAGCCGGGTATCAGATCACGGGGGCTTCCCGGAGTTATCGTCCGGCCATCGATGACCCTGAAATTGAAGTACGGATCCTTCGGGCCCAGGAAATCGGGCGGTATGTCGACCATGGATTTGTCGACTGCGGCATTACCGGGCGCGATTGGGTGGTGGAGAACGAAGCCACGGTCGAGGTGTTGTGTGATTTGGCTTACAGTCGTGCGACGTCGAATCCGACGCGTTGGGTATTAGTGGTGCCCGAAGATTCTCCCTACAAATCGGTTCAGGATTTGCAGGGGTGTCGTATTGCCACGGAGGCGGTCGGGCTGACGCGCAAGTATCTTGCTTCCAAAGGGGTAGTGGCGGAAGTGGAGTTTTCCTGGGGGGCTACGGAGGTCAAAGTACCGGAGCTTGTCGATGCCATTGTCGACATCACAGAAACTGGCAGCTCGCTGAGGGCTAATAAATTACGTATTCTCGAAGAGATTATGACCAGTTATCCGCAGTTCGTTATAAACCCTCGGTCGGCGGCTGATCCGTGGAAGATGAAGAAGGCGTCGCGGCTGGCGATGTTGTTGCAGAGCGCGATGCGGGCGCGCGACCATGTGGGATTGAAAATGAACCTTCCGGAAAATCAGTTGCAGGAGTTGCTCCTGCGCCTACCCTCATTGCGTCGACCGACTGTCTCTTCTCTGGCCATGCCAGGGTGGATCGCCGTGGAGACGGTGATTGAGGAAAAAGTGGTGCGCGAAATCATACCTGAGCTCAAGGCGCTTGGCGCCGAAGGGATCATTGAGTATGCGCTCAACAAATTAATTCCTTGATCATCGTCGATATCACCACGACCGGCTGACAGTCTCACCCCGCTCCACAATCACCAACCACCCCCCGCGAAGGCTCCATGGGTTCACTCAAGAAACGGCGTAAAGCCAAAATCAACAAGCACAAGCGCAGCAAGCGCATGAAAGCTAATCGTCACAAGAAGCGCTTGCGTTACAAGAGCTAGTGTTCGGTGAGCGGGCGGGGCGCTGGGCGCCCTGTCTGGTCTCACATGATGGTCTCACCATCGAAGGTGAGGACGATCGTGTGAATGGCTTTTCTAGGACCAAGATATCTCTTGGTCAATTTCTTATCACGCCATGGCTTGATGAGGATTTTTTTGTGCCTGCGTTTCTGGCTGATTCATCATTCCAAAAAGGAAACTGTGTATCCGTCGCAGAGACCTGACCAGAACCCCAACCCCAACGGGGCGTCATGTGAAAGCCGAGGGAATCGTGTTCCATTGAGTTGGCAAGTCTCCGTTGGAGCCACTCGAAACACCGCGTTCGCAATCGCATGCCCTCGTCTGGAAGTTAACTGACCTGCGTAGTCGTTTCGTCTTCGGATCTTTTGTAGCCGTGGGTCGCTGACCCCGGTCGCGGCGCCGAACGTCTTTTTGGCACGTGACCGGATGCGAAGAAGCGGATTCGGAGCCATTGTCTTGAGGGA
>CAJBME010000086.1 GCA_903954065.1 uncultured bacterium
CAGCGCCCCCAGAAACCGGCTTAGACGATCCATGATCCGGCCGCTCTGTTTCATGTCGCAGGCATCAAAGGGGGAGAACTCGAAGATCAGCATGCCCACCTTGCTGGCGATGCTTTCGCAGGGCCGCAGGAACATCCGGTTGAACAGGTCCACATTGAGAAACTCCGGGTTGCCGGTGCCTCCCTTCTTCCCGAACTTCGGCAGCCGGGGGAAATGCTTGATAGTGATTTCATCCGTGACCTTGAAGGTGAACCGGAACCCGGCGGGCACCTGCGCCGCCATGGCCAGGAGGTCGTCCACCACCGGGAAACGGTAATAGGCCGCATCCACGCAGACCGTGGGAAAGAGCATGGCGTATTCCGCCAGGCAGGTCCGCTCCAACAGGGCCCCGGACATTTTACCTCCGCGCCCTATGTAACGCTGCGGATCATAGACCGTGCCCAACCACCCGGGGTATTTCCAGGAGGAGGTTCCGAGGTAAACCCCCTGGGCCGCGGCGTCCACCAAGCGCTTCCTCAGCTCTCCGTAATCAAAATCTGGCGGAGCGAACAGGTCCATCCCGGAACGTGCCGGAGACATCGATTGATGCAACGGATACCACCGGGTCCGCCGACGAAGGCAACGGCTCCACCGGACATTCCCGAAGTCCACAACCACATGGTTGAGCCGCGGAGGACGTCCGCATAAGGCTATGGGCTCGAACAAGCGGATAGAAATGGCACCTGCTCACAAGGCGCAACTCCCGGAATCGAGGTCCGTCCTGCTCCATGATGACGGAATGCATGGTGATCCCGCCCACACTTGTCCGATGAATGTCTCCATACGCGGGGGGACGTGGAATCATCTTCATGATCGGCCTGACTGAATTCCGTGGAAAGGGGGAAACTTGAACCCCCTGCAAAAGACGGCCGGGTTTATCCAAGGCGTGGCGGCCGTTCCCGCAGGAACGGCCTCGCGGTATGTTGAGAGGCCTTAAAGGTTGCCGGGAACGCTGGTCCTGGCCCGCAGGGCCGGCACATCCTACCACCCGACCAGCTGATAGCGGCCGTGCGCCGGCACGATTCCGACCTCGGCATCTCACCGGAGGTCGTCTGCCGCGCCGGTCTCATCGGGATACACGGCGTCGTGAGTGCTTATTTTAAGGCTTCAGCGTCACCCTAATTTATTCCTGCTACTCCACTCCATCATCCGGAGCGTCGGCTTTCCAAGGATTCGTGTAGCCGGTGAACCAGCGCTTCTTCACCACCGCTTTGCCGGTTGGGGTGGCAGCATAGGCGTTGCTGATCCGGGCGAAGATCTGGTCCGCCGCCGGATTGTCAATGTCCTGGAGCCAATAGCCAGCGGTGTTAAGCGCGCGGGCTTTTTCCTCTGTGCCTTCCGGCAGCAACCCAGCGGCTTTGAGCAGGTGACCGATGGCGACCATCCGGGTACGCATGGGTTTGGCGTGTTGTTTGGCGGTGGCGGCGAGGCGTTTCTTTTCCGTAGCCGTGGCGGGAATGAACACCGGCTTCCGCACCGGCTTCTTCTCCGCGGGATCGGCGTATGGCTCAGGGTTGAAAGTGCCTGCGACGCGCTGCTCCCGCACCGTCCAGTCGCCGGAGTCGTTTTGAGGTCTGTGAAAATCCGCCTCGGTGCCGCGAAATTCATGCCCGCTGTCCAGCATCAGGTCGGCGGCGTCCCACCATGCCTTGGCGCGATCTGTTGCGGAGACGTTCTTGTCTTCGGCTTTCACGGCGAAGGCGATGTAGTCCTCCATCAGCTTACGCTCTTCTTCAGTTAGTAAGGGGCGGCCATCTTTGACTTTTCCCTCACGAATGAGGCGTCGGCCGATTTGCGACCGCGTCGAGGATGAGCGCCAGGAGTAGTTACTGCTTGTCAGATTGAGCGGGGGAATTTCATGGCCTTCAGCGTCCTTCGCCGGTGGTTTCGGTGCTGGTATTTTGGCTGCTGCTGCGATCAATTCGTCCACGGTGAGGATAGACTCGATCATGAATTTCATATCCTCCTCGCAGTTGCCCTCCACGAATGCGGCAAAGGCTTCCGCAAATTGCCCCTTGGCATAGAGCAGCGCTGCGGCCTCGCCCCGGGCGCGGTCGTGTGGCGTGACGATGTATGCGTAGTTTTGTCCGGCGGGCACGCCCTGCGCCACTTCCGGCATGATGAGCGAAGCCGCGTCGAGCTTGCCGTCGCGCAGGGCGAACTTCGCTTCCAGCCAGCGGGCCAGCGGGGACTTGGCGTCAGCTTTGGCCAGCCAGCGGCGGGCCGATTTGTAATCGCCGGCATTGTAAGCCAGCCAGGCGAGCCGGTTGGCATCCTCCACTTTCTCCACACCGGCTTTAGTGAGAACATCCAGCCAGTGCGTGCTGCGTGTGAAGTCCTCCGTGTACTCGGCCGTGTCCGTGGCAAGAATGTGCGCGGTGATGAGTTCCTGGAGCGCAGGGTCGCCCGCGGCATCTTTCCACCGCGCAGTGGTTTTCGCCTCGTCGGGCGTCGGCGGCACGGGTTTCTCCTGGTCGCTGTCGACCATTTCCTCCCCCGGCAGTCCGCCGCTCGCGGGTGACATCCATCCAGGGATGCAGCGCTTGAGAGAAACCCCGGCGGAGGAATCGCCGAGCGCAAGTTGTGTCAGGTAAAGGCGGGAGGCCTGCGGATAGTGTTCGGCCATGAGTTCCGCGCGGCCTTCCCAGCCATAGCTGTCGGCCGCCAGCGCGAGTGAATCTGCGAACCCCTCCCGGGCCAGGGCCCGGCATTGCTGGAAATACTTTGATGCCTCTGCCCACTGCTTCGCAGCGAGTGCGTTTTTTCCGAGCATGAACGCGGCCCACACAGACCGGTAGTGCCGCTCCTCTTTGGGCCGGGCCAGCAATTTCTGCCATGCGGCGGCGGCTTCCGGTTTGTCCGGCGCGGCGGCACCGGCGTGGTAGTCGGCAAATTCGCTGTCCGCCTCGCCGCCGGGCAGTGGCTTCTCCGCATCAATCGCTGCGCGGGCGTTTTTGTGCGCCTCCGTGGCGGCAGTGGCATCTGCGGTTTTCAGCCGTCCGGTTTTCAGCGCATCGGCAAAGTCCGAAAGATCCGGCGCGCTTGCCGCCCGATCCTTGTCCTCCTTCTCCGGCGCGTCAGAGTAGTAGTTGTAGGTGAGAAAAGAATCCTCATCCGGCGCCCCGCGCACTTTCATTCCCTTGGAGTCTTTGTCGCGGTACTTTTCCGCGAGTCGTTGGACTTCCTCATGCCAGAAGAACTCCGGTGCGGCTTTCATTACCTTGCCCGAACCGTCGAGATACGACGGCGCAGCCCAGTAGTCACCGGTCGCGTGGAGGTGCCGGAGCGGCAGGAGGGTCAATAAGAGGGTGGATGTCAGTATTGGGCGGAGCAGGTTCATGGAAGCGGAGCCAGCCGATGGCTGTAGATTTACCAGCGGGGAGGAGCCGCGCGGCGGATGGAGATGGAGGACTGAAAACAGCGCGCCCGGCTTTCGTCGCAAGCGACCACCCTGCCACGGCGTCTCCCGCGGCGGGAGTTGCGCCAGGCCAAGTGATGGTGATTCGCGGCGGCAGCCATTCGTCCTGTTCACCGGAGTTAGACAAGACTACATCCAGCGGCGCGGTGCCAGACATTTTCACTTCCATCTTTGAAAGCGGTGGGCGCCCTGACATGACGGCAGCCAGTGCCGGCCAGCGCCAGTTGCGCGTGTCCGTGGCCACCGGCAGACGATACCAGTAGATTCCCTGCAATTCCGCCGGACGCTCCTTTTGCCATTCCGCCACGAGTCCCGCCAGAGCTGCGGCATCGGAAGGAAATTCCTGTCGCACCGTGCCCGCCGGCCATTCCGGGGCGGGGCCATCCGTCGCCACCCCCAGCAGTTTTCCTGACGCATCGTATCCCGCCGTGGTGCGATACGTCGGCAGGGCCACATGGAAGGGTTTACCCAGCGCCGCCGCCTGACGCACCCATGCGCGGGTCTTCCCCGCATCGCACACCGCCGCCCGCTGACCCGGCGCGGGCGGATCGAACGAATGCACCTGGAGAATGTAGCCGTCCGCCGCGGCGATGAGCGTGCGAAATTCTGGCTCCGCCAGCCACGACGCCAGCGTGGTGATCCGCACTGGCAGAGGCTCCAGTCCGCGTTCCACGGTGTGCAGCCACGGCGTGTAGTCCGCCAGTTTCCTCTGCGGCGCATCGTAATCCACCTGCACCTCAACGAGGGTCAGGCCCGCTGCTTTCGCCGAATCTTCCAGCCGCTTCCCTTCTGCAATCACCAGCGCCGCCAGTTCCGGCACCGCTTCCGCCGGCACCGGCCTCTCCACCCTCACCACCGCTCCGACCGGTCGCCCCGTGCGCGCCAGCACCGTCCAGTCCACCGGGGGACGAACGAATTTCACGCTCCCCGATTCCCAACTCAGCTGGGCCCCCAGCACCCCCAGCCCGGCGAAATCCCTGCTGTGCTCCATGACCGCCGTGCGTACCGCCTCGTTCCAGTCGCGCTGCCAGACATAGGCGTGCTGCCGCAGAGGTTTTGCGGTGTTTTCCGACGGTGCCTTTCCACTGCATCCACTCAACAGCACACCCAGTCCTGCCCCTGTCACGCCGCGCAATCCAAAGGAAACCCGCCCTGGGATGGTCATGATAGTGTGGAGACTGCGGTCAGGCAGCATTTTTTCACGACCCTTACGGGGCTGTTTTCAGTCGCCAGAACATGCTTGAGGCACTGGAAGTCACCGGAACGATATTTACGCCGCTTTGACAAGTATGTGGGCTTTCGTCTGTCCATGCACTGAGGGAATTTCTTTTCTGAATGATGTAGGTTTGCCCGATTTTTCCTGTGTAGTGAATTTCATACTGCCCGGCACTGGTCTTTTGGAATTTCACAATGACTGCAGGCTCTGGTGGGGCCGCCGATGCCAGCGAGGCATTGATGCCGGTCACGGTTTTCCCGACGGGCACAACGATGTCGGTGCCCGAATCCAGGTCCACGGCGTCAGCGTACGACTCGTCGAGGTAATTGCCCTGCCAGTCGTGGAATTGCACGCGGTAGGTTCCGGCGGTGAGCCCGCCGATGCTGTAGTTGCCACTGAGGTCGGTATAACCAAGCGACACGTGGTCCCAGTATCCCCCGTCTGCGTTGGTCCAGCGGTAGGCTGAGACCTCGATATCTGCCAGCGGGGTGGTTCCATCCGGTCCGGTCACCTTACCCGACATGCGCGATGCCTTGGCCAGCGAGGCATTGATGCC
>CAJBME010000087.1 GCA_903954065.1 uncultured bacterium
GGGACAAGGGAACACTTGAAGCGAAGCAGAGGGGCGACCAAAACGTTACTGAACTTGCCCGGCATCACCCTGCGGCAAAAACACCACCCCATCCCCCACCACAATCACCCCGCCGCTCAACACCCGCGCCGTGATCCCACCGTGGCCGCGCATCGCGTTATACCCGCCGGCACCCAGCACCTCCTCCATCCGCGAACAAGGTTCGCAAGGTCCCGTGCCCTCGAACAGCACATCACCGATGCGAAAACGTTCATTGCGCAATGCCAGCAGATTGAGCCCCGAAACCACCAGATTGCGCCGCAACAACGCCGGATCGACCGCATCGCGCCGGAGCAACTGCGCCACCGCCGCCAGATGCTCGCGCTGAATCAGCGTGACCTGACGCTTGCCGCCCGCGCGTTTTGCCTTGTGATCACCAACGAGGCCGTAATCGACAAGCACTTCAACATGATTCATCGCGAGCAGTGGCACACGCCGGCCTGGACGCAGGCCGATCCATTCGAGGCGGCCTTCCATGGGGAAGGTTTCCATCAGGGTGCGGAGCGGACTGTCGGGGTTTAATTTAGTCATGGGGAGCCAAAAAAATGATTTCAACAACGGAAATGAATACCGCCATTCTTCGTCGAGTTCACCATCCGGCGTAACGTTTTGCATTAATTTTATGTGCGCCAAAAACACGTAGCACGCATAACCTATTGTTTTAAATAAAGCAAATTAACAATGTGTCTAGAATATTAGACGATGTCTTTGCTCTATAAATCCAGCTCGCCATCATCCAAACCATGAATCTATTTCGCCGCACTCTTAAACTGATTGGCGTTCTTGTCCTGGCCGGCGCCTCTTATGTCTTTTACGGTTTCGTTTCCGCTGAGGGACGACTCAAAGAAGTGTGCAGCCAGATTAAACCGGCAATGTCCGTCGCTGACCTTCGAGACTTCGGCAAGAAGCACGGCTTGGGACCGGGTGCACCCGGGGAGTCTGGTGTTCATTTCATGGTTGAAACCAGAACATTCGGTCGCTACGGCTGCACGGTGATTCTTGAGGCGGGTATTGTTAAAGACGCTAAATACAACTTTGCAGATTGAATCGGCTAACACTGCTTTCATCCGCGATCACGCAGCAAGAGTAGCCCGTAAGGAACATTCCTTCACTTCGGCTTGCCGTACCCACCGGCTATCCACGCCTCTGCGCTGACCGCGTTTAATTTGAAGTCTGTCCGCACCATCACCTGCGCCAGTTGTGCGCCATCCGGGTCATGCGCGCTCAGCAGGGCATGCGGCTCGTCTTCGTCAGGCACTAGCAACAGATGCCGACCACATTCCAGGGTGTGATCGATACATACCCTGTATAAGGGTGCCTCACATCACGTTGAAGGGAATGCGATTTTGACCATTACATTGATCGGCACCAGCTTTTGGGTAATGGCACTGCAGGATATCGGCGAGAAAATCAAAAAGGGCTTTCACGTCCTGATTGATCCCGATGCGATACCGGGCCTGACGGATTTTGTTCTGGTTGGGGATAATCTGGAGCATTGGCACGGGCAAGCAGGCTCTCGCGGGGTTGTGGTTTTGGCAGGGGAGGACGTTTAGCAAGCCTAGCCCGTAAGCAGCGCGCCCCGAAGGAAGTCACCTTGGGTGGCGCCCCGAAGGAAGTCACCTTGGGTGGCAGCGGATTACGGGGCATTCAACATCAATCCTGTAATACGCTTCGCTACTTACAGGCTACTCGCCGTTTAGCTCAAAACAAAACGCCCACCGACTCCCGCCGGCAGGCGTTTTTGCTTGAACCGCTGAAACTGAAACTTACTTCTTCTTCGCCACCTTGATCTTGATGCCAACCATGCTCTCCGGCTTGACCCA
>CAJBME010000088.1 GCA_903954065.1 uncultured bacterium
CGAGAAAATAGCCGGCGGCGACCACGAGGCTGGTGAATATTTTTTTCATAATAGTAAGTTCAAAGATTTTTCATGGAACCATGACGGCGCGCGTGACCTCGTGAAAACCTCCACCCAGAGGGCTGACACTTGCCGCTCGTCCATCGCGAATCGTTCCTGATCACCGAGGCCGCTCACTCGTAGCCAGCAGCTGTTGACACCAGCAACAAGTGACGAAGCGGCCCGAATCCGTGACGAAGCGGCCCAAAATGAATAAAGAAAGCCTCCACTGGCTCATTAAGTGCGATTAACAACACTCGTCTGATACGCTCAAAAATGACGTATGGCCCGCTCGAAGGATAACGCGCTCGAGGGATCGAACAGACAGAGTTTTCGTTCGAAGCCGCTCCGGCCGGGAGGGGGCTAGTGGAAAGCGCTGGAGGTATCTCTTTGCCGTGGGCGGCGGGCTGAGTATTCTAGAAGGGTGTTGACTCGATTTTCGACGTTTCTGCGATTTTCTCCGGCGGGTTGTACGGCCGTGGTGGTGGTGATGTTGGGGGCGTGGGGAGCGGCCGTGCGGACGCGAGCGCAGGAGGCCGGTCCAGCGCGGGGGGCCGCTCTGCCGGCGGGGACGCGATTTCTAGAATCCTCGCCCCAGCGGCCCGGCGATCCCCTTCTGGGGTACGAGTACCTCGTTCACGGCGATTATGTCAGCAGTGGCGTGCCGCTCGAGATTTACCGTCAAGCGGCGGGACCGGCGGCGGATGACCTGGGTCGCAGCGGCGCGGCCAGCGGTGTGTCCTACCGCTTCAATGTTGTGCAGTCAGCGGAGGGCGTGCCAGTGGTTGCCCCCAACTGTCTGACGTGCCATGCGGAGCGCTTACAGGGCCGACTGGTAGTGGGGTTGGGCAACAATTCGGATGATCATACGGCCCGGACGTCGGTGCCGGTCATGGCGGCGGCGATGGCGACGTCGCTCAAGTACGGACCGGATTCTCCGGAGGCAAAGAGTTATGCGCCAATTCTTCGATCGCATCAGGCCATTGGTCCGTTGATCACGACGCACGTACGAGGTGTGAATCCAGCGGATAAGATTTTTGCAGCTCTGGCTGCGCATCGGAATGCCGCTGATTTGAGCTGGCGTGCGGTGAGCCAGTTTGACGTACCGGTGGCCACGGTGCCGACCGATGTGCCGGCGTGGTGGTTACTGAAAAAGAAGAATGCTTTGTATTACAATGGTTTGGGGCGCGGTGACTTCGCCCGACTTTCGTCGGCCTCGGGCATGCTGACCATGAAAGACAGTGGGGAAGCCGACCGCATGGACGTCCGGTTTCCCGATGTCATGGCCTGGATCCGAACGCTGGAGGCGCCCGCCTACCCTCACCCCATCCCCCCGGAACAAACCACCCGCGGACGAATCCTCTTCGAAAAAAAATGCGCCTCCTGCCACGGCACCTATGGCGCGCAGGAGACGTATCCCAATCTGCTCGTGTCCCTCGATACCATCGGCACCGACCCGCTGCTGTCCCAATCGTACAACCAAAACCCGCAATATCATACCTGGTACAATGAAAGCTGGTACGGCCAGGGACCGCACGCCGGCCGCCTCGAACCAAATGACGGATACGTAGCCCCGCCGCTCGACGGCGTCTGGGCCACCGCTCCGTATCTGCACAACGGCTCCGTTCCGACCCTCGAAGACTTACTGAACAGCCCACAACGTCCTACTTTTTGGAAGCGCAATTTCCAGAATGACGACTACGACGAGGCCATGGGCGGATGGCGCTACGAAACCGTGACCGAAGGCGGCGACAGCCGCATCTACGACACCACACGCCCCGGCTATGGCAACGGCGGCCACGAATTCGGCGATTTGTTCACCGCCGAAGAACGCAAAGCCGTCATCGCCTACCTCCAGTCGCTCTAAAGTCAAATGACTCGGCCCGTCACCCTGATGGCGGTATACTTGCCACGATACACTCTTCTCCCGTCCTAGCCCCACCCACCATCTGACGCCATTGTGAACAAATTTGCGCTGATTATAGGGCCCGTCGCTCTGGGCGCCGGCCTCGTTTCGGAGGGAAGCTTCGCCCATCAATTATTTCTCATAGCGACGGCCTTCGGCCTGATCCTTTTCGCGGTGCTGGCTGGTCTTTGGTCGGCACTGGCGGTCAGGCGGCAGACGTGGCAACCGTGGCATTCAAGCTGCTGGCGGGCTGTCGGAATCATCGCCGCCGCTCTCGCGCTCTCATGGGGCGCCGGTGCCGGGATGCATGCCTGGCGCGTCCACCAAACCCGTTCCTATGTCGCGCAGGCCGTGGCCACACTCGACGCACACCACGCCAAAACCGGCGCGTATCCGCCCGCGTTTTCATTGGAAACCATGGGAACGCCACCCAAATGGCTGCGCCGCCCGCAAAGCTGCACCGTCACCCCCCAAGACTTCCGGTTCGAGTACTGGGACCCCGCAGGCATGATGGATGGGTTCGAGTTAACCAACACCCATCGCTCGTGGACCGCCTTCGATTAAACCCGTTCGCCACACAAACAGAACGGACAAAACAAAAAGCGAGGTCGAGGTCCTAGACATGCGGCTATGGGGCGTTCCTTCAGAACGCGTGTTTCTTTTACCGGGTCGATTCCCAGGGTTTGCACCCTGGGTTGGTATGCGGTGCCCGTCAGAGCATGGGATTGGAAACGTAGCCGACGGTCTGACCTCTCCCGTGGACGAAGGACGAAGGACGAAAAACCCTTGCCTCGTGGCACAGTTTGAATTTAACCTCTCCGATCGGTGCTTCTGTTCACGCCTGCAGGCAGAATTCCTCTGATACCCCCAAGTTCTGTGACGCCTGCCACTTCCGATTCAGCAGCATGGTGCAGGTGATCTCGTTTTTTGGGAGGCACACCTCGCCACACTTTTTCGATCCCTCAGTTCACTTCACCCCATGCGCTCGATTTATTCCTTCCATCCTAGCGGAACCAGACTACTCCGAGGCCTGTTATTTGCGGTGTTAATGAGCTGGCCGGCGGCAGGTGGGGCCGTGGAGGAGCAGCGCACATGGACTGACGTTCAGGGACGGCCGCTGAAAGCGACATTTGTCGCGCTGAAGGACGAGGGAGTCGAACTTCGTCTAGCCAATGGCACGACGGCCACGGTGGCGCTGCGGCAGCTTTCACCAGCTGACCGGCAATATGCCGAAGAGCGGGCCAAATCCGCCCCGCCGGCGGCGCCGGCCGTCGCGGCTTGGCCGACTGAAATAGCGCTCGATTCATCGCCGGAAACGAAGACGATTAAAGAGGACGCGGCCACTGGGGAATTTATCTACGAGACGGAGCACTATGAATTCCGCTGTGATGCCAAGCTTGGGACTTCCGTGGTGCGCGAGTTTGCCCGTATCTTCGAGGCGAGCTGGCTGCTTTCGTCTAAGCTTCCGCTCGACCTGCAACCGGCTCCCGAAGCTGGACGCGAAAAATTCCAAGCGCTGCTCTTTAAGAACAAGGAGGATTATTTCAAAGCGGGGGCCATTCCAGGTTCTGCAGGCGTTTACATGGGGGGCAAAAAGTGTTTGATGGTACCGATGGAGAGCCTTGGCGTCCGGGAAGTGGGCAAACGCTTTGCGCTCGACCGGGATGTGGACAACTCCACGCTCATCCATGAGATCACCCACCAGATGATGAATCACTGGATCGGCAAGCTGCCGACGTGGTACGTCGAAGGCTCAGCCGAATACGCGGCGGCCGCCAAGTACCGACTGGGAAGGTTTTCACTGACGCGCATGGGTGAGAATATGGTGGAGTATCTGCGCCAGAATAAAGGCGTCTGGGACAAGGAGTGGACCATGTGGAACGTCTCTCATCTCATGCAGATCGATGGCGATACGTGGGCCTCTGCGATCGGTGGCGGCGGTCCCACCGCGATGCGCAATTACGCCTCTTCGGCACTCCTGACGTTTTATTTTTACCACCTCGACGGTGCGGGTGACGCGCGTCATATCATCGAGTACCTGCGTGATATCAAAGCCGGCACCCTGCAGCGACTGGCCGCCGAACGCCATCTCATGCGCGGGCGTGACGGCGCCGAAATCGAGAAAGAGCTGGCCCAAAAAATGCGCCGATGGGGGCTAAATCTGACTTTTACTGGAGGTGCGCCCGAGTCATCCAAAACGGAAGTGGAATCCACCTCGAGCCGCTAAAGAGAAGACATGACCCAACCGCTCGCCACTTTCTGAGCACCGCAGGCCCACGGCACAAAAATCAAACGACCATGGAACTCATCATCTGGCGTCACGCGGAAGCGGAAGAGGGATCACCAGACATGACCCGAAAGCTCACCACACGGGGACGCCGCCAGGCCGCTCGCATGGCCAAATGGCTGAACCTCCGCCTGCCTGAGGACACGCTTATTCTGGTCAGCCCGTCCCAACGCACCCTCGAGACAGTCGAAGCTCTGGCCCGCCCGTTTCAAGTGCATCCGGATCTGGCCCCCGACGCCACCGCCGAGGCCGTCCTGCACACGATTGGCTGGCCTGACGCGCCGCATCCCGTCCTGATCGTCGGCCATCAGCCATACGCCGGACAGATCATCATGAAATTACTGTCCGGAAAAAACGGGGGATTTTCCCTGAAAAAAGGTGCTGTTGCCTGGATGCAGCAGCGTCCCCGAGAAGGAGCTGCTCAGACACTCCTGCGGGCCGTGCTCTCGCCTGACCTGTTGTAGTAAGTGTATAACCGCCCGGACAGCTCTAGCGCCAGCGCCAGCGGCCGGCCCACTCCGGCAGCAACACGCAGGCTCAGGGTTTTGGTTTCTTCGCCCACCGCCACTGCGCCAGCCCCTTCAAATCTCGGATAAAGAGATTCTGACCGACGACGGCGAGGTGAGCCCACGTTTCTTCCTCACTGACACGGCGTTCGGAAAGGATATTGAGTTGCGCGGGGGAGGCGGCGATGAGGTAAAGCAGGCCTCGTTCATCGAGGGCCAGCACTTGTTCTCCTTGGGCCACGAGGCTGACGTATTTGCCGAATTTCTCGCTACTGGTCCATTTTTCCTCACCGGTAGTGAGATCAAAACAGACGAGACGCTGACTGCGCAGATGATGATACGCATGGGAGCCGATGATGACGGGGGTCGACATGTAGCCTTGTTCATTTTGCGACCACCCCTCGGTGGCGGCCAGCGCGTCAGGGGAGCCGGCGATTTTCAGCCACTGGCTGCGACCGCCATAGGTACTGGTAAAGACACCCTCTTGAAAAATGACTGGAGTCAGGATGTTCATTCCACGAAACGAGGCTACCGGCGTTTCCCAAAGGGTTTTGCCGTCCGATGGATCGAGCCCGGCCAGCTTTTCCCGGCCTTGTACGACAATCTGACGTCGGCCGGCGAGAGTGGCGATAATGGGCGACGAGAACGCGCTACCCGACATACCACCGCCGTCTTGAAACCCGCGCCACAAGACTTTTCCCGTGCGCTTGTCCAGCTTCACCGTCCCGCCCCCCGCCTGCACATACACCGCATCCCCATCCAGCAACGGCGAACACACACAGCCAAAAGCAGGCAATTCACTGCTGAATTCCTTCACAAAATCAACACGCCACACAACTTTGCCCGTGGCCACCTCCAAACACACCAACACATCCCGCATGCCAGCCACATACACAAAAGTACCATCCGTCGCCGGCGTCGAACGAATCCAGTCGCCATTCGACTTGGCAAAAAACGGCACAGTCAGCGCCCCCTCCCATGAGGTACGCCAAACTTCCTCCCCGGTTTCGACCTTCAGAGCACGCACCACCTCTGTGGCCTTGCCCTCGGTTTCCGTCGTCACCACCAGTCCACCCGTGACCAAAGGCCCCGAATACCCAGGCCCCAAATCAATCCGCCACGTGCGCTGAAAAAACTCTTCTCCCAGCGAGCTGGGCCAAGCCGGCGTGGACGCCACCGTGCCATCCCGATGCGGCCCACGCCATTGCGGCCATCCCTCATCCTTGGCCGGCGCCTCGGACGCGTGAACAGAAGGCAAAGACATCGTCAAGACGCCGGCAGCCGAAAGCAACTGCCCCCATCGAGACCGAAAGGTGAACTGAGAAAGAATGGACATAAATAAAACGCAGGAAATCAATGAAGCAGCCCCACTGTCAGACGACAGCGAAACGGCCAGACAGCAGAGTCATAAATAAATGACAAACTTTCAAGACCTAACTGTCAATTCTAGGAGCCGGCCAAGAACAAGCCAGCCCGTTTATCCAGTTATGGATCCCACCCCATCTCGCCGGACCTGAACCTCGCCTCATGCCAGTCACCCCTTCCATTCCTCCCGTCTTCCGGAACCATTGTGACCGCAACGTGACCGCCGGATGACAGGTCGATGATCCGGGACTACGCTGTCTCCATGAGCTGGCCCGTTTATACCTTCGCCCACATTCCTGATCTTCCGCATCTGCACCCCCCAGCCCTAGTGGCCGTTTTTGGCGATCCGGTGGCTCATTCGCGATCCCCGCAAATGCACAATCCCGGCCTCGCGGCCTGCGGACTGGAAGCACAATACGTCCGCCTGCAAATCAAACCCGAGGAGTTTGTCTCGGCCGTGTACGCCTGTCGAAAAGCCGGATTCGCCGGTATTAACTGCACCATCCCGCACAAACTGGCAGCGCTGGCGGTTGCCGATGAAGTCGATCCGCTGGCCCGACGACTGGGGGCGGTCAACACGCTTGTTTTCCGGGAAAACAAGATTCTCGGATACAATACCGACGGCCCAGGACTGCTGCGCGCGCTCGATGAAGAATTCAGCCTGCCTCTCGCCAACCAGCGCATCCTCATCCTCGGCGCCGGCGGTGGCGCCGGGAGAGCCGCCGCCATCCAGTGCGCCCTCGCCGGCTGCGCCGGCCTCACCCTCGTCAATCGCACCAAGGAAAAAGTCGAACGCCTCGCCCACGAACTGGGGGCATTTTACCGATCCGACCGCCTCTCGCTGCAGACGGAACCAGACCTGCGTAATATCGACCTCGTCATCAATGCCTCCTCCGTCGGCATGAAACCACCGGAATCGCCGCTGTCCGCCACCAGCGTACTGGAGTCACATCATCACGTCTACGACATGATCTACAGCCCGCCAGAAACCGCCATGCTGGCCGCCGCCCGCGCAGCCGGGGCGCGGGTAGCCAACGGCCTCTCCATGCTGCTGCACCAAGGAGCCGCCTCGTTCGAATACTGGTTTGGCGCCCCAGCCCCACTCGAGGCCATGCGCCGAGGGTTGCTCGACAGCCTGCCTGAATAAACCGAAAAGCAGGGTAATTTCACGTTTCACGAGAGAGACAGAACGCGGTGTAAATCAATAAAACACCCACCCATACGACCGCCCGTCGGCGACAAAAGTGGGTGTCTCAGATTCACCACGCGTTCTGAAGGAACGCCGCATAGGCGCAGGCCTCAGTCCAGCCGTTGACGCGCCATGGCTACGTCGCGGGAGATTTGCGCGGTCAAGGCTTCGAGCGACGAAAAAGCCTGCTCCGGACGCAGGCACTCGACCCATTCGACCTCCATTTCCAGTCCGTAGATGTCTCTGGAGAAATCGAGAAGATGCACCTCTAGGCGTCGTGTTGGTTCACCGTTTTCCACGCTCGGACGCACGCCGAGGTTGGCCACTCCCAACACCGTGTCTGATCCGAGGCGGGCGCGCACAGTGTACACGCCGTTGGGTGGTAGCTGCTCGTTTTCAAGTGCCAGATTCGCGGTAGGAAAGCCGAGACGGCGCCCGAGCTGCTGTCCTGCCACCACTGTTCCCAGCACGGTCGACGGACGCCCCAGCAGGCGGGCGGCCTGCCCGAAATCACCGGCGGCCACCGCCTCGCGTACCCCCGTACTGCGCGCCGCCACGCCATCGACGTGGACCGGCGGCACTGCGTGCACTGTCAACCCCAGCGACCGCAACAGAGCGACCGTGCCACGGGCCCGGTGGCCAAAAGCCCAGTCGTCTCCGACCGTGATCGATCCGAGCGGCCGGCAGGCGCGGCCGAGCTCCGCCGCAAAATCTTCGGCCTCCGTGCGCGCAAATGCTTCGTCAAAGGGCAGCACGAGCGTATACTCCACCCCGAGCCGTTCAAAGACGAGCAGTTTATGCCGGATGGACGTCAGCATCAGAGGCGCACGCTCCGGTCGCAAGACCCGCGCGGGATGCGGATCAAAAGTCACCACCACCGATGAACCGCCGGGTTGGCCGAGCGCCGTGCGAATGACCGCTTGGTGACCGGCGTGGACCCCGTCGAACACACCGATGGCCAGATGGACCGGCCCCGGCACCCCGGCAAGATCTGGGATGGAACGGAGGACAACCACGGTTCAAACGCCACGCAAGCGGGAAACATCGGGCAGACTGAGCATGGCCGCATGTAAATCGGCCACCGGTCCTTCTTTCAGTTGTTGAAAACTGACCGCGCGGGTCAAATCAAATTTTCCACTGCGAGTCCGGCGCAGGGAGCTCAAATGCGCTCCACATCCAAGCCGCTGCCCGATATCATGCGCATACGTCCTCACGTAAAACCCCTTGCTGCACAACACGCGAAAATCAATTTCCGGTGGCTCAAACCGCGTGATCGCATGATGAAACACATGCACCAACCGCGGCTCGCGCTCGACCTCTTTGCCCTGACGCGCCAACTTGTAGAGCGGCACCCCGTCCTTCTTGATGGCGCTCACCATCGGGGGCATCTGATAAAAATCACCGCGAAACGCATTAAACGCATCCTCCACCTGCTCGCGCGTCAGCTCCGGAACCGGCTTCTCTTCGAGAATCTGCCCCTCCTTGTCCTGCGTGCTAGTGGTGGCCCCCAGACAAATCGTACCCTCGTACTCTTTGTCTTCAGCCATCAGTAGATCCTGAATTTTTGTGGCCTTGCCGACCACGACAATAAGCAGGCCCGTAGCCATGGGATCAAGCGTGCCGCAATGGCCCACTTTCTTCGTGTTCAAGCTCCGACGAGTGACCGCTACCACGTCGTGGCTGGTCATACCAGGTGCCTTGTCCACCAGCAGGACGCCGTCAAGCTGGGATTGCTGCGATGAGTGCCTCATGAATCGATGATAAAACCCGCTCTCTTGCCTCCATGACCGGTCCGCGCAAGCGCGCCCCCGCCGCCATGGTATGGCCCCCACCACCAAATTGACCGCACACCGCGCTGGCATCAAACCGCGCATCCTTGCTCCTCAAACTTAAACGCACCCGCCCGTCATCAAGCTCCTCGAAAAATGCCGCCACCACCACGCCGTCAATCCCGCGAATGTGGTCAATCATGTTCTCCGTATCCTCGGGAATCGAGCCGGCCCGGGCCGCCATCTCCCCCGTCAAATACCAGCTGGCCACCCGACCGTCCGGGGAAATATCCAACACCCGGAGTAGCTCGCTCAAAAGTCGGACCCGGCGCAGCGGACTGCTTTGGTAAATCTTGCGATTCAACTCGCCCACCGAAAGCCCCGTCTCCAGCAGGCGAGCCGCCCAGCGATACGTGGCCGCGGTGGTATTGGCATACTGAAAACTTCCGGTATCCGTCGAAATCGCCGTATACAGGTTTTCCGCGATGGCGGCATCGATCTCTACCCCCGCCGCCTCGAGCCATTCAGCGACGATTTGCCCGGTCGCGGGCGAGGTCGAATCAATATAATAGTGATGCCCGTAGCGCGTATTACTGATGTGGTGATCCACATTGATGAGCAACGGAATACCGGCAATGGCCGCATTCACGCCCTCGCCCAGTCGCGGCTGGGTGGCATTATCAAGCGCGAAAACAACGTCCGCCTCGACGACGCCGGACGGCCGCTCAACCAAGGAGGCGGCCGGTAAAAAGCTGAGATTGTCCGGCACCCCGTCTTCGTTCAACACTCTGACACTGTGCCCGAGCTTCTGCAGGGCCAGGGCCAGCGCCACCGCGGAACCGATCGCGTCGCCATCAGGTCGAACATGCGAGGTCACCACACAACGGCGCGGCGCCACTCGCAAGTGAGCCGCCAATTCAGAAAGTGTGATGCTGGCAATCAAAGACATGGACGAGAGAAAAAAATAACGGAGAAATCGGGGCGCGGCACAGGCACCGCCGACAGACCGCGTCAGTGGGAATCATCTTGATCCCGTTCCTCGCGGCCGAACGACGGTCGGTCCATCGACGGAGACTTGGGTTTAGGCTGGGATTCTTTCATCTGACCGGCAGCCGGATACGGCGGCTCATCTGGAGCGACCTGACGGTCGATCTCCTCCATAATGCCAAGCACCCGGACGCCACGCTCGACTGAATCATCCTGCCGGAAATGCAACGCCGGCGTATTTTTTAAGATGACGCGTTTACACAGTTTTTTGGTAATAGCCTGCGTCGATTTCTGCAATTTGCGCATGGCATCCGCCTGATAATCTTCTCGACCAATGATACCGAGATAGACGATGGCGCGCTTGAAATCCGGGGTCAGCTCGATGTCATGGATCGTGACCAAGGCACCGCCAAACTCGAAATCCTTATTGAGGATTTCGGCCAGCTCATGCTTCATGAGTTCAGCGACTCGGCGTGGACGATTGGTCACGGTGATGAAAAGGGGAAACGATGAAAACGGATTTCAGACGGGATGACCAGTACCAATAGGGGTGTCTGAAAGCAAAAAAGCGGCCGAAAAAATGAGGACTGCCAGAGGAAAGCCCCCCGCAAGGCAGCCAGCCAAGCGGTCGTGATGGGCCGTAAGATCCTGAGAGTCTAGAGAGTCTGCGCCATTTTCTCCAACTCGTAGCATTCAATGATATCGCCTTCTTCGTAGTCGTCGAAGGAACCGAGCTTGATACCGCACTCGAGTCCGTTCCGCACTTCCGGCACTTCGTCGTTGTAACGGCGCAGGGTGGACATCTTGCCATCGTAAACTGGCGTGCCGCCGCGCATGACGCGGGCATGAGCCGTGCGGGTGACGCGACCGTCGGTGACGCCGCAACCAGCCGCATAACCGCGCTGCACTTTGAACACCTGTTTGACCAAGGCATGACCAATGATGCGCTCGCGGGTCAAAGGATCCAGCAGCCCCAGCATCGCATCCCGAACTTGGTCAATCAGTTCGTAAATGATCGAATAGAGCTTAATCTGAATGCCTTCCCGTTTGGCAGCCGCCACCCCCTTGGTCTCAACTTTGGTGTTGAAACCAATGATGATGGCATCCGTCGCACTGGCCAGCAGTACGTCGCTTTCAGTAATCGCGCCCGCGCTCGTGGCCGCAAAATCCAAAGTCACCTTCTCCGACTTGATGTCCTTGAGCGCTCCCACAATCGCTTCCACCGATCCCGCCGCATCCCCCTTGAGGATAACGCGCAAGACCTTGACCTTGGTGTCCATGCTGGCAAAAAGGTCTTCCATCCGGTTGCGCCGCGGATGCGCCAATTTCTCAAGCCGCTGGCTGCTGCTTCTCTCCTCCGAGAGTTTTTTCGCATCCCGCTCAGACTTCATCTCGAGGACTTCATCACCCACCGAGGGTGGCCCAGAAAAACCGACAATCTCGCAAGGAATAGACGGACCCGCCGACTTGATCGGCTCCCCACGGTCGTTGAGCAAACTGCGCACTTTACCCCAATGCTGCCCGCAGATAAAGGGCATGCCCACTTTGAGCGTACCCGTGCTGGCAATAACGGTCGCCGTTGGGCCCTTGCCTGCCTCAACACGTGATTCCACCGCGATCGCCCGAACCGGCGCCTTGGGATCCGCCTTCAATTCAAGCATTTCAGCTTCCAACAAAATAATCTCCAGAAGCTGGTCAACATTGGTCCCCTTGGTCGCAGAAATTTCCACGCAGCTGGTGGTTCCACCCCAATCTTCAGGCATCAAATCATTGGCCTGCAGCTGCTGCTTCACTTTGTTAACGTCAGCACGCGGCAGGTCACACTTGTTGAGCGCGACCACAATCTTGACGCCCGCCGCCCGGGCATGTGCCAAGGCTTCATGCGTGGTCGGCATCATGCCGTCATCCGCCGCAATTACCAGCACAACGATATCCGTCAAATTGGCCCCTCGAGCGCGCATCGCCGAAAACGCCGAGTGGCCAGGGGTATCAAGGAAAACAATCGTCTTCTTCTCACCGCTCAGCTCGTGCTCGACCGCATAGGCGCCAAGGTGCTGGGTGATACCACCCGCTTCGCCCGCCGCCACTTTGGATTTGCGAATGTAATCCAGCAGACTGGTCTTGCCGTGATCGACATGACCCATGATCGTAATAATCGGCGGCCGCGGCTTGAGCTTCTCCACTTCCGGCTCCGGCTCCGGTACCGGCGGTGCCGCCACCACTTCGTCCACTTTGTGAACACCTTCGCCCTTCTTCCGCTTCTCACGCTCAAATATGAACCCGTGATTTTCGCAGATTTTGGCGGCTACATCCGGCTCGATCGCGCTGTTCTGATTGACGAAAATATCCAACGCCATCAATTCTTTGATGATCTGGAATGACTTGATGCCAATGCGCTCAGCCAAATCCTTGACGATAACCGGTGGCTTGAGATGAATGACTTTAGGGTCAATGATCTCATCCTCGTCGGATTCGCTTTCCCCCGCCTCGACCACTTCCGTCACCACCGGCACTTCGGGCACAACAACCTCAACCACCGGCGGTGGCGTAGGATGAAGTTGCTGAAATAACCGAGCCTCAGCTTCAGCCTTCGCCTCTTCCTTGGCCGCCACGATCTTGGAAATCGGCTTCAACAACTGAGACGACTGCAGCGCCCGCAAGGCCCGCGCTTCGTCTACTTTACGCTTGCGCTCCGCCTTGGCTTCATCCTCGTCAAAAAGTGAAAGCGCACTGTCCTTGAGCTCGTCCAGCGTCGGACCAGCCGGCTCCACCGGCGCGGCCGCGACCGGAACCTCCACCGGCCGAACAGGCAATTTGCCGATCGTCGGCAAGGCCACATCGGAGGCATCAGATTTTCTGCGGACACGCCTCGGCTTCTCAGCGAGCAGGTCAAGCGCACCGGCCTTTTCTTCCGGGAGGGAACCTGAGGACTCAACCGCGGCCGTGTCGGAGGATACCGACTCGGCGCGCTGAGCGCCCCCGGATTTTGCAGTGCTGGATTTGGATGCCATTCGTGGTGGTGTAGGTTTTCATGGGCGGAGCCAGCTGGGGGTGGTTAACCCTGAGCGGGCGCTGCCTCGCGCTCGTAGATTTCCTTGGCTTTGGCGATAATCGCCGCGCCTTCTTCCTCTGTGACGCCGGCGGCGCCAGCCACATCGGCAGGTTCCACCTCGGCAAGCAGGTCAATCGAATTTAAGCCACCTTCCATCAACTTCGCAGCGATGTCCTCGGCAATGCCGAGTTTGGTGGCCATATCAGCAGCCTCCCGGGCCACTTTACCGACAAATTGTTCATGAGCCGACTCATCGCGCTCCACCTGGACGTCCCACCCCATCAGGCGGCTGGTCAGTCGGGCATTTTGTCCACGACGACCGATCGCCTTGGATAGTTCTTCCTCATTGACCCGCACCGTGACCCGCTTGTGGGCTTCATCGACCGTGATCTTGGACTCCGCAATCACCGCTGGTTTAAGAGCTTCTTTAACAAATTCCTTCGGATTGTCACTCCAACGAATGATGTCCACTTTTTCGTTGTTGAGCTCACGCACGATGTTTTTCACCCGCGCCCCTTTCAGCCCCACACACGCCCCGACGGGATCCACTTTGCTGTCCGCTGAATACACCGCCACCTTCGTCCGGTAACCAGCCTCGCGGGCAATGGCGCGAATCTGCACCGTGTGGTCAGCAATCTCCGTCACCTCGCTCTCAAAGAGACGTTTGACAAAATTCGGATGACTGCGGCTGAGAATGATCTCCGGCCCACGCACCCCGTTTTCCACCGCCACCACGTACGCACGAACCCGGTCCCCAATATTGTAGTCCTCCGTCTGCACCCGCTCTTTCGACGGCATCAATCCTTCAAATTTGCCCAAATCAATCAACACATCAGACTTCTCAAACCGACGCACCACCCCGGAAACAATCTCCCCCGCCCGATCCTTGAACTCATCATACATCATCTCCTTCTCCGCCTGACGCAACGACTGCATCATCGCCTGCTTGGCCGTCTGCGCCGCAATCCGGCCGAAATCACGCGGTGTCACGTCGATCTCCACTTCATCACCAGGCACCACCCCAGCCTTTAACTTCTGCGCCACTTCCACCGGAAGCTGCTCCCACTTGTTGGTCACGATCTCAACCACCAAAGGCTTGGTAAAAACACGCATGTCGCCCTTGATCGGATCAATGCTCACCCGCAATTCACGCAATGGGCCAAGACGCTTTTTCGCGGCTGACAACAAGGCGCGCTCAACGGCTTCGATGACCTTTTCACGGCTCATCCCTTTGTCTTTTTCGAAATAGTCGAACAGTGCTGTCAGCTCAGTGGTCATGGCAAAACGGGGAGTCGGGGCTGGGGACAAAAAAAAGCGGGATTACTCCCACTTTTCCCCGGGTAATCCTGACCGCTCACGGTCTGGCTACCCCTGTCTCCAGCGAAGGGACAAAGTTAAAGCACAGACCAAGGCATGGCGCAAGTGAAAGAGTAAGTCTCTCACCGAAGATCCGTAACATGAACACCTGTTATAAATAACATATATCACCCCCATCACTCAGCCCCCAACCGCCGCTCAACCCGCTCTCCCGGCGCCAATAAACGAGCCGGCTGGCGCACCACCCGACAGGCCCGCGCCCCGTCAATCGGCACCGAACTCACCACCGCTTCACCCAGCATCACCATGCTGGCTTGCCCTCCGGCCGCCACCGCCTCGTCAATCGACCGCCGCACGCGCTCACTGGTCAGCAGGCCGGACGCCTCGGCAAACTCCCTCGACATCTGCAACAGCCGGTTCAAATCCAGCTCCCGGGCCGACCGCAATTTCTCCAAGGCCGCATGCCCGGCCGCATTGACCCGGGCCATGGTCGCCGCATCGCGCAGGACGTCACTGGTCGAGATCGGCCCAAAAATCCGGCACCAGACCGGCGCTTCCCCGATCGGTAACCATTGCACCGCCAATGGCGCCCCCAGCGTGGTCCGCATCATAAAGCCGCCATTAAATTGCCCCCCGACGTCACCGCGCCCAGTCGCCTGATCGACCTCCGCTTCATGCGCCACCATGGCCAGCTCAAAGGACGACTGCGGAGACGCAAATTCAGCTCCCAGCGCATACGCCGTAGCCAGAGCACTAGCCCCACTCATGCCAAACCCGCATCCAAACGGTAGGTCCGCTGTCAAAGTGACCTGCACCGGCTCGAGAGCCAGCTGCCGGATCACCTGCCGCACGGTGGGAAAATCCCATCGCCGGCCGTCAACCACAATCTCCGACTCGCCAGCCACATCGCGATGAGGAGCCCCCGGCACACCCGGCAGCCGCGTCACCGAAGCCACCATGCCCTCATCCAAAGTGAAACCAACCCCGAGAGACCCGCGTCCGTGCGTGGCTCCCGCCTCGTAGGTTTCAAAAACAAGCGAGCCATTGGCAGGCGCAAAAGCGCGGCTGCCAGCAGGTAAGAGGGGGAGCTGGGATTGGAGTTCTGGGATTGCCATCGGCGGGAAGCATGTGATATGGCAAGCTGCAGGCTCTCTGCCAACCATTCCCGCGCCATTTTCCGCGCTGGACGCCACCACGGCCCGCTCCAATACTTTTCTTCTGAACACCCACCTCCAGTCCATGTCGAGCCAGCCACCATTTCCCGATCCACTGCGATGAGCGCCCCGCACGAGTACGATTTCCTCGTTGTCGGCACTGGGATCGCCGGTCTGACGTTTGCCTTGAAGGCGGCGCGCCACGGAAGAGTGGCCATCCTCAGTAAAAAAACCGGCGAAGCCTCCAATACGGCTTGGGCACAGGGCGGAGTCTCCTGCGTGCTCAGTCCCGATGATTCATTTGATCAGCACATCGCCGATACGCTCGATGCCGGAGCCGGCCTCTGCGATGAAAAAGCCGTCCGAGCCATCATCTCCGAGGGACCAGAACGCATAGCCGAACTGATCCGACTCGGCGTCAAATTCAGCCAGAAGCCAGGCGCTCCCCCGGGAGATTTCGATCTAGGCATCGAAGGGGGCCACACCCGCCGACGCATCCTGCACCAAGGCGACCAAACCGGTCTGGAAATTGCCACCCACTTGCTCGCCGCCGCCCGCGCCGAAAAAAACATCATTCTCCTCGAAGGCTATTACGCCATCGACCTCATCACCACCGGCAAACTCGGCTACGCCCAGGAAGACCGGTGCCTCGGACTCTACGCGCTCGATCAAAATATCGGAGACGTCAAAACTTTCCGCTCCGATCGCGTCATCCTCGCCACCGGAGGCAGCGGGCGTGTCTACCAGTACACCACCAACCCAGAAGTCGCCACCGGCGACGGCGTGGCCATGGCTTGGCGTGCCGGCGTGACCATCGCCAACATGGAATTCATCCAGTTCCACCCCACCTGCCTCTTCCATCCGCAAAAACGCAGCTTCCTCATCAGCGAAGCCCTCCGCGGTGAAGGTGGCGTGCTCGTCGGCGCCGACGGCCAGCCGTTCATGCACAAATATGACCGGCGCGAAAACCTCGCCCCACGCGATATCGTGGCCCGAGCCATCGACCGGGAAATCAAAAAAACCGGCTCCAAATGCGTCTTCCTCGACATCACATCAAAACCGCGCGCCTGGCTGGAAGACCGGTTCCCTCACATCTTTCAGACCCTGATGAATCTGGGCATCGACATGTCCAAAGAACCGATTCCTGTCGTACCAGCGGCTCATTACCAATGCGGTGGCGTCCAGACCAACCTCGATGGAGCCACCTCGCTGCGCGGACTGTGGGCCGTCGGTGAGGTCGCCTGCACTGGCCTCCACGGAGCAAACCGCCTCGCTAGCAACAGCCTGCTGGAAGGAGCCGTCATGGGGCACCGCGCCGTCGAGGACGTGCTACAAAAAGAACCACTACCCGCACGCCACCCCCGCGAATTCTCCCTCGATCCATGGATCAGCGGCGATGCCCAAGACGTCGATGAACTGGTCGTCATCTACCACAACTGGGATGAAATCCGCCGCCTGATGTGGGATTACGTCTCCATCGTCCGCACAAGCAAACGTCTCCAACGCGCCGCCACCAGACTGCGCACCCTGCAAAAAGAAGTTCAGGAATTCTACTGGGGCTATCGCGTCACCGCCGAAGTCCTGGAATTGCGCAACCTCGTCCAAGTGGCCGCCCTCATCGTCGACAGCGCCCACTCGCGCCACGAAAGCCGCGGCGCCCATTGTACCCTCGACTATCCAGAAATAGACGACGCCCACTTTAAGAAAAACACCCTGCTCTGGAGGGTCTAACCACCGCGCCCCCGGCCCACCAACCCCGCGACACTCAGCCTCTCCGCCCCCGACGTTGGCCCCAAACCAGACAACCACGGGGCATGCCCGTCAGCCTTTAAAAAATCCACGCTGTTTTAAACTGATCGGCAGCCCGAGCTTTTCCATCACCTGCAACAGGTCCTCCCACACCTTCCGTCGTTCGGCCAGTGATTCGTTGTGCAGTAAGTAGCCTGGATGGAAAGTCGGCATCAAGGGGATACCTTGAAACTCGCGCCAGTGCCCGCGAGCTTCCGCGATCGACGTCGCCCCACCCCCCAATCCTTCCAAGGCCGTCGCCCCCAGCGCCACCAGAACGCGGGGATTCAACACAGCCAGTTCGCGGTGCAAATGAGGCAGCGCCGCCGCCATCTCCTCGGCTGTCGGACGACGGCTCGGACTTTCCTCACTCCCTAGCCCCGCCGCCGGACGGAATTTCACCACATGGGTCACATAGACCTGAGGCCGCTGTAACCCCATCGCCATTACCATTTTAGTCAGCAACTGGCCCGCCGGACCAACAAATGGCTCTCCGGCCTTTTCCTCTTCAACCCCCGGCGCCTCCCCCACAAAAACAAGAGGCGAAGCCGGATGGCCCGCCGCAAAAACCATCGTCCAGCCCAACCCACCACGCTCGCGCAACCGGACGTACGCCGGACACGACATAACCCCAGCCCGCACCCCGGCCAGTGACGCCTCAACGACCGGATCCACTCCCGCCTCCGGCCAAACCGCTTTGTCCCCAGTCCCAGGCCCAAGCCCAGCCAATACCGGCGCCGACGGCCTTGCGCCCGTTGACACCGCTGACACCGCTGACACCGCTGACACCGCTGACACCGTTGACACCGCTGACACCGCGGCCGACCGACCGCCGGCCCGACCGACGGGGGCGGCGGCCCCGCGACCACCACGCTGCTGCAAATGCCACGCGCGCATGACTTCGCGCGCCGGGCCTGAGAGCCAGACATGCGACTGCCCCGCCCGGACCCGCGTGCGCAAATGCTCAAGCAACAACCCAACCGGGCCATGACCGTGATCCCATGACATGACTCTACGATGAACGGGGCCCGGCCCAGAGCCAGAATGATTTCTCCCAGATCCGGAATTTTCGCGGTCCGAAGCCGCATAGTTTCCGCTTTCATGGCCGCCGCACCGATCTATGGTCGTCGTTTTATCCAATGCGGATCATTGACCGCTACATCGGCCGCCAAGTCATTACGGCGACCCTCATTGCCGTTCTCATCCTGACCATCGTCATGGTGCTTGGCAACGTGTTCAAACCGCTGCTCAGTCTGCCGTCGGAGATTTTGCGCGATCTTCCCATCTCCTTCTTTCTGAAGTTCATGGGATATGCAGTCGTCGCCTCACTGCCATTCACCGTGCCTTGGAGCCTGCTGACCGCGGTCCTACTCGTCTTCGGCAGACTCTCGGCCGACAACGAGTTGCTGGCCTTGCGCATGGGAGGTTCCAGCTTCGCCCGCCTCTGCGCACCCGTCCTCGCGCTGGCCAGCCTCTGCACCGCCGCCTGCTTCTGGATCAACCTCGACCTCGCCCCGCGCGCCCAATCCGAACTGGCCCGTCTGCCGACCCGCGTGACCACCGCTAACCCGCAGGCCCTGCTCACGCCTGATACCATCGTCGATCAAATCGACAACTTCGTCATCTACATCGGCCAGAAAACCGACGACGGACGCCTCTCGAACTTTCAGATGATCCTGCTCAATGAGTCGCGCCAGCCCAGTGGTTTTCTCACCGCCAGTCGCGCCCAACTGGTGGAAAATCCAGCCCAACAAGGGTTCGATCTGGAACTGAGCGACACCACCATCATCATGCGCGACCCGGAACGGCCTGAAGACCGCGTCTCCGGCGTCAATCCCCTGATTCGGATCCGCCCGCCCATCCAAGCCGGCGAAATCACCCAAACCATGACTCTCCAGCGGCTGTACGACAAACTGGAACGCGTCAAACCCGGCATGATGACCACCGGCGAACTCAGTCAGCGCCTCGAAGCCGCCACCGCCCGCGCCCGCACCGAGGGCGCCAACCGCAAAAAAAGCAAATCCCAAGACGGCACTTCCGCACGCCCAGCCCTCGCTCACGCCACCGAGCTGCGCACCGAATTAAACAAACGCTTTAGTTTCTCCCTCGCCTGCCTCGTCTTTGTCATCGTCGGCCTGCCCCTCGGTGTCACCGCCCAACGCCGGGAAACATCCATCGGATTCGGCCTCAGCCTCGCCGTCGGCATCGCCTACCTCTCACTTCTCATGCTCGGCGATAGCATCCTGAAAGATCGTGCCAGCTCCTACCCGTGGCTCATCGTGTGGCTCCCCAATGTCCTCTTCCTCGCCCTCGGCGGTTGGCTCTTCTGGCGACTGCAACGCCGGTAAACTCCCCTCCCGCCCTCCGCGCCCCCAACCCCTCCCCACACCCCTCTCATGATTTCCCAACCATCACCCATGACACCTGACCACCTGCTAACGGCCCTGCGCTGGCGCTACGCCACCAAACAATTCGACCCCGCCCAAAAAATCCCAGCCGACATCTGGGCCTCTCTGGAAGAAGCCCTCGTGCTCACCCCATCATCGTTCGGACTTCAACCATGGAAATTTTTTGTCATCGATTCTGCCGAACTGAAAACCAAAATGGTTCCGGTCTCGTGGGGGCAAACCCAGCCGGTCGAGGCCTCACACTTCGTCGTTTTCGCCCGTCACCACGATATGCCGGAAACGGAGATTGACCGCTTTATCGCCCGGATGGTCGCCGTCACCGGCGCCACCGCCGACTCGCTCGCCGGATACCGCAACATGATGGCCGGCTTCCGCCAAAAAGCCCAAAATGAAGGATGGCTCAACGCCTGGGCCGATCGCCAAATTTACATCGCCCTCGGTTCGTTCATGACCAGCGCGGCCGCCCTCGGCGTCGATACCTGCCCAATGGAAGGACTGGATCCAGTCGCATATGATACCATCCTTGGGCTCACCCACTCTCCCTACCGCACCGTCGTCGCCTGCGCCGCCGGCTACCGCTCGGCCGGAGACGTGCACGCCACCCGAGCCAAAGTCCGCTACGAAGCCGCCGACGTCATCACCCACCTCTAATCGAAACACGACCGCGCCGCAGACTGGCTGCGACGCGGGCGTTCGGACATTCATTCATTCCCTCTCCGAAATCCGCTCAACGAATGAAATCATTGAGCAGGTTTTCTAGCATCTCCTGGCGGCCACTGCCTGGCAACGGGCTCTTTTTCAGGCCCAACGCATGCTTCTCGAGCTCGGCGAACGTCGTCTTCCGCGCCTCAATTTTAGCTCCCAGTCCACTGTCGTACGAGCTGTAGCGCGCCTTGATGAAGTCATCAAGCCGACCGTCCCGGATAATCGCGTGCGCCGCCTTCAGCCCGCGCGCAAAGGCATCCATCCCACCCACGTGCGCATGGAAAAGATCAACCGGCTCATAACTTTCGCGACGCACCTTGGCGTCGAAGTTCAGCCCGCCCGTCGTGAATCCACCCATTCTGAGCAACACCAGCATGATCTGGGTTGTCATGTACATGTTGGTTGGGAATTGATCGGTGTCCCATCCCAGCAGCTCGTCGCCAGCATTGGCGTCGATCGATCCGAGGGCTCCAGCGTTAGCCGCCACGGTCAAATCATGCTGGACGGTATGTCCGGCCAAGGTGGCGTGGTTCGTCTCAATGTTCAGCTTGAAGTGATCGATCAGTCCGTAGGTCCGCAGAAAGTTCAAACAAGCAGCCGCATCAGAATCATACTGGTGGGTGGTCGGTTCTTTCGGTTTGGGCTCAATGTAAAACTGCCCCTTGAAACCGATCTTCTTTTTGTAGTCGACAGCCATGTGCAGGAAGGCGGCGAGGTGATCCAGCTCGCGCTTCATGTCGGTGTTCAACAACGTCGAATACCCTTCGCGCCCACCCCAAAACGTGTAGCCTTCTCCGTTGAGCTGCGCCGTCACATCCATCGCCTTCTTGACCTGCGCGGCCGCATACGCAAACACATCCGCATCCGGACTGGTCGCCGCTCCCTGCTGATAACGCGGATGCGCAAAAAGACAGGCCGTGCCCCACAGCAGCTTCTTGCCGCTGTCGTTTTGCAACTTGCCTAAAATCACCGCCGTCTTGTCAAGAATGTCATTGCTCTCCTTCAAGGACGCCATCTCCGGCGCCGCATCCCGGTCGTGAAAACAATAATAATCAATGCCCACCTTGTCCATGAACTCGAAACAGGCCCGTGCGGTCTGCTCGACCATCTTCAACGGACTGCCCGCGTTCCACGGACGAATGGCGGTGCCGCCCCCAAATGGGTCAGCCAAAGGATTTTTCATCGCATGCCAGTAAGCAACGGCAAAACGAAAGTGATCCTTCATGGTTTTGCTGCCCACTATTTCAGTGGCATCATAGTGGCGGAAGGCGAGCGGGTTTTTGGTGTCCGGTCCTTCGTAACGGACTTTTTTGATACCGGGGAAGTATTCCTTGGGCATGATGTGCGGTGGTTTATTTTTAACTAAATGATTGTAAGCCTCTTGCGAGACAATGCCCCAGACGCAAAATCGCCTAGAGACGCTGAATGTGGGTGTTCATAGCATGGGTTGGATTTTACGCAAGGATCAAGGCACCACACCCCCACCAGCTAGGTAAAACCCAAAACCCGCACCGCCACCGACCAATCCTGTACCCCCCACTCCCCCGCCACCCAAAACCGCCGCCCAAGACCAGCCAGCAGGCGGCAATCAAGGCTCATTCTCCATTGTTTTGCGGTACAAAAAAGCATCGGAAGTCAGCAGGGAAGTCAGCAACGCCTTCATGCTGCCATCATTATCACGATAAGCGCGGTAGGCAGCCTGAAGAATGGGCGCATCATTGATGGTTTCGTTGCGTCCCATCCAGTAACGAAATACATGGCGGACGAACACCTGGTTAACACGTTCGCTGGTCGCGAGTCGTTCGATCATTTCCATGGGATCCTTGACTGGGCCGTCCAGGCCCGGATCGCCGCTGCGGATGATTTCACCCGTCGTATCAACCGGATGCCCCCAATTATTCGACGGGTTTGTATCCAGAAGAATACCGAGCTGGTTGTATTTCTCAAAAGGAAGGCCGAGGGGGTCCATTTTCTGATGGCAACGCCAACATTCTGGCTCGCGAGTGACGCGCATCCGGTGGCGCAGGGATGATTCGGGTTCATCTGGCAACCGAGCATCCACGGTCAGAGGAATATCCGGCACCGCGTCTCCGAGCAGACGCTCCCGGATCCAGCGGCCGCGTGAGATGACATGATTATTCATGGCATCGGAATGAGCGACGAGCCAAACCGGGTGCGTCAAAATCCCCAGACGCTCCTTCGGATCCACCGTCGTGATCGCCTTCAAAGCATCGTTTGCGGGAGGAAATCGACCTTTGTCAAAAGGCGACTGCCGCACATGGATGGGGCTCGCCGGATTCGGGAAAATATGGTGAAGCATGTTCTGATCGAACACCTCTCTTTCCGCCCGTTCGATCACCAACCTGTTATCCGGGGTCGGCGTGATGGGCTCGATCTTCTTGAACTCGACGAATTGTTTACCCCTGTTCAGGAAGTAGGCGATGTCCGTTTTGAACAAAATGCCATCCCTGAAACTGGCTCCGGAGGTGTAGGGCTGATAGATCACCCGGTCCGTAGTCAGCATCTCTTTTAGAACATGTTTATCCTCCGCCAAAATCAATTCAATGAGGCCGTCCGTGTTGGCGACCATGCTGGTCATGGCCGCGTACACGGTGTCAAAATGTCCCCCGTCCCGCTCGAGAGCCTGACGGTCTTTGCAGACACTCGGCGCGCGATCATAATCAAAAAACTCCCTGAAAAACTGCAATACTCTCGGTTTCCGAATGCTGGGGTCATTCAAAATGCGAGTCACTTCGCGTTCGACGTCCTCACGTGTGACTAGGTTTCCCTCGGATAACGCCGTCCACAAGTGGTCCGCCTCCGGCCGGATATAAGAAAAAGCCGCATTAATAGCCAGCACAAGTTCCCGCCCCCGCAACATCACCCGCCCATGCGCGTCGGGAGTCCCAGTCTCGCCAAGCTCCGGGCGGAAAAGTGCATCTCGATCGAGAAAAATCGGAGCCAAGCCTAGGAAGACACCGTCTTCTTTGCCAAGGTCCTGAATCGACTTTTTGACAATCCTTAAATACGCTTCCGTTTCATCACTGTCCGGTGGACGCAGCGTCAGCGCTTCAAACAAAAAATTGATGACTTCCCTCAGCCGCTCATCGCTGACACCCGGAGTGCGCATCAACTCGTAGACCGGAGTAGGTAGTAATTTAAAATCCTTGCGATAAAAAATGAGATTCAGACCTCGATACTCTCCAGGAATTTTTTCGATATCATCAGCAAATTGGTACGGCTCGGCCGCCGGGCCGCAGGCCATGAACCGCAAAATCTTCTCGGCGATACCCGCGATCTGGGTCGCTTCAGAACTGTTGACGGAATACAAAAACGAATAGTTGCGCAGTCCATGGTCCCTAATCATCGAAAAACTCGACTGAAAACCGCTGACCCCTACACTGTAGGCGTCCTCAAAAGCTCCAAGATACTGGTCCAGACCAAAATAGACTTTGACCTCACCTTCGAGATTTGACGGAATATGATCGCCATGCGTCCAGAGACCGGGTCGCTCCGGATCAAACTTCCGCTTAAAACAGATGAGATCGTTCAAACGAACCAGATGCTCCTGAGGATGAAGGCGCCAGAGGCGAGCCGGGGTGGATGCCGGCTCAAGGTTCTGAGGCTCCATCCCAAAGAGTAAGTCATGATCCAGATGATTCCCCTTGCCCGGACGCAGGTGATCATTAAACCCCCCTCGGTTTTTCAGGGCCCCAGCCAAGCCCGCCGTGATCCAGTTGGATAGATCATGCCGCTCCAGCAATGTCGGCTGGTTCGCTTTTTTTCGAGGAGGCATTTCCTTCAATGCCACCTGCTCCCAGATGCGTTTCCACAGACTCGCATTCTCCGGAGTCACCGCGTCAAGACCATCCAAAGAAACACCGCCCTCTGTGGATTCGTCGTCATGACAGTCCAAACAGTACTTTTCGAGAAATGGCCGCGCCGACAGCGCAACATCCGCCTCCCCGTGGCTCACCCGCTCAGTCTGGCCCGCCCGTACCCACGGGACACCAGCAATCGTGATCAAAACCGCTAGGTAAACAAGTCGACAAAACGACATCTTACGCAAGAAGTTCCTCAATCGGACCGGCCTGACTCTGAATGAGACTAGCCATGTTTTTGTCAGCGTTAAACCGATCAACCGGCGCACCCGCCCCGTGCAACAATGTCGTATACAAGTCGTTGATCGGACGATCTTTGACATGGGTATAGTGACCGGTCTTGAATCGCCCTCCCCCATTGCCCAGAAGAACAAAAGGCCAGTTCACCCCCTCAGAATGCTGCTTCTCCGCATTGTTGCTCGTGTAGACAATGAGCGTGTTGTCCATCATCGAGCCCGCACCTTCAGGCACTTCCTCCAACGCTTTCATGATCTTGACCAGCATTTCACAATTATAATGCCTGATTTTCGTCCAAATCGGATTGTCCGGCTGGTCAAGATGTCCCAACCCATGGCCGGTGTCCGTAATGCCCAGCCCTTTCCACGAGCCAAAATACTCGCCGCAACCTGAAGCGATCGTCAGAACGTTGGTCAAATTGGCCCGAAGGGCGGCGATGCCGGTTTCCAGCAATGCATCATGCCAGTCGGTTTCAAATTGTGGCTTAGTATAGCGGTCATCCGGCTTGGGCGCATGCTGCTTGAGCAGCCCCGAAATTCCAGACAGTTTTTCCCGCAGCCCGTTAAGCTCCCGGAATCCGTTCACGTAGGAGCCATAGCGTTCCCGCTCACTCAGCGGCAGCCCCGCGACTTTAGATCGAGCCACGCCTTCGACATCGAGCATCAGATTGGAACGGGCTTCGTAATGTTTTCTGACATTGCCGTCGGCAATACTACCGAAGAGCATCTGGTAAAGCATGTTCGGATCGCAATGCATAAATACCGGCTGATTCGGACCTGCAGCGGTCAACGTGGCCAGGGTTGGCCGCGCTCTCATGCTTTCCAGCGACTCCATTCCGATACAGAGCGGTGGAAGTATCGTTTCCGGCAGGACGCGACCGAGGGCATAATCAATGGTCGCGGCCGACGGCGGCACGCCGGTGCCTCCACGAAAGGCACCGAGAGCCCCAAAGTAGGCACTGTGCCCGGGGCTCGTATGGCGACCATGCAGTCCAGTGATCACATGCATCCGGTGCTTGTACGGCTCCAGAGCCTGCATCGGCTTTTCAAGCGCCACACCGTTAAGACTGCCGCTTTCAGTCAGCCCCTTGGGGATGCACGTCAACGGGTCAAACCCGTGGTTTTGCAGGAAGAAAATAACGCGCTTGGGAGCGGTGGGCCTTTGCATGACCGACGGCTCAGCCGCCCACGCCGTATTTGAGAACAAATCTGAACCCATCAAGGCCCCCACACCGGCGGCCATGCCATGAACCATTTTTCGACGATTGATCATTGTTGGCATGTCATGAAATGATGTTGATGGGTCTCACAAAAACCAGCCCCTGAGCTCAAGCGGGTCAAGCGGATGTCTTTCCTGTCACTACCCGCTTTTGACACAGGAGACACACCCGCCATATCTAAATAAACAGACAGGGACCAGCGCGGCGACGCAAGGCAGGATTGACGTTTTGTCAGAGAATTTTCTACCCCCCGCCCCAAGGCCTGCACGAACGAAACCAGAAAGCGAGGCCAGCTATGCGACGTCACTTCGATCCAGAAGGCAACTCCAGCCTCGACCTGATAGCCGATTCAGTGCATACTGATCCACATGAAACTGCCAGTCACCCTCCTTCTTTTCATAGCCGCCATGACGGCCCCCATGTCGGCCGTGGAACATGTCACCGTGCTGGGCGACAGCCTCACCAAGGAATACCAGCTCACCTTCCCCGGCCTCCCGGGCCTGATTTCAGGAATTGACCCGACCCACCCAGCCGCACGGAACTGGTCTGAAATCCTCAATGAACAACGCCACGAGCACTTCGACCAAGGAGTTTACAAAGGGACATTGTTCAACCGCTGGAGTGACTTGAGGCTGCTCGGTCATGAATACAACTGGGCCGTCCCCGGCGCCACCGCGCGCGCCCTCCGCAATCTGGTCACGAATCAAAATCTGGAAGAAATCACCAGCGATGCCGACATGACCACGCTGCTCCTGTTCGCCCCGGCATGGAGAGAAACTCCGGCCCGGCTGGCCAGCCAGCTCAGCTCAACCTCAGCCGCCGTCATCTGGTGCGGCGGCAATGACCTGCGCTTTGGTAATAGCGATCCCTCCTGCACCATCAACGGGATCCCCATTACTTACCAAACGATCTACGACGGCGATGGCACGGGAGCTGGCAATCCCCAGCCGCTAATGAACTCCCTGCGCCAAAGCATCCAAGCCATCGCCCTGCAGGTCCAGTCAGCACAGCCCGGACTGCCCATCGTCGTTTGCGCCGTACCCCACGTCGGAGGCACCCCCAAAGTTCGCGAATCAGCCCCGACGGACCCTGTGCGAACCGCCCGCATCACCACCGCGTTAAAAACGCTCAACGCAGAGCTCTGCGCTTGGACTCAACAATCGCTCGGCGGCACATGGGTCGATGTGGAATCACTGACCGCCAGCCTCATCGAAGCAGACTCCCTCGTCATCGGCGGCGTGTCCTTCCTCAACAGACCGGATGACCTGCCCGGATCGGCTCCAGCCACCGCCCACCATCGATACCTTTTTGCCCATGATGGATTTCACCCGGGCACCGCCCTGCACGCGGTCATCGCCCAGCTCGTACAAAGCGCTCTACGGACACAGGACCCGGTTCCATTCGCCGCATCTCCGGTCCTCACTGACCGCGATATCATCGTCAACGTACTCGGCCTCGCCGCCACTACCGGATTTGATGACTTCATGACCGCCAGCGGCGCCCCCGCCGGGCAGCGCGGCCCCAGCGATGATCCGGACGGCGACGCCGTAGCCAACATCATCGAATTCGCCCTAGACGGAAACACTCCATTTCCCGGCGGGCCGGTCGCCCTGCCAGTGCAGTGGACAGATGCCTCTGGCACCATGGCCGGCATGACGTGGAAACCCCGATACCAAAACAATGTCGCCTGCTCCCTCACCTGCCAGCAATCGGCTGACCTCATCACCTGGACGACCGTCCCCGCCCCGCTGATCTCCGTCGCTCCCGATGGCACCCACTCCGCCACCGTGCCCGCCACCACCAGTACGTTCCTGCGCCTCAAAATTCAGACCACTCCGTAAAGGGCCTTTCGCCCGCCAGCCCGCTGACCACTCCGATCGCCCCCTCTCATCACCGGCCACCCGCACCCCGCGGCCGACACGTCAAAGTGAAGGCCCCACCCGCCGCCACTCCGCCCGCGGTCGCCGTCACACGAATCAGATGCCCGCCCGGCTCACTGAGCAAAAAAGTCATCACTTCATCCGTGCCACCCGCGGAATTGGCCACCGAACGCTGTACCACCGTCCCGGTCGCCGCCTCCACCAACTCCAGCCCGACATTAAATTCGGCCGACCGCGCCGTCACCACCCATTCCGATGAGACCTCCGCCGGAAGCTGGATCAAAGAGTATTCTTTGGCCCGCAGGCCGCCAATCACTGGATCCAGATTGTGCAGCGTGTGACGCAACGTCTGACCCACTTCAATTAACCGCGGCCCCGCGACATACACCGGAGCCGTCGCGCCAGTCACCCGGTAAAAACCAGCCGCGCCCGACAGCCGCGGCCCGCGCACCATCACCGTTTCATAACCAGCCACCCGCTCCCCGGCCAAAGCCGGAACAACCACCATCGACGCGTCATCCACCGGCTGCCACCCCCAACGCCAGTCCGTTCCATGAAACACTCGCGTGCTCACTTCCGGCGCCGTGCGCCGCGAAAAAGTAAACACCGGATTAGAAAACCCCGCCCCGTCCGTCGCCCACTCCATTCGCCCACCCATCACACTTCCCACCCCACGCCAAGGATCGCCCCCCCAGAGAAACTCCTCCCAATTCGTGAGCCCATCCCCGTCCGGATCCCGGCGCTCACCCACCGCGCCCATCGACGTCTCCCATCCCGCATACGCAGGCCGCATCAAACCGTACAGCCACGGACGCATCCCAAGCATCCGCGTGTAAATGCCGTACCCGCCAGGCGCGCCGCAATCCAAGAATTCCGCCCCAAAACTCACCACGCCAGCCAGCATCGGAACCACCCCGTCAGGCCCCACCACCACCAGCGGACCCCCACTGTCACCCTGACAGGAATCCCGCCCCCCATCCGCCGGACCCGCCGGCAACATGTTCGCCGTCAAGCTTCCAGCAAATGCCTCCGCCGCATTAGCCTCCTCCAGCGATACCAAAGGCACCACCACCTCGCGCAATACCTCCGAAAATCCCGTGCCATCCCCCACTGTCGCCCCCCACCCCATCACCGTCGCTTCCACGCCCGGCTCGCACAAAACCGCACTCTCAATGACCTCCACAGGCGCCACCCCAGACCTCGGCACCGCCAATAACACCATCGCCACATCAAACTCACTCGTCATACGATCATACAACGGATGCAATACAATCTCCCGAACCCCCACCCGCTGCACCGTCGGAGCCCGATCCGTGCGTAAATTATGCGCCCCCACCACCACCTCCACCACCGACGGCCGGAGCCGATCCACACAATGCGCCGCCGTCACCACCCATTGAGGATGAACCAACGCCCCCCCACAAAAATGCGCCCGATCGTTGGCCAACGTTCCCCGATGAACCAGTGACACCATCCATGGATACTTCCCGACCGACGCTTCCTGCCCCCCAATAATCTTCGGTACCATCTGCGACCAGACCGCCGAAAGCCCCAAACAAAACATCCATCCACCGCCCATCATTAAAAATCGCCGAACTTGCCCACTACCCAACCACCGAAGAGGAGACATAAGCTCGACAGCAAAACATCGGATAATGTGAAGCACCGCCGTCACGATTAAACAAGACACGGTGAGCGCGCAGCATCATCTGCGGCCCATTGATAAGTATCACTAAAAAAAGCACCCCGCTGCCGGCCCTCCCAGTCCGACAACGGGGCTATGGACCGTGTACGACTTACGCCGCCACTGCATCCAAATTCTTTATTCGCAATTGTTGCGATATGTAAGACTTGTATCAGCAAGGAACCGCTTACGCAACCGATAAATGCTGATTTCGAAAAAACTCTTTCCTAAGACTCGTTCTCTCACCGCCCTTCCCCTTCCCACCGGCCCGATCCTGTCCGGCCCACCAGAGCGGAGACTCCTCTTGACCGCGTGGACGGATGCGCCCGCGCCCACCCGCACGTCACCGCAGATTCGTCGGCACGGTGACCACGCCGTTCCGGTGCGTCTCGACCAGCCCGCGCAACTGGGCCACTACTTCCGGATGGGCGGCGGCCACGTCACGTTTTTCAGACGGATCGCGCCCCAGATGAAAGAGTATAGGCGGGTCATGCCGCTCCAGCCCGGCCTGCGCATACCCAGGTTGAGTCTGAAAATGCGCCTTCCACTCGCCCCAGCGACAGGCAAACAACTCGTCCCCACGGTAATAGAAAAACGGCCGGGGCGGCAGGACCGATCGGTCAAAAAGCACAGGGCCCAAATCAAGACCGTCCATCACCATGCCCTCGGGCAAGGCCGCTCCCGCAAGGGCCAGTACTGTCGGAAACAAATCCATGGCGTGCGCCAGCTCCCGGGAAACCCCCGGCCGGATCCGCCCCGGCATCCACGCCAGCCCCGGAACCCGCAACCCGCCCTCCCACGTACCTCCTTTGCCGCCCCTCAACAATCCAGCACTCCCCCCTTGATCGCCCATCACCAACCACGGGCCATTGTCACTCGTGAAAAAAACCAAGGTATTTTCCGCCACTCCCTCGCGTCGCAACGCCGCCATCACCTGCCCGATACTCCAGTCCAGCTCAGCCACCGCATCTCCATAAATCCCCGCTCGACTCTTCCCCTTGAAGTCCGCCGAAGCAAACATCGGCACATGCGGAAAGGTATGGGCCATAAACAGAAAAAATGGCTTTTCTTTGTGCGCGGCAATGAAATCGACCGCCTGCCCGGTGTAACGCCGGGTCAATGTGGACTGGTCGACCGGCCGCTCAATCACTTGTCCATCGTGGATCAAGGGCACATTCCATCCATCCGCAGGCGGTGTCGCCGACCCCGTCGCCCCCTTTGGCAGGTCCGAACGAGGATCCATATCGTTGGAATACGGGAGTCCATAGCTGGTGCCAAACCCCTGATCCAGCGGCCGCGATCCCTCCTGCGTGCCCAAATGCCACTTGCCAATGTGCGCCGTCGCATACC
>CAJBME010000089.1 GCA_903954065.1 uncultured bacterium
CGGCGACGGCCAGGTCAGCACGGGAAAAATCGCCTCCGGTGCGGTGGACAGCAGCCGGATTCTCGACTCGAGCATCGTCGCCACCGACATCGCGAACAACACCATCACCGCCGGGAAACTCGACCCCGGCACCATCGGCTTGTGGACTCCGCAGGGATCCAGCGTCTATCGCAGCAGCGGCAACGTCGGCATCGGCGAGGCGAACCCCGGGTTTCCGCTGAATTTCGCGTCAACCATGGGTGATAAGATCTCGCTGTATGGAAACTCGGGTGCCCACTACGGCATCGGCATGCAGACTAATGTCCTGCAGATCCACTCGGACACGTCCTCGTCCGACATCGCCTTCGGTTTCGGCAATTCCAGTTCGTTCACGGAGAGAATGCGCGTCAAGGGCAACGGCAACGTCGGCATCGGCACCAGCACTCCCTCGGAAAAATTGTCGATCCAAGATGGCCGACTGTGGTTCACTACGGCCACGGGCAATGGCGACAATGGAGGGATCGGTGGAACCATGGCCTCCAGCGACGCTTGGAGAATTTACGGCTCCGGAGATAATAACAATGGCGGCCTCTACATCGATACTGGCGACGACGCGAATGAGCCGATCGTCTTCCGGCAATCAGGTAACGAAAGAATTCGAATCAACTCCGACGGTCATTTGACTGTGTCTAATCGATTGGGCATCGGAACCTCAGTCCCCAACGCCCAGCTGACCGTAGGCAATGCGATGACCGGTACAGCATTGAGCGGCACATTCACCGCCAATTCCGGTGCTTTGGGGACGGGCGCGGGGAGCGAGCTGTTTTTGGCTAGTTTCGGCTGTACTACCGCCAACAACTCGAGTTTAGGAGTCTCCGCCTACCGCTACTCAACAGGATCCGATTGGTTCAGTACCTCGATGATTTTGGGAATGAATGTCGATAATTCGGTGCGCGCTGGCAGCTGGATGGCTCTGGCTCCCGTTGGCATCGGCATCGGCACCGTCACGCCGAGAGGTAAGTTGGAAGTTAACGGGTCTTCTTCGCAAACGTATAACGCGGACGATTATTCCGTTGGATCAGGGTGGAATAATCTCGGCGGCGTGACTTCTTTCACGCAGCCGATATCGATTTGGGCATCTAACACAGTGCTTTGCTCAATGATCCAGGTGTTTTCTGATGAACGGGTCAAAGTTGATATTCATCCCACTGAAAGCCCTCGCGACTTGCAAACGCTGATGGGAATTGAAATCAGCGATTACCATTACAAGGACGTCCTGAAGTTTGGCAAACAGCCGCAGAAAAAGGTGATCGCCCAGCAACTGGAAAAGGTCTACCCTCAGGCCGTCAGTACGATGACGGATGTCGTGCCAGATATTTTTGAGAAGGCGGCGGTCGAAGACGGCTGGGTTGTGCTGGCAACGGACCTCAAAGTTGGAGATCGCGTCAAGCTGATCGGCAAAAAAGAGGAAGCGGTGCATGAGGTGCTGGAAGTCCGCAAAGGCGCCTTCCGTACGGATGGCAAAGTGGATGCCGAATCGCTTTTTGTTTATGGCCGCGAGGTGGAGGATTTCCGCACGGTGGACTACGATGCCATCTCCATGCTCAACGTATCCGCCACTCAGGAGCTGGCCAAAAAGCTCGAGGAGAAGGACGCCGTGATCGCCGCCCTCGAAGCGCGTTTGAGCGCCTTGGAAAAGCGGGTTTCCGCCGCCAAGTGATCGGGCGGTCCGATACGACGATACTTTTATTGAACGCAATTTCTCATGAACTCGATTTCAAGTGATTCGATGGTAAAAAACCGTCTGCGGCGCCTTGCCGCCTGCTTGGTCATCGGGCTGGGGAGCTGCTCCAGTCTGTATGCCCAGTATGAGATCAAGAGCGGGGTCTATAACCGCTTGAGTAACCGGGTGCCGGCGCCCAACCCCACTGGGATTGCCCCGGTCGGTCCTGCGGGTGCCCCGACGGGCGATCCGGTGCTGACCCCGCAGTTCTCCAACGTCGTGGAAGCGTCCGGCAGCGCGGCCCGCGGCCCGAGCGGCTATCCGACCAGCGTGGTCTCCGGGGTGGGGGTAAACCTGACGCGGGCGAGCTCCGGCACCAGCTTTGCCTCGGGGGTGTCACGCTATATGTTTGGCGATGAAATCACGCCGCCCACGGCGATCTTATCGGCGAGCGGGATCACCTATACGGTGGATTCCAGCTACTGGCGGGCCCAGCCGGTGCTGGCCGGAGAAGTGATTTCCAATCCGGGTGGAGGAACCCCCGTGGATTTCAAGACGGGTGATGCTGCAGCCGTGGCGGCATTGCCGACCGGTATCCTCGCTTCCTATTATTACAGTCCACATGCCAAACGCGTTTTTGCGAACACCCCAGGCACGGTGGAGATCACTTGGCGCTCGGCGCTGCCGGACGCCGCCAAGACCGGCTCCAACAGTTACGTTTTCTACAAGGAGCGTTTCACGGTTTCCTCGACCACCAGCACGCCGGTGCGCACGATTTACTGGACGGAAAAAAGCTTCACCGGCCCGGTCGTCAACATTCCTTTGGGCCGGATCACCACGGTCAATCCGGTTTACAGCAACGTCTTTCCGGCAACGGTGGATACCGAATACGTGGTAGCCGGCGTTTCCCAGTCCGACCCGAATGCATCGTCGTCGCAAATTCTGCGGACGCTCTGGTATGAGAGCACCGCGGGAACGGGCAAGCTCCACGCCTACAACCAAACCGGACGCATCTTCGTCGAATACCTCGGAGCGCTCAACAGCCAGGACGGCACCTACGAATTCCTCGGCGCGGACATCCTCAGCGTGGAGCAATCGCTGAGGGCTTCCACCCTCACGGTCGAGCTGGGCGACGAAATCCGGCCGTTCCCGGACGAAGCGTCGCTGGTCGCAACACCGGTTTCCACCACCACCACGATAAATCAGATCGCCTACTACGGAACGTCCGTCCGTCATGATGGAACTTTGGCGTATTTCGCGGAGGAGGAAAACGATGTCGAGGACAACGTCGCCTTCTACTGGATGGAGCCGCTCGACGCCGCCATCCCCTCCACCCCGGGCAACTTTCCGGGTCTCGTCATCAGCTGGCCGAAGTACCAGCACAAATACTTCCAGGTCTGGCCCACGAACGTCACCGACTTTGCGCAATACTCGGTGGACGCCGGTGGCAGCAGCCTCGCCTCCAACACCGGCCTCCAGTTCGGAGGCGGCAGGATTCCGGAAATCATCTATCAGGATTCGGCCACGGTTGAGGCCTCCATCGACAACAGCAGCCAGCGCCTGATCGTGAACCTCGGTTCGGGGGGGGATCAGCAGAACCGCACGCTGCTGAAATTCACTGGTAGCAATGGCGGGGTCTGGTATGTGCCGCTCATGACCCAAGCGGAAGGCAGCACCGGATTTCAGGAAGGCGACGGCGGAGCGGCCCTGACCGGCACGGCCTATGTCGGCGAGCGGATCAATCCGCCGTCCAGCGCTTATACTTTGGCGGGCTACGTCTCGCATGGAACCAGCCACTCGCCGCAGGCGTATGTGGATCCATTTCTCAATGGCGTGCCCGCGGCCGAAGCCGGGGCGATCATCCCGGTCAATTCCCTCAAC
>CAJBME010000090.1 GCA_903954065.1 uncultured bacterium
GCGCAGCACAATCTGGACCACATGTCTATAACCGGAGAATGTGATGAGAACACCAAGACTTGATCCGTGAACGGTCACTTGTCTAGCTTCCGTGTAAACGGGCGCCGCTCATCCTTTACCGTACGCTACGCGTACACATCATTGGCGAGCAGAGATGGCGAGCGCCGAAAGACGTCCTCCTGCCATGGTGGCAGGGATGATTAAATCACTACCCACGAGCGGAGCGCGTGGGGTAGGGGAGACACAGGGCTTCTCGGAGAGAAGGTGCTCCTGATTTAAGGCCTTTTGAGGCGTGGACGATCTTAATGTGTGCTCCATGCGGAGCGCAGCCGGGAGACCGCCCGTGTACCGTATGGTATGTGGGCTGTTCGGTTTATGTCGGATTGCGAGTCCGGCTGCTTTGTCGCCATGATTAAGGGCGACTGACTCAGCGAGGTCCCTACGGGGAGTTCTCAGGTCGGTGTAGCCTGCTGACCGCACAAGTCTAGACAGTGCGGTGAACAAGGCTGACGTCTCTGCAGAAGACAGAGGCGTTTGGTTCCAATGTTTGTGAATCATACGAGATTCACCAGCTTCCAAGGGGAGGGTGATTGGGGGGCGTACCCATTTCTGGTGCCTATCCCCTTTCTCGTAAAGCGGAGCCCCGCGTAAGAGGGTGTCCGATAAGCCAAGGGTTCCACTTACAATGTGACCCGAGGCAATACGGACTGCTTCGCGTGCGCGTTGCCCTGAGCGGACCATGATCGCTGCCGCAATCCAGATGTTGGTACCCATACGGGGACTGAGCATCTGCATGAGGCGGTCACCGGCATCCCGTTGGCCGCGAGGCTGAGGAGATGGGCGAGAAGGGCGGTAAGCCGCGATACCCGTGAATAGTCGATTCACGGTGGTCTTGTCAAGGGTGGCTGGAAGGATTGCCAAGGCACAACCCAGCCAGCTCTGAATGGTACCTGCCATCACTTGGCGAGGTAAGGCTGCCGCTCGGTTAGAGAGGTGCCATGCAACCCACCCTTGGAGAACAGAACCCCACTCCAGGGAGTTGTTCGACAGAGGTGGGCGCCTTGTTGTGGCATCCAAGAAAGCTTGGATGGACCACGCTATTGCGCGTTGGCGACGCTTATAAGGTTCCTGGACGTCGTAAACGTTCCAGAATTCTGCGGCAATCGCCCAGGGAGCTTGCGCTTGCCAAACGGCATGTGCGGACTTCTCCGTGTCCGTTTCGAAGACATCTCGTCCTGCGTAGGCGAGGTGTTTCGGGCACCAAGCTGGGACTGGGGATATCCACCTAGGGGCACCTGGGGACGACAGTCAGGCTGTCGCGTTCTCAGGTGTAGAGGCCTTGTTGCCTTTGGCGCCCTGCTGCTTCTTACCTATGTCCTTTTTGTCGCCATTCTTGGGGGACTTCTGGCCCCCACCCTTAGGCGAGTTGGCCTTGGGTGAAGAAGGGCTGGGGGTAGACCTCTTGCGCCTCCAGTTCTTCTTCTTTTGGCGTTGATCTGGGCGCTTGTCCATGCTTGGCTTGGGCTTTTTCCCTTCCGCTGTGATGAAGTATGCGACCCGCGGATCGATGCCCGAATGGGCACGTGCAGTCAAGTACGTTTTCGCTGCGGAGACAGATGCCTTGCACGCGATCATGTAGCTGACTACACGTTGGTCAACGACCTCGTCAGTGCGCTTGTGGCGCTCTTTCGCGGTCCCTGGCTTCAGGCGAGCTTCCACGAGCTCGAGGAGGATGGACCTGTCCCCTTTGAAATCTGCCGGCGCCCCAAAAGGGAGGACGTCGGCTGAAATCACCTTACGGAGGTCACGGCTCCTTTGTGCCGCTCCTTGGCGACCCCCTGCCTGGGCGTTGACATACCGGGACCACGTTGACGGGCAACGCGCGAGGTCCTTGGGATCCACCAGGATGAGGTCATCATCATCCATCTTGGTGAATTCCACTTCCCGGAGGACTTGCTTCTTTGTCGGGTCGAGGGCTTTCCCGACTTCGACCTCAGCAAGCTTCAGTTTGGCTTGGATAGTGGCACTTTCGATCAGCATACGTTGATGTTTAGTCATGCCACCCCATTGCCCGGCGTCAGCGTCTGCTTCTGACTTGGGCGGGTTGCTCCCTGAGGAAGATGAGTGAGCGGATGAGTCCGCTTCACCATCACTTTCCTCCCGATCGGGACGAAGATGTGCCTCCCGAAAAGCGTGGTGGGGTTGCCAGTTGCATTCGTCTGCATTGGCACGGCCAAGGCAGCAGAAATGGCAGACGGGGCAAGCTTGAGCCTGACCCTCTGCCAAGCGTTCGTGGCACACCACATTGCCACACGGGGCAATCTCCCTTCCGGGGGCCCTGTGCGGGTCTGCACGGGCGATAGGCTCAACACCCACAGGGGCAACGTTTGCACCTTGTTGCCGAGGCAAACGTGCTTGGGCCTGAGGAACTGGAGGGTCTGGCAAGACTGCCTGCCGGTTGGCAAGAATCTCACCTGCGACCACAGCGCCTTGCCCAGCCTGGGCAATCACGGGGATTTGCTCCGCAATGGGTAACCAAGCCAGGAGAGGGTCGGCGGGGCGGATAAAACCTGCCAGCCGACCCGCCGGGAGAGGGTTGATTTTCACCGCTAAGGTGAGAATCAACCGGACTTGGTTGAGCTCAGAAAGAGCCAACCAAGCGGGTGTTGGGTTGCCAGCCATGGAAACCCAAGCCCTGCGGATTGCAGCCACCCGATCCGGGCAGGCTGCAATCGCTGCAATCACTTCCCTTACCAGGGGAGTGATTGCCAAGGGGTCTGCGTTTTCAGCAGCATTAGCTGCCTGCAGCAATCCCCCTCGGATGTGTCCAATTTGACGGGGAACCTGGCCTCCCGCTGCCAATGGACTGTTGGCAAAGGCCCCGACACCTCCGGGGGCCAATGCAATTATATCTTGTGCTGTCAGGACCATGCAAAAATTTTGAAGTAATTGAAGGCGTCCCCAGACAGTGGTCTAAGGCAATGCTTTGCCCAAGATCTAGACCTCAAGGGCCTACAGTCTGAGAGCCAGGAAGAGAGGACGAAGGCCTACCATTCCCAGATTACCTGCATAATCTTCTGCACGGTTGATCTGAGAACGGTAGGGGCCGACCCGACTTTGGTCTGACTCGGACGCTGAGATCGGTCTCTCAAGCCGTCACCTCATTTGGGGAGCCAACGGCCATCTCATCCAGTCTCTTACCTGGATTCCGCTTCGCGGAATCCAGGTAAGAAGCCTGGACGAGCTGACCGTTAACTCTTTGGATGAGGTAACGGTGTGCGAGACCGTTCACAGATTCACCCCTCGTAGTCGCGCGGCGCAGCCGCGCGCCCCTTATTAGCGTCTGTATGGCTGAAAGCCGTACATACTAAAACATACCTATAGTTGGGTATGCCGAAGGAAGGGGAATCAAATGTATAAAAAGAAAAATAGTTCAATGAGGAAACTCACCGCACCGAGCAGCATCCGCACCATTTGCTCCTTGTTTGAGCGGATCGTGCATATGGGGCACCATACCCCACATTGCTGGACTCTGTATGGTGTTTTTCTCTTTGGACCATAAAAGGCACTGGGGCGTCAGCCGTAGCGTGATAATTTTCCGCACGCATGGCTCCTGCCGGCTGCCCGTCATGGAAGATTCTGTTTTCATGATGGAGGGCAAAGGTCGGATGTTTGAAACCAAAGGTTGTGTGCCATCCTGGACCTTTTACCCACGCGTGACGTGCTTGTGCAGGAGCGAGCTCCCACAACCAGTCACGAAAGTGATCGCAGGGGGAACCAGGGTGGAGACTACAGGCTTGCTGTGTTACCACCTTTGGTTGACCTGCCCTAGTGTAGATATCCATGGGCATACTTCGTGAGGGGCAGTACACAATTGATATTGTACTGTGGGCCCGTACGTCGTGAAGCCTCTTGAGGAGGTTGTTGTGTGTTTGGTCAACCCCCCAGGAGTATCTATCGGCCTGGTGGTTAGCGCCTTGATTATCGCCCCACCAGGTCCATGCAGCTGGGCCGTCCTCAGCACCGCAGAGGATGCCTTCGAGCAGAGCGCGTAATTCGTGCGCGCCGATGTGGAGCGACGCGGGGGCGTTGACCACGCAGAGATGCATTCGCATCTGTGTGTGAAAGGCGTAGGCGCGTAGTCCTCCTTCTCCCGCTGCATCACTCACACCAAACGCTCGTCGCAGCGTGGCTGCAGACGGGGATCGATATAGTGATAATAATGTTGGGTTTTCGATGATAAGTCTGGTTGCATGTAGTTCACTGGCAACCTGCTTGTTTGCACGGACCGTTCCCATTTGCTGAGTGCCTATAGCCGCGTTTGCGGTTAGGATACTTAGCTGGGTTAGCCATCGCATGGTTGCGGGGATGTCGGCTAGAGGTCGTCGCCTACTGTAAGTAGCATATATTGCTAGTGATACAGTAGACAGTGCATCAAGCGGAGACATACTTGCATTCCGTGCAATTAGAGTCATGATAGACTCTGTAGCTTTATGGAGCTTGGTCCGAAACTCTGGTTTGAGGATGACCGTTTGACTGTTTAGGTCAATGACGAGTCCTCGCCATTCTATGGTGGCACCAGATGTTATTGATGACGGCTTAATGTCAGCCCCAAAGTGTGTGCACACTTTGAGGAAGGAGGTTACCCACGCTGTTTGGTCATCTACGTTATTGAAAGCGGTGGCAACATTGTCGATGTAGGCTCGCGCGCTGATAGGAGCCTTGCCACGGGCGCGCGTCGCTTCTCGAACTAGCGTGATTGTCACTGCTTGTGCGACAACCGGCGCCCAGCTGAGGCCCATTGGCACACCTGTCATTTGCCAGAGTGTGGCCCCGCGGGCAGTGTTGAAGTAGGTGTGGGCTACTTTACGACACGTGCGGAGTTGGACGAACCAACTGGTGAAGTCACACGCCCAAAGTGTGCTCACGTTTGGCGCCGTGAGGGCGTCAATATCCTCATGGAGAGGCGGCAGATATGTCGGTGGGGGTCGCCGTATAATGGCGTTTAGGCCCCTTCCGTCCCATATGAGCCTGAATTTTCCATCCGGCCTACCCACGGGAAACAGTGGGCAAGCAGCCTTAAGGTTACCACCAGGTGGCCTTGCTTTTATATAGCCCACCCGAATCAGTTCCTGGGAGTGATCCAAGGGAAGGCGCGATCGTCGTGTGACCGGCATGCGCGGGTCACGCGGGGTGTGGTGGCCTGAGGACTGGTAAATCGTCCTGGCTGAGTGACAGGCGCTCGGTGGTGAGCTGTGGTTGACGTAGGTCTCCCATGAAGCCCACTGGGCGAACGCGTCGATCGCGAAGAAGGCAAAGTCGTCTGCCAGCGGTGCAATTCGCCGCAGGCTGACAGTCTCCACGACTGGCGTGTTGTATGCAGGCCGCTTGGTGGCGGTTGCACAGAGGGATTGCCCTCGGCTTTCTTTGCCAGAAGCAGTTGCCACTGACGTTACCGGTGAAGGTGTAGTCAGTGTGTCAATGATCGCGGCCGCAGGGACCGCGGCTGCCCAGATTTGAGCAAGTGCATCTATGCTAGGGCAGCCAGTAAAGACCTTATAACTACTAGACACTGCAGGTAAGTTATAGGTCTTTACTAATCTGTTTGCTCGACGAAGAGCTAGAATGGTTTCCCATTCGGTCGGGTCACCAGCACTGAGCTGGTCGTCCCTTGCAGCTGGTCTGCTGATACAGCTGTCAACCTTGGCTGAAAGCACAAGCTTCTCCATTGTAACAATGATATCAGCCTGTGTTGTAAGGTTGAAAAATTTTGTCGCGAAAAATCGGTCGACAGCTGTCAAAAGGTCTTTGACAAAAAGTTTTGGTTGACAAGAAAATTTCTTGCCGCCTGGCAAGAATTTTTTCTTGCCGCCTGGCAAGAATTTTTCC
>CAJBME010000091.1 GCA_903954065.1 uncultured bacterium
AGGTTGATGATACCAAATCCCGGACTGCCGACATATGCCCCCGCCACGCCACCCAACAAATCCTGAAAAGTGCCACGCCCAGGCGGCACCTCGGCCAGCCGCTCCTCCCCCATCAATGTCATTAAACCCGCCCCCATCACCACCGGTTCCTCCACCGCCTGAGCATCAACCACCACCGGAGGCAACAACTCAGCGCCCGCACAGACCGTGACCGGAACAACCAAGAAAAAGAATCGATTCAACAAAAACACGTCTATTCAGGTTGGTGAGAAAATGGAGGGCAAGCGCGACCCAGAACCAATGAAAACAACGAACACTGTGAACATTGGTTTAATGAAATAACAGGCGAACAAGCCCCATGGCAAGACATTCGTGAGGACGAAAAACTTGCTTGAACACCGTCCCTCCCCGGAGACCCGGCAAAAAATACCATTCGAGCACAGGCACTTGCTTTCCCCCGACGGAAGAACAGGATGCAGAGGACTATTTCCCCATTCCAACTTATGCACGCTCCTGCCGCCGACAGCTTTATTAATGCAGTTCGTTCGCGAATTTCCGAGGTGGTAGTCGGGCAGGATGTAGTGGTGGAACGCCTGCTGGTCGCTTTGCTCAGCAGTGGTCACATTCTGCTCCAAGGAATGCCGGGACTCGCCAAAACCCTGCTGGTCGACACCCTAGCCAAAACCATCGAGCTGAAGTTCTCGCGCGTGCAGTTTACTATTGATCTACTGCCCTCGGATATTGTTGGTTCGGAGATTCTCGACCCCGGGACGGGCGAGTTCCGCACCCGGCGGGGCCCGATTTTCACTAATCTCCTGCTTGCGGACGAAATCAACCGAGCCGCCCCCAAGGTCCAAAGTGCTCTCCTCGAGGCCATGCAGGAACGCCGAGTCACCATTGGCAACGAAACGTTTTCTTTGCCCCAGCCCTTCGTCGTCATCGCCACCCAGAACCCCATCGAACAAAGCGGCACCTTCGAACTCCCGGAAGCGCAGCTCGACCGCTTCATGCTCTGCCACCGACTGACCTATCCGACGCTCGAAGAGGAACAAGAGGTCCTGCGGCGCAATCTGTCCCTGGGACTGAAAAAAGACGCTGACGGCCATGCCGTGGCGCGCACGGAATTCGATGTCCTCGCGCACGCGCCAGTGGGCGGACCGGCCGATCTGGTCCGGGTCATGGAAAAAGTTCAAGATGTCCACGTCAGCGAAACCTTCCAAAAACACGTACTGGCCTTGGTCCATCGGACGCGCCATCACCCCAGTCTCGAACTCGGCTGCAGTCCGCGCGGCGGCATTGCCCTGACCAAGGCGGCCCGGGCCCGGGCGTTTCTGCACAGCCGCGACTATGCCGTGCCCGAAGACCTTTTTGCCTTGGCCGAGGACGTGGTCCTGCACCGCATCCGCCTCCGCTACGAAGCCCTCGCCGAAGGCCAGACCGGGGCCAGCGTGCTCGCGGAAATTCTCGGCGAAATGAGCTGATCCACCCTTCGGCATCCTCCCCCGCTCTCCAGCCGCCCACCCATTTCACCCAAAACCGACTCCCGACCACTCGTCATCGCTCCCCAACCAGATTTCTCACGCGGTTTTTTGTCTCATCACTCCATCATTGTTAAAACTCTGTGACACCCACGCACCAGCTTGAAACCAGTGATCCGCTCGAGACGCGGCAGTTCACGCTCGCGGTGCGACGGCTAGCTGACACCTTGAATTACGGCACCGACCACAGCCCGTTTCGCGGTTCCGGGCATGACTATGTGCAGTCCCGCGTCTATCAACCGGGAGACCCGGTCAAGTCCATCGACTGGCGCGTCACCGCGCGCACCGGACGAGCGCACGTCAAAGAATACGAGGCCCCCAAGCGCATGCCTGTCTATCTGTTCATTGACACATCCGCGTCCATGACCGTCAGCTCGCAACGGCTCAGCAAATACGCGTGGGCCGTGCACATCGCCGGTGGCCTGGCTTTCGCGTGCCTCGACCGCGTCAGTCCAGTCGGCGTCGTCGGAGCCGGCGAGCGCCCGCTTCACATCACCCCCAGTCTGTCACGCATCCAAATCATGGAATGGCTGCACCGACTGCGCCACTACCGCACGGACGAAACCACCACCCTCGCAGCCCGCGTCACCGAAATTTCCGCCCTGCTCACCCAACGCGCCATGCTGATCATTTTGAGCGATCTGCATGACCCTGCCGCCCCCGCCGCCCTTCGCTTGGCCGCCCAGCGGCATGAAGTCGTCGTTTTGCAGCTGCGTGATCCAGCCGAAGAAGCCATGCCTGACACCGGGTTTTTTCAGGCCCAAGAAGCCGAGACCGGCACCGCCTTCCTCTCCCGTGGCCGCAGCCTTCCTGCTTCTCATACACTCATAACGAAAGAATTGCGTCGCAGCGGAGCTAGCCACCTGATTCTTCGCACCGACCAACCCATCGCCGCCCCACTGCGCGAATTCCTCCAGGCCCGGGGCGGCCTGCACCGGAAAGCCCGATGAAATTACGACGCTCCCTGCTCACGCTCACGACCGCCACCATCATGGCCGTCACCCTCGCAAAGGCAGCTCAATCAGCAGGCGCCGCCGAGCCACCATCCAGCACCCCCGGAGCTCTCGCCACCGGGGCGCCATCGAGCACCGCCCAGCCACCAGCGGGCGTCGGCCTGACCGGCCTGATTCAAGACCTGCTTTTGCCGGGATCCGAGCTGCAAGTCAAACCTGACCCGGAAGGCCGCAGCCCAGTGGTCGTGCGCATGACGGCGGTGCGCCCGCATGGTACAGCCGGGTTTCGCTACGATTTCAGCTGGTTCGCCTACGAGGCTGGGCCGCATGATCTAAGCCAATACCTCGAACGGGTCGACGGCAGCCCGCTCGGCGCCATGCCAGCGATCGGGGTCGAGGCGGTGGCCGTGTTACCGCCGGGGCCGCCGCAAACGTTACCGGAATTTCAAGCGCCGCTTCCGAAACTGGGTGGATACCGGACCGCGTTGGTGGCCGGCGGATGCCTCTGGCTGGCGGGGTGGGTCGCCCTGTTCATCTGGCGTCGCCCGCACTCGTCCACCGCCACCGCCGTGGCGCCAGACGCCGTGCGACCGCTTGCCGAGCGACTGCGCTTCCTACTGGAAAGTGCGCGCACCGGCTCCCTCGATGCGGACGGCCGCGCCCAACTCGAACGCCTCGTACTGGGATTTTGGCGCGAGCGCTTGCATCTGACCGACCTGCCTGTGCCGGAAGCCGTGCATCGTCTCCGCAACCACCCAGAAGCCGGAGGCTTGCTCCGAGAAGTGGAATCGTGGCTGCACTCGGGAAAATCAACCGCCAGCGAGACTCACATGGCGGCGCTCCTTCTCCCCTACCTGCCGCCAGCCGGCGCCACCGCTCCACCGCCAGTCGGCAACCCCGCCTCATGAGCTTTGCCCATCCAGCCGTGCTGCTTGTGCTCCTGCTGCCGTTGGCCGTGCTGGTCTGGGGATGGCGCCGACACGGTCGCCGCGTGCCCATGCCGTTCGATCACGCGCAGGCTCCGCCACGACGATGGACCACCGGCGGCCTGCGGCTGGCTCATTCGCTACCGCTCGTCGTCCTGGCCATCGCCATCATCATTTTAGCCGGACCCCGCCGTTGGGGACTCCCTCAGGATCAACGCATCATGACCAACATTGAATTTGTCGTCGATGTCTCCGGTTCGATGATGAGCGGGTATGGCGATGGCAACCGCTATGATGCCGCCATGGCATCGGTGCTGGAATTTGTCGACCGCCGACAGGGAGACGCCTTTGGCTTAATTGTTTTTGGCGATAGCATTTTGGAATGGGTACCCTTGACGTCGGATCCGAGCGCTCTCCGCTGCGCCCCAGAATTTCTCAACCCCATGAAACTCCCGCCGTGGTTCAGCGGGGGCACCAGCATTGGAGCGGCCCTCGAGCACACTCTCAAAGTGATGACCGCGCGCAGTGAGGGCGACCGCATGGTCATTCTGCTCACCGATGGGTATAGTTACGATCTGGCCAATGGCCGCGACATCGCCATTGCCGATAAACTCCAAGCGGCGGGCATCCAAGTTTTTTGCATTCACATCGACAATTCGCCCCCGCCCGTCGAGGTCACCACCATTGCCAGCCGCACCGGCGGCCAGGTTTTTGCCGCCGGCAATCCCGATTCGCTCAGGCAAGTCTTCGCGCGCATCGATCAAATGAAAAAGGCTCGATTACAAAAAATCAGTGCTGAAACGCAGGATGATTTTCGTCCGTGGGCGCTGGCGGGCGGCAGTCTTTTGCTAGTCTGGATTGTTTCCTGCCTCGCAGGCTTCCGCTTTGCCCCATGGTAATTTTCCCTGAAATCGCAGCTCTGGTCACAGCGCTTGGCATGGCAGCGGCCGAGTGGAGGCAGGCCCGCCGGACCCAGCGGCTGGCGGCTCTTGCTTTCGGTCCGGGACGACGGGCGGCGCGCTGGACAACGATGGCGCCCGCCCTGCGAGTGGCCGCCGCCACCGCCTTGATGTGGGCTCTGGCCACCCTGGCCTTCCTACCACCCAAAACTCACGAGGCCAAAAAAACTGATCCGACCCAACTCAAACACGTGGTCCTCGTGCTGGACGTCTCCCCGAGCATGAAGCTGAAGGACGCTGGTCCCAACCAACTGCAAACCCGTGCCGAGCGGGCCGCCACTCTGCTCCAGTCGTTTTTCGAACGCGTGCCCATGGAGCAAGTGCGTTTAAGCGTGATCGCGACCTACACCTCGGCCAAACCAGTGGTGATCGACACCCGCGACGTCGGGGTGGTCAAAAACATCCTGACAGATTTACCGCTCTCGCATGCGTTTGCGGCGGGATCGACCGACCTTTTCTCCGGGCTGGCCGAAGCGGCGCGCGTGGCGCAGGCTTGGCCGCGCGACAGCACAACCGTAGTCGTCGTGTCTGATGGCGACACCGTGCCGCCGTCTGGCATGCCGGAAATGCCGCCGTCCGTGAGCCATACAGTTCTCATTGGGCTAGGCGACCCCCGGACTGGACAGTTTATCAATGGCCATCAATCACGCCAAGACGCCGCCACTTTGAAACAAGTCGCCATCCGGCTGCGCGGCGTGTATCATGACGGCAACCAAAAACACCTGCCCAGTGACCTGCTGCGCGACATCACTGCCCTCGAAGCCGAAGGCACATTCAAAAAACTCACTCGAAGAGAGTACGCCCTCGCCGCCATGGCCATCGGAGCCGCGACGCTGGCCGCTCTGCCGTGGGCCCTTCATTTTTTCGGCACCAGCCGCCAGACCCGCCCACGAATCAGCCGCCGGACGGATGTCACCCCGCCGGCGGATCACCGGCCGACCCAGCCCGCACCCGCCCGCTGAATCAACCGTCCCCAGTTCCATTTTCCATCACCCCCGTCACCCCTGTCCATCCACCCGACCCACCCTATGAAAATCATCTTGATCACACTCTGGCTCGCCGTGCCGCTGGCCGTGGCCGCCTATCATTTTGGCCCCGGCCAGGAACTTCTCAAAGGAGATGCCGCCGCCGCGCACGTGACGGACGCCACCCGCTCCGCCGCCACCGGTGACCACAAAGCCGCCATTGCCGCGTATGACGCTGCGCTCGGCGCGCTGCCGACTGCCGCCGTCGCCGAATCGCGCCAGCTGCGCCTGGCCCGCGCCAAGGAACGCCTACCCAACGGCCAGCTTCCCGAAGCCCATGATGAACTGGAAGCACTTTTCGCCGAACTCACCGCCGACCGCGCCGCCGATCCCGTCGTGACCCGCGAAACCCAGACCGCCCTCGCCTCCGCCAAATATTACCTCGCCTGGTTAATGCGCCTCGAAGGCGGCACCGAAGATCTCTGGCGACCAGAAATCGAAGCCGCACGACAACACTTTCGCCACCTCACCGAAGAAGCCGCCTCCTCAGGAAATACCACCCTCGTCACCACCCAGCGGCAAAACCTCGAATCCTCCATCAAACTGGCCCGCATGGACCTGACCGAATTACAGGGACTGCCGCTGCCCAAACAATGCAAAAATTGTTCGTCCGGCAAATGCAACCGCAAGGGCCCGCCCAAAAAAGGACCACCTCAAGACTCCCGCGGCGCCGGCAAAACACAAGGACCTGACGAGTCCGGATCATAGTCGCTACTCACCACACCCGTCATGTTGAGGCCCCACTTTCCCCCATCGCCGCGGCTGCCATCGCCGCGACGGCCGTCCACCACGCTCAAAACCGCAGGCTGCGGCCTGTACGCCTGCCTCGCCGTCGCCGCCGCCGCCCAAACCCCAATTCCGTTCGTCAAATTGGTCCCCGCCGGGGAAATAACGGCCGCCACCACCATCCCGGCCGCCTCAGCCGAATCAACGCCCCCCGCCACCAGCACGCCCGTCGCCAGCGCCGTTCAAAACCCCGCCCCGGCCCCGCCCGCCCTCATCGATTCCGTCAAACAAGGGATTTTTTCCCGCGCCCCGCAAGTCATCCTCGAAGAAACCGCGGCCGCCCTCCTGGCGGCGTCAACGACGCCCGGCGCCGGCGCCCCTGACGCCAACGCCAACACCGCCGCTGTCACGGCGCTGCAACAATCCGTCGCCACCGGCCAGTGGCCGGAGGTGGGCGCCTTTCTCCAGAAACACTTTGCTGACCAGCCGGACAGTGCCCGTCAGGCTTACCTCCACATCCTTGATTCGCTAGCCGCCGACCCGCGCCAGCAGCAAATGCAACAAATGCAGCAGGCGCAGCAGCAGAATGCGGCCGCCGGCACCCCCGCGCCCGCCATGCCCATGATGACGCCAGAGGCGGCGGCCGGCGGTGGCCCGCCCATCCCAGCGTTTCGGCAATCGCAATTAATTCACCCCGGCGATGTGCTCGCGCTGGCAGATCTCTGTCCTGGAGAGCTCGACCAGCCGGTTCTCGACAAACTGGCCGTGTTGCTTCGGTCCGCGCTCGAGCGCGGGGAACGTCCTGAGGCCATGCTCGATCAGCTGGATACCGGCACTCTCCGGCTGGGCGGCGCAACGCCACCCGCCCGGCTGCTGGCGGCCCGGTTCCTACTAGCCTCCGGGCAGGCGGTGGCCATGGGACGATTTCTTCCCACTCTGGAAGAAGCGCAGGCCTCCGTCGATGCCGACCGCCTCAACCTGCTGACCCTTCATTTTCTGGCCCGTCATCAGGCCGAGGGCCAACCGGTCTGGCTCGAACGCGCTTGGACCGCCTCCCAGCACGTCCTGGCCACACCCGGCACCTCCGCCCCAGCGCGCCAACAAGCACTGCGCCATGCCATGGAGTTGGCCCCGCGCGTGCAGTCGACCCTAGGGGAAAAATGGCTCATGGAAAGCTTCACGACCGAGCCCGCTCGCGGGCTGGAAATCGTCTCGACGATTGGAGCCATCATGGCGCGCGACCGTCAGCATTTTCAAGCGGACGTTCGTCAGGCCAACCTTGAACTTCAGCACCGGGTCGTCAGCACGTTATTGCGGGCGGCGCCCGATCGCGCCGCCGAGTGGAGTGAGCCGCTCACGGTGCTGGCCCTCAATTGGCAGCAGGAAGCGCGGTGGTCGCAGGAGCGTGACTTGAGTTCGCAGCGGGGGCCGCAAATGCAATACGACCCGTTTGGCAATGTCTACTTTTCCAACCTCAGTCCGGAACAGCAGATGCAGCAGCAGCAACAACGCGGTCCCGGCGCCATTCCCAGCGGCCGACTGCTTGATCTGCGCCCTGACGGCTTGTGGCTGGATCGCATCGAACCCAGCCTGCGCCCGGCCGTCATGGCCCAGACCATCGAACTCTTTCTCAAAGTCAACGAACCGGAAGCCGCCTTTCCCCTGATCGAGCAAGTGGCGTCCTCGCTCAAAGATGAAGGCGCGCGGCTAGCCGGCCGGTTTCTTGAAGTCTGGACGGAAAAAAACGATCCGAATTCCGCCAAGCGCAAGACCAACCGTTTCATGTATGCCTATGGATACAATCCACAGGCCGACGGCATTCCGCTGACCCGCTCGCGTCAGGACCGGAACCTGCAAGAACTCGGAGGCTGGGTGAAACGACTGCGGGCCCTGCCCGTCGGATCGCTCAACGAAACCATGCTGGCCGAAGCGTTTGTCAAAACCCACTCGCAGGCCGAAGTCTACCGCCTGCAAGCCATGGAGACGGTTTTCGGCCCGCTCGAGGGCATGGATCCCTCGACCCTGGCCTCGCTCATGCAAACGATGCGGACCAATCTCGGCACGGTCTGGCGCGCGCCCAAAGTCCAGCAAGATGCCAAAACCAACCGCACCGATAAAGACATTCAGGCTGAAATTCTTCGCGGCTACACCACCGCACTCGACGCCCTCGAACCTGCCCTCGCCGCCCATCCCGATCACTGGGGCCTGCGGCTGGCCCATGCCACCGTAGGGTTTGATCAGATCACTTACGAAAACTCGCTGCAAGCCGCCTCCGAGTTTACCGCTCGACGCGATGCCGTCTTCCTCGAGTTCAAAACGGCGGCCGAACTTTATGCCCGTGCCCTACCCACCCTCGAACAAAAAGATCAAAACGCCCAAGTCTATCTCCAATGGTTCTACGCCAGTTTGGGCGCCAGCGATCTCGAAGCCGTAAAGTTCGAGCAGCCCGAAGCCCCAAAACAGGTGCCCTTGATCCGCGAGGCCCTGCTGTCGCTGCCCGGCGAATCCGGCAAAAAGCATCTCGCCGACTTTGCCAATGCTCTCTCGACCCGCATGAGCGCGGTCCAACCGGAGCTGAAGCACCGCTATCTGGGCGCCGGTCTACAAATCACCGGCGATCACGAGCGCGCGCGCGCCGCCCGCGAATTATTTGATTATTACAACGACCTAGTGACAGAAGTGCAGCTGGTGACGCGCCTCGACGGCCCGGATCAAATCGGCACCGCTCCCTTCGGCGTTTTTGTCGAAATCCGTCACACCAAACAAATCGAACGCGAAGGCGGCGGCTTCCAAAAATACCTACAGAACCAACAAGGCGGTAACTTTTACAATTTCGGCCGACCGCCGGAAAATTACCGTGAGAAATTCGAGGAGGCGGCGCGCCAGGCCGTGCAGGAAAGTTTTGACCTCGTCTCGTGCACGTTTCACACCGACAAGATCAAGTCGCGCGGCACCGGCGAAGACGACTGGCGCATCACGCCCTATGCGTATCTGCTGCTGAAACCGAAAGGCCCACAGGTCGACGCCGTGCCGCCACTCAAGCTGAATCTGGATTTTCTCGATACCTCGGGATTTGCCGTGCTGCCCATTGCCTCGGCCCGGATTCCAGTCGCCGCCACCGGCAGCCCGGCCATGCGCCCAGCCAGTCAGGTGGAAATCAAACAAATCCTCGATGAACGAAAAGCGCGCGACGGCGTGCTCGCGCTGGAAGTGCGTGCCACCGCCCACGGTCTTGTCCCGGCTCTCGATCAACTTCTGACCGTGATCCCGGGTGACTTCGAACTGACCGCCACCGATGACCAAGGCGTCCAAGTCACCCGACTCGATGCCGAGTCGGAGGAGAACAGCGCCATTTCCGAACGCCTGTGGAACCTGACCTTCCGGGCGCGCCCGGGCCTGCCCGCGCCACCGACGACTTTCACCTTCGGCACCGCCAAAGACCCGGCCTACCAGACGACCCTCTTTCGCTATGCCGATGCCGACCTCGCCGAGGCCAGCCCGACCGTGACCTTGCTCGAATCCTATGCCTCACCCGGGTTTCCTTGGCGCTGGCTGCTCGCGGCCCTCGCCGCCGTGGCCGCCGTCATCGGGGTACGCCAGTGGCGGAAATCGCGTCCTACCGCCGCCCCTCTGACCAGTCAGTTCCAACTCCCCGACGAACTGAATGCCTTGAACGTGTTGGGATTGTTGCAACGCATCCGCGCTCGTGCCCAACTGGAAATCACGCACCAAAACGAGCTTGATCAAGCCATCGCCGAGCTCGAAGCGCGGTATTTTGCCCGCCATGGAGTACCCATGCCGGACCTCGACCAGCTAGCCCGCCGTTGGGTCACGCTGGCAGGATGACAGCAATTTTTCTTTTACCCCCATGCCAACGTTCGTCTCCTGGGCCGCCAGCGCGGCCTTCTCATGGATCGCCCTCGTCGCGGCCTCCGCTGCCCCTGATTCGTTTTTTCGGCCCGATGATGTCGTCGCCATTGTCGGCGGCGAGGACAGTGTCGTCTTGCGCGATGATCCTGTTTTTGAGCGCAGCATCTTGCAGCAACCGGACTTAAGCGGTGTCAAGTTCCGCAATCTCGCCTTTGAAGGAGACACCGTTTTCGAGCAATTCAGAGACCTGAATTTCCCGTCTTGGGAAGACCAGATGAAATCGACGGGAGCCACCGTCATCGTAGCCCAATTCGGTAAGATGGAATCATTGCAGGGGCCGACCGGCGTGACGGAATTTGCCGCCGCCTGCGAAAGCCTGCTGGCCCGCATGGCCGGAGAATCCCGCCGGGTCATCGTGCTGTCCGCCCAACCACCCGAGGGCGCGGCCCCACAAGGAGTCGCCCCCTACAACGCCGCCATCCGCACCCTCGCCACGAAACACGGATGGATCTACGCCGATACCACCGGAAAATCGCCCGCCGCCGCCATCATCGAAACACTCGGATTCACCAACCCCGTCGACCCCCGCCCCCACCCGCTGGATGACCTGATCCTGAAGAAAAATAATCTCTGGTTCCATTACTGGCGCCCCCAAAACTGGGCCTTTCTCCACGGCGACCGCACCGAACAAGGGTCCAGCCGCGATCACATCGATCCCACCAAACGATGGTTCCCCGATGAAATGAACCAATGGCTCCCGCTCATCGCCGCCCAAGAAAAAGACATTCAGCAAACTCTCGACGCCGATCGCAAACCATGAATCGCCCGATTTCTATCCGTTCGCTCGCGACCGCCGCACTGGCTCTCAGCCTCGGTCCAGCCGCCTTCGGCCAGGCCCGAGATCTCGACACCCCGGCCGCTGAATTGGCGTCTTTCACTCTGGCCGAAGGATTTAAGGCCAGTCTTTTTACCTCCGAAACCGACGGGGTCGTCAAACCCATTCAAATCCGCTTTGATGCCCGCGGTCGGCTATGGGTGATCGGGAGCACCGTCTATCCCCAGATTCAGCCCGGACAGGACCCGCAGGACAAAGTCCTTATTTTGGAAGACACTGACGGGGACGGTCGCTCGGACAAGACCACCGTCTTTGCCGAGGGACTCATGATCCCCACCGGCCTCGAAACCATCGCCGACGGTACCGGCTGCTATGTCGGTCATGGCACTGAATTACTGCTGCTCAAAGACACAGATGGCGACGATCGCGCCGACCAACGCACGGTCGTCCTGCGCGGGTTCGGCACCGGCGACAATCACCAAAATATCAATTCTTTCGCTTGGGATCCGAATGGCAACCTCTGGTTCTGCCAAGGATTGCACGCCCACGGCCGCGTCGAAACCCCGTTCGGCCTCGTCAAACTCGACCAAGCCGGCATCTGGCGGCTCAACCCCCGATCGCGGCGGCTCGAAGGATTCTACGGCAGCGCCGCCGACCCGCAAAACCCATGGGGATTCGTCTTCAGCGACTGGGGAGAACCTCTGGAACTCGCAGGCAATAATGGGGTCATCATTTACCCGTCACCAGGACTGGTCAAAAAAACCAAACCCGCCCAGCCCGCCAACATCTGGCCGACCGGCCGCGGTCGCAAGATGAGCGGAGGAGACCTCGTCGGCACCACTCACTTTCCCGACGCTTGGCAAGGACGCCTCATCACCGGCGGCTACCTCAATAATGCCATCTGGAGCATGACCGTCGAGGATCAAGGCTCAGGATTTGCCATCGTCGATGCCGCGCCGCTCCTGACGTCGTCCCATGCCAGTTTCCGCCCAGTAGACGTCAAATTCGGTCCCGACGGCGCCCTCTATGTATGCGACTGGTACAACCCCATCATCGGTCACTATCAGGCCAGTTTTCGCCATCCTGACCGGGACAAGAATCACGGCCGTATCTGGCGCATCACGGCCCAAGACCGCCCGCTCACGCCTCCACCCAGCCTGGCCAGCGCCAGCCTGACCCACCTCAGCGACAACCTGGCCTCGCCCGACCGATGGACACGCCAGTTCGCCCGCCGTCTGCTCGCCGAAAAACCATCCGAGGAAATAAAGGACTGGCTGGACGCCCCGCTGCCGCCATCCACCGCCCCGAAGCCCCCCACCAACCCACCCGCCGCTGACCCGAACCTCGCCATCCGTGAACAGCTCGGCATCAAACACCGACACGGCACTCTGCGCTGGGATCACGTCGCACCACTCATCACGTCACCGCACCCAGCATTGCGCGCCGCCGCCGCCAGCCTCATCCCCACCGTGCCTGAATTCTGGACATCACCCGCCGTGGCCGCCGCCCTGCGCACCCTGGCCACCGACGACCACCCCCGAGTCCGCCTCCACACCATCACCGCCAGCACCTACCTGACCGGCCCCGAAGCCGTGGAAATCGCCCTGATCGCTGCAGACCGACCCACCGACAGTTTCATCGACTACGCCCTCGATCAGGCCGTTTTTTCCCTCAAACCACAGTGGCTACCCGCCTTTCGCGAAGGCACTCTCACGTTTGACAACCAGCCGGACCGGCTGGCCCGGTTCGTGCGGGCCGACGGGACGGCCGACACGCTGGAAGCCGTGCGCCGGTTGTGGTCCGCCCCCAACCTTTCCCCAGCCACCCGGAAAGCGTTTTTAACGATTCTCGCCCGAGCGGGTGAGGCCGCTGACCTCTCAACAGTCCTGACATTGGAAGATAAATTTCTGTTAGTAAGTCTGTTGCCCGAAATCACGCAGGCCGCACTGGTGCGCAATCTGCAGCCGCCCGGCGACCTGACCGCCGTCGTGCGCTCGTTGCTGGCCATGAATTCGCCCGCCGTGCGCGAAGAAACATGGCGTCTGATAGGCGCTTGGAGACTGGAAAATTTGAAACCGGAATTATTGGCGCAAGCCACCTCCTCCGCCGGCGCCATGACCGGGCTGCTCGCCCTCGATCCGGCCGCCGCCGCCACCGCCATGGCGCGTGACTTCACCTCCGACGGGGCGGCCGACCGCCTGCCATCTCTGCTCCCACCATTCTTCAGACGCCAAGACGCCCCGGATCACCTCGCCCGCGCACTGGCCATCACCCCACCACCACCCGCCGCCGCCGCCGCCGCCCTGCAAGTCATGAGTGAACGCGGACTTCACCATCCAGCCGTCCACGATCTCCTGCTCCAAGCCGCCCCCCCCGCCCCGCACTCATGGACATGGTCATCCGAATTCGCCCAAGAACTCACCGCCGAAGTCATGGCCACCGGCGACATCGCCCGCGGCCGGGAAATCTTCCGCCGCGCCGAACTCACCTGCGTCGCCTGTCACGCCATCGCCGGCGATGGCGGGAAAATCGGCCCCGCACTCGATGCCGTCGGCGCCGCCCAACCGGTCGATTTCCTCATTGGCGCCGTCCTCGCCCCGCAGAAAGAACTCAAAGAAGGCTATGAAGCCGTGCAGGCGACTACCAAAACCGGCGACGTCGTCATCGGTTATCGCGCTCCCGGTGCCCCTCAAGATCTAAATCTCCGCCAGCCCGACTCCGGAGAAATCAGCCACATCCCCCGCTCCAACCTCGAAACAGAAAAATCCCTCGGCTCGCTCATGCCCGCCAACCTCGTCAATAGCCTCACCCGCGAGGAACTGCGCGACCTCTTCCGCTACCTCGCCAGCTTGGGCAAAACCGCCCCCTAAACAATTTTCCGAAGCCGGACCACTCTGGCAGTTGATTCCGCTAGGAATCGCGGCCAGTGTGAGTCTTCACCAATAGGGTCCACAGGCACGGATAGCTCAGCGGTAGAGCATCTCGTTTACACCGAGGCGGTCGGGGGTTCGAATCCCTCTCCGTGTACCCCCTTATTCGATAAGGTTTTTAGCCGCTGAAGGGGGTAAAATAAGAACACGTTCAGCACAATACAGGGCAGTTCGTATGTGTTCTTTTGGGGCTCAAAACCCGCCCGGGTTCGGCGCTACTCAGGTCTGCCCAGCGGTCTGAATTCTCACGTACGGGGGATAGTGGGGCGAGGGCGGGTGAGGAATGGGAGGTGTTCGCGTTCCAGCGGTCCGGGAGATTGATGGTCGGGTGGAAGCGGAAGCGCCGTCACGCGGTCGATTGCGACC
>CAJBME010000092.1 GCA_903954065.1 uncultured bacterium
AGTTCGTACAAGGCGGACAGACGGGTGGCCGCCAGCAGGATAGCTGGGTCCGTGCCGGCGGAGGAGCGGTCGCGGGTCAAGTCTTCAGCGCGCTGGAGGACGGTTTCATACAATTGAATGAGTCCGACGTTTTCAATGGCGTCCTTGGCGCCGTTGAGAGCCACTGGCCCGAGATAGGGCGGACCGGCCTGCTGAAGCATGCTGCTGTAGGTGGCTGGACTGTCGCCATTAAAACTGGCGGAATAGCGGGCCTCAAACGGATTGACCGCGTCAAGCACCCGCTTGACCCAGCCCATGGCCAGCTGCGGCAGGAAAGTCCGGCTTCCATCCGCCTGCGGCTGCGGCGAATTCGAGGCCCCCGCCCACTGATAGGGCACGGGAGCGGTCGGTCCGCGGCTCCAGTCAGGCACCGCTGCGTCCGGAGAGACCAGCCGCCAAGCCGCATCCTGCACCGACGAGTTGGTGACGCCATCTTCACTGTCAGCAGCTTCGAGTTCCTCCTTGAGACCGTAGCGCACGTAAAAAAGGTTGTCCGCCAGTGACACATCGGGTCGACCTTGAAAATCAATGGCGTTCAGACCCAGCCCCTGCTGGTAAACTTGCCATCCCGCCGCCGGCTGGTCAGGCGTACCCAGACCCGTCAACGGCGCGGCGACATGCACCCACCATTGGTAATAAACCTCGGTCGTATTGCCGCCAAAGTCACCCGTGTGCTTGAGCTGGATTTTGTCATCAAAGGCATTCTGCGGGGTAATCGCTTGGATGGATCCTCGATACCGTTCATCACCGATGCGGATGATATGAACGGCCACCGCACCAGCGGCGGGGTCATTATTTTCCACCACGGTGAGAAACCGCTCTTCACCGACGGGCTCAGCCAGCAGCTCGGGATTGGGAATCAAGGCCGCCGCAATACCCGCACTCGGCGCGGGAGCATACTGCGAGGGCATAGGCAACGGGTCGGCGTCAGCCCTCGCTTCATCGTAAAATAATTTAGGTTCATTCTGGGCAACAATCCCCCGACCAAACCAAGCGGGGGCATTCTCCGACCACCCGGCGGGACGAGCCAGCCCGTTCGCCAAAACCACCAACTTCTCAATGGCTTCCCTGAATTCCGATGCTGGATTTTCAGGATCAAGTTCTTCTAGTTCTTCTATCTCTTTTTCATTAAGCACGTTAGGCTCTAGGACATAGCTCCCGATAGGAGTGGCCACGACCGCTGGGTCACCCGACTCAAGGTTGTTCAAGCGACCGCGCAAAATCAGCCTGCGCTGAATGGAATCATAATAAAACCGCTTGTTCAGCGAACCGGTGAGATCATTAAAATACCAACGAGGACCGTCGACCGTGACCTTGCCGGGCGCCGTGGGTTTCTGCTCTTCAGGAATCGCCTCCGCGGCAAGAACCTCGCTCAAAACATCGAGCGGACGGAAAACCCTTCCGCCAAAACTCTGAATATTGGTGTCGGTCAGCGCCATGGCCGGCGTCTGCGAATCAAACACAATCTGAGCCGATGCCATGCCGACAATGCCCGGCAACCCCCGGCTTTGCGGTCGATCAGTTTTATTTTCGCCTCCGGCATAGGTGAGAGTTTCACCGCGCTTGAGCACCGGATAATCGCTGCGCCAGTACGACTGGTATTTGATGAGTTGCGGGGATTTGGTGGAACCAACCAAAAAGTCAGACGGGTGACTGGTGGCTGATTCCGGCAGCCATTGCACCGGCGTGCCGACGGCCTGGCTATTTTGCCCGTCGTCATTGCCATCGAACCAGAATCCAGCGGCCAAGGGATACCAATACCGCTGGAAGAACCGACCGTCACCGGCCACCACCCATGAGATTTTGTTTTTGTCATTCCAGAGGGCTTGGACGTTTTGGCCGTCGGCGCCTGATCCAGCGAAATTCCCGCCTGTGGTTTGGCTCATGACCACGGCACCTACCACGAGGTTGAGCGGATACGGGAGCTGGACCAACTCGCCGGCGAAGGCAGGCCATGGCGTGGAAAAACTATATTTTGGGTTTTCCGGTTGGGGCACGGGCGCTCCGTCGCGGTCGACTGGCTGATGAGTTACAGCGTCCCGCGCCGGAAATGGTGCATCGCCATCACGTTCAACCACAACCGCATACGCCCGCATCTCAGGCAGACCGGTGGCCAAATCCGTAAATTGCGCCAGCACAAATGGCTCAGATGTAAAACTCGCGGGGGCCGACCGGTCAGTGCGATTGAGCTGGTTCTGCAACGCAAAAAACGCGCTTTGGCCGACGTTAAAAGTCGGATCACCCGTGACCGTCGCCATGTTCGAAGGAGCGACCAGCGCATGTTCCTCGTTGGGATTGAACCCGGGCAGATTGCGGTTGGGCTGGCTGTAAACCATCAGATCGGCATACTCCGACGGATCGTAAATCGGCTGAGCGACCCCAGCCACGCCCGGCTCATAGGCCATGACTCCTTCACTGCCGACCTGGCTGGCAATATAGATGACACTCGAGGTGTCAGCATCCGGGTAGTCGACGGCGTCATAACTGGCTAAAAACCACGGCCAGGCACTGTCCGGATGCTGGGTGCCAGCCGCGCCCTGTTTGAGCGATGGATTTTCATAATAGCCGACCTGCAGCTTGCGATCGTCCTCCGCGTAGAGACCGGACCAATTGACAGGGTAAATGGCGCCCCATGTTCCGACCGTCGCCGCAGCGCGGCTGTAGATCCCAGGGTGATAATTCGAAACCTCGTTGACGATATAACCCGAGCCGAAGCCCGCCTGATCCCATCCGGTCTCGCCGCTACTCGTGATCCGCGCCGCCACGGTGGCACTGGCGCTGGCCTTATTCTGGCGGCCGGCCAGCGGGGCGTCGACGGTGTCAGACATGACCACCCGCACGACGACCGCTTCCTTGGCGAGGTCCCCAGTGGCAATGGTGCCGGCCTGCGGGCGGAAAGAATAAACCAACACCGAACGAACCCCTCCCGCCGTCTCGGTGAAAATGCGAGTATTGGAGTCGACCGTGGCCGTGGTCGATTCCGAATAAGCGAGCCGTAAAAAGGCCCAGCGATCGCGATCGCTGCGGTCGAGATCAGCCGGAAAGGGTTGTTCGGTGTTGGGGGAAACGAGGTACCGGTAGTGGGCGCTGGGCGAAGCTGGAAACTCAGCCGGCGTGCCACTAAACGCCTGATCACCGCGGTAATTGCCAGGGGACCCGGCGCGGCGACCCTGCTCATCTTCCAGATCCTTGATGGAAACGGTGGTGGCCGGAAACGAAGCCGTGACTTCGATCATATGGGCATATCCATTGTCGTCGTTCCACACGAGATTGAAGACGCCAGGCTTGAGCGGATACCATTTTTTACCGACGCCATCCCATTGGTAGCCTTGGCCGGATCCACCGGTCGCATCTTGCCCGGCGGCCGACTCAGGCTCCGTGACGGACTCGGGGCCGCCCGACTGCAAATTCACACTGCCATCGGGCAGATCAGGGATCAGTTGAACATTCGTGCGAACCAGCGAAGCGGCATCCAGACCATCGCCAATGGCCACATACGCCCGGTGGGTGGTTTGGGCGTACTGAAAGCCGATGCTACCGGGCGCCTGAACCGCTTCGAAAGCGTACTGACGAGAGGTAACGCCCGAAAGGTCACCATCATCCAGAGTATCCAGCGCGATGACGCTGAATTGATTCAGGGCCGCTTGGATGCCCGACAAGGTGTAACGTCGATCCGGCGTGCGATACCGCGTTCCGAGAGTGAGGTCCTCGCCTTCGGTCAGCAAGAAATCCAGCGATGCAACCGTACCGGGACCGGTTGTCGACGAGGCGATACCCGTCGTCGTGACTCCGGCGGAAGTTGCAAATGGAAGCACGGCCACGGCCGTCAGTGCCGGAGCCGGGAGATTTTGCGCGGAGGCGTCCACATGCATGTTGAACTTCGTCTCCGTGCCCCAGTAGACACGACGCCAATCACTCATCACCCCCTGCAACGATGGAGCAATGCTGGCTTGGGAAGCGGTCGAAAGACCCACAGGATCGAAATCAAACCCCGGAAAAACTGCTGCCACCATCTCCTCGCCGCTGGCCCCATCGCGGAACTGTGGACCAAAGCCCTCGGCAAGGAAAGACACAGCATTGCCCTCGGACGACAGTATTCTCACGTCCCCAAGCGCCAAAATATCGTGTCCCGTGACCGCCAGACTGGTCGATGGTATGGGTTGCAGAGGAATCCTCAGATCAGCGCTTTCATACATCACCGACAACGCACGGCGATTCACCTGTTCAAACATCTTTAATTCCAGCAGATGCCCGCCCTGACTGAGCTTAACGCTGGCCAAAATATCACTCGTTTCCGCCGTATCGCCGTTGGCATTCACCAACCGCACACCGTCGATAAATAGCTGGCTGCCGGCGGCCGCCCGTACATGAAAGACAAACTCGCCGCCAGCCGCGACATTCAGACGCGTGCGAAAGTTCCAACCGTAATTGCCCGCCGGGACGTCCGTATAGTTAGGGACCGACAGTCCCGGTGAAATATAGGACTTCTCGACGGGAAAAGCCGCCGTATCGGCGACCGAATTCGGCTGCGTCGAGCCTTTGACTTGTTCCACATAGACGCCGGCCGAGCCTTTAGGCAGGGTATCAAATGGCACCTCAAGACTGAGATCCGTGAGACCCTGTTGGGGGGGGCCGATGAGCACGGTCGAGAGCGACTGGCGAATCTGCTGCAGGCCGAGCGCCCGCCTCCAGAAGCGAACGTTGTTGATGCCTCCGGCAAAAAATCCAATGGCACCCGCGCCATCGGCCCGAGCGCCAATAGTGACGATCCGATCACGTTCTTGGTAGCTCATGGCCGGACTCTCCCGATGAATGGGCTTACCATCGCGATACAGAGTGATGGTATTCGAGACGTGATCGTTGACGGCGGCCCAGTGATGCCAAGAATTATCTGAAAACGATGCGAGCGCCGCGGCCGACACTTGATTATTGCCGAGGAAAAACGCCCCATCAGCGCGGAATCCAGCGCGTATTTGGGCGCCCGGGGCGTTGACCGATCCCAGCGCGAGTACATTTTGCTCGGTGGTAAAACTCACAGGATCCCGGCGGGCCCAGAAGTCGACGGTGAAACTACCGTCGGCCCCCAGCAACGAGGGTCCCGCATCGGCCGCCCGCCAATGATCGCCTAAGCCTGACAGCGCGAGACAATGCTCCGGCGAATTGGGCGCATTTTCCACCACATACCCCCGCACCGTGCTGCTCGACTTCTGCGGTCCGGTATACACATTGTTGGTCACCACCGAATTAAAACTGCTACCGAGAGGATTGAAGGCGCGCCCGAGAGGCAGCCCGCCCGAGGTGACCACGTTGGTGATCAATTCGGAGCCGGTCTGAATTTCGGCAAGAAATTTGACGTCCCACTGCCAGTTGACCACCGTGTCCCCAGTCAGCGTCAGCGTACTCCCGCTGGCCGGGCCGGCAGCACCGCCAATGTCGGATGCAATTAAGTCAGCCCGGTAAAAAGCCCGTTGCTGAATCTCAGCATCCGTCCCCTCCAGCGTGTTTTTGTAACGGTCCAAATAAACGTATCTGGGCGCCGAGAAATCGACCTGTTGCCCTTTGATGTAGGTTTTAGAACCGGCCGCAGGCACCACCTGCTTTTGCCCAAAAGGAGAATTCACCACCAAGGTAACAGCCGAATCGTAAGCGATTTTCACATTTCGCAGACGGTGGGTTTCGAAACTGTTGCCGGTGCGCGCCCCGAAGGCGATGCGCCAGTCAGCTTGCGGCGCATAAGGGATTTTCACGTCCTTCACGAGCGTCGTCTGATTCCAGCTGACGCTGACCAGGCCTCCTTGGTTTTCCACGGGCACTGTGAGTTTCACTTGCACCGGCACCCAGCTCGATCCCGTCGTGAACGTCACAGGAAGCACGGTCGTGACATCCGTCGGAATTGTTGAATTGCTAAAGTTTCCACCGCGAGCACGGTCGTTGGCGCGCGTGCCATTCACGTAACGACCGTCTTTGACCACCCTGTCATACAGCACTTCCATGGCCGGCGCGGTATCAGAGGCATCGGCTGAACCATTGTCATAGCTGTCAAATGAGACGGACAGACCCTTGGGAGCCCCATCTTCGCTCAGCGTTGAACCAAAAATATCAGGCCCGAAACTGAAACTAAAGCCGTCGGCCGGCGGCGTCGACCCGCCCGTCACTTGCATTTCAAAATCCACGGTCAAGCTGGAAATTTTTGCGCCGGGCGGCAAATCATTAATGACGATGGCCCCCTGCTGGTTTTGCAGCGCCTCGGTCAAACTGAGATAATCAAAGGTGGAGGCGGGCAATTTAGCCATGCCAAACAGGGAGACATCTGGACGCGAGGCAGCGGCCGGAAACGACAAGCTGTCTTGTTGTGACTGCGCCCGGGATTCGCACCACGGAAACCATGGCAGCAGCAGCCATAACAACTGCAGAAATCGGATAACGACCCCGCGAGGGAGCGAGAGGAATGAAGGACTCATGAAAAAATCAGGCAAAAAATGATTAATAAAGCGTGGCCACGCGGCTCACCCGGCGGAGGACAATCCGGCCCGTCGACACCAGATCCTGACGGGCGAGGCCTCTGGTCGTCTCCCGATACCTCCCATTGAGAAGCCCCGGCTCCTGGGTCGCCTCAAAGGTGATTTGAAACGAGCGGGTGATGTCGTACCCGACGGTATGCTGCGGATTAAAAGCATGACGAAACGGGTTGCTGCGGTGAAAAGGATCGAGCCCCAACGACTGAGCCGTGCTCAACGTCATGCCCGCCCCAAGCTGCCCCCCCAACGGCCAAACCGGGTAATAAATCTCCTGCAAATCGGTCGGACGGGACTCGCGGGTGTCGAGTGAGAAATATCCATTCACATCCGCATCAGTGACCATGGCCGCGGTCGTGTAGCCTTTTGCGGTCTGAATAGAGGAGATCACGCTCGCCGGCTGCACGGCCGCCCGAAGATCGCGCGGCATATCAAAACTCACTGTCTCATAACGAATACCGACTTTTTTGCCGGCGCGCTCTTGAATTCCTTCGAACTGCGAAATTTGCGATTCATTGACGACCAGCACCGGTTCTGCGGACACCTGTGGCGAAGCGGTCTTGGTTTGCATGAGGATGACGTGGGACAGCAAGACCGGCCGCCCGGCGGCATCGACGTGGATGAGGATCCGCATCGGAGCCATGGATGAAGCGGGCTGCACCGGTGCGTCCGCGACCGTCAGGCTGGTCACAGAATCCAGCAGCACTTGGCCGAGCCACAGGCCAGTGGAAGGGTTATCGGGAGGCAGTTCCCCCGTGGTCGCACTGGGCGGCAGATCCGGATGGGTGGCGCTGAGCGGAAGAAAATGAAAAACCGATCCCCCGTTGAGAGCCACCTCAATGCGGCAAAGGTGCTCGCGCTCACTCGCACCCGCGGACCAATTCCGGTCTGCGCCCAGCGTCACGGTTGTGCTGCGACCGGAAGCCAGACTGGCGGCCTGCCATCCCGCGGCCAGACTGACGTTTTTCGCCTGCCAGGCGAGCTGGTTGGGAACCGGCTCCAGAACCATGACCCGCAGATCATCCGCCCCGTCCGCGCCCGCCGCCGGAAGCAACCGGCGGATTGTCACGTCATGAGTCACCGCCCCGGTGCGCTCAAGATTGGAAAATGTCAGCTCTTTCGGCGTGACGAGGACATTGGGAGATTGCAGCGGACGCGTGCCCGGCCCAGGACCGAAATCAAAAACACCCAACGCAGCCCCCGTAAAATCGACCGCCACCGGACCCGCATATCCCTTTCCAGGCATGTCATATGGAACATTGATCCAATACGCTCTGCCATCCTCGACCGGCTCGCCCCCACTGACTCCCACCCAGTCACCAGCCGCCTCCAGCTTGAGTACCGCCGGCGCTAGCCCCGGTCCAGAATCCACCACAATCCCGGAAGCAGCCAACAACGAGTTGAAAGTAGGCGCTCCCAACAGCCCAAAACCCACCAAATTATACCCCCCTTTGGTCCACTCCGGACGCGTAAACTCCACCACCCCACGAATAGACAACTCACCCGCAGGGTCTCCATCAACCACCGTTTGCCCAGCCAGCGGCGTCACATGCACCAGATACGACTGATTGGCCTGCGCCAGAATACTCAGATTTTCTCCGGAGACAGAGGTCGACTTCCAAAGCTTCCAGCCGCCACGGCTGAATAACGTCTGCTGGTTGGTCGAAAATTCGGCCGTGCCCACCGGCCGGATCACACTCGCCACCTGATCGACGCGGAATTGCGGGGCCACAAAAACCTGATCAACCGTCATCGCCGTCCCATCCGCATGCACCGGAGCGACTTGCAGCCATACCGCATTCCATCCGTACACCAACTTCAGCGTTTGACTGGTCTCCACGGCCCGCGCCGCCCAAGGGAAAATCATCACTGCCAAACACCAAAAAAGAGCGGGTAATCGGGAGAGAAAGCGTGGCATTAGAGTATTCATTTGAACACAAAGAAAGAGAGGAACATAAAATCGCAAAGCTCCTATGAAGCATGAACCCAAAAAAGAAACCAAAAAACCACCCCGATCGACCCTAAACCGCACGATTGAGTCTCAACGATGTCAATTTTATCGTTTCAAAGCTGCGGAAGATTTTTGGAGGATGGCTGGGTACTCGTTTTGCGACACGGGCAGGCTGCAGCTGGAGAAATGGGACGAGCCAGTGGATCGGGCGGAAGCGCCCCCACGCCGCAAGAAACCACTTGCCGGGCAGCGCGACGACGGGCCAGATACCATCAGATTCACCTTCGCTCCGGGAGCCACCGCTCCCGTGGTAGATTCATTTCACCCTGATCACGCTGCTGCATGAAACCCTGTCTGATTCCCCTCGCCTCGCTGACCCTCGTTTCACTGGTCCGGGCGGACGTGGTTCCGCCGGCGCTGTTCACGGTGCCCGAAGGACTAGAAGTGACACTGTGGGCAACCTCTCCTTTGCTTCACAATCCGACCAACATTGATTTTGACGCCCAAGGGCGGCTCTATGTGGCCGAAGGAGTAAACTATCGCGGACACGGCGGCCGTCGTCCTGAGGGCGACCGCATCGTTATTCTGGAAGACACCACAGGTCAGGGGGTGGCCGACCGCAGCACCGTTTTTCTACAAGAAACCGGGCTCGCTGCGCCCTTAGGCGTGGCCGTGCTTGGCAACCGAGTCATTGTTTCTCAACCACCTGATCTTCTGGTTTTCACCGATGTAAATGGCGATCGGGTTTTCACCCCCGGGGTTGACCAGCGCGATGTATTACTGACGGGATTTGCCGGCAGGCAGCACGATCATAGCCTGCACAGCCTCACGGCCGGACCGGATGGTCAGTGGTATTTCAACCAGGGCAATACGGGTGCTCAATTCACGGACCGTTCCGGAAAAACTTTCCGCATCGGCAGTCCGTACATGCTGCAGGAAATTGCCGGGCAGAAGAGTGATGATGGCCACGTCTGGATTGGAGGATTCACGGCGCGCATGAATCCGGACGGCACGCAGGTCCGGATCATGGGGCACAATTACCGCAACAGTTACGAGCAGACGATCAACTCGTTGGGTGACATGTATCAAAGCGACAACGATGATCCTCCGGCCTGCCGGGTCTCGGTCGTAATGGAAGGCGGCAATGCCGGTTTTGCTTCGGCCGACGGCCAGCGTTCATGGGATGCCGACAAGCGACCTGGCCAAGACACGCCGACCGCGGAATGGCGCCAAGAAGACCCCGGCACCATGCCCGCCGGCGATATCTATGGCGGCGGATCTCCCACCGGAGTGGCCTTCTACGAGAACGGGGCGCTCGGCGAAAAATGGTCTGGCCTGCTGCTCGCCTGCGAAGCCGGTAAAAACGTCATTTTCGGGTACTTTCCGCAACCGGACGGCGCCGGATTCAAGCTGGAGCGGTTTGATTTCATGACCTCCAACAAGGAAAAGGAATGGGCCGGTTCCGACTTCCTCGGCGGCCGAGCGACCGGCGCGCTAAAGACCAAGTTCCGGCCGAGCGACATTTGTGTGGGTCCCGACGGGGCGCTCTATGTGGCTGACTGGTATGATGCCGGCGTGGGCGGCCATGGCACCAGTGACGAGGCGTATGCAGGCGCCATTTACCGGATTGCGCCCAAAGGCTTTAAATCCGTGATTCCAGCGCTCGATCTCGAAACCGTTGATGGTCAAATTCAAGCGCTGAAGAGCCCGGCCGTCAATATTCGCTACAGCGGCTTCACGGCGCTCAAGGCAGGGGGAGCCGCGTCCGTACCGGCCCTAAAGGCGCTGCTCGCCGATACCAACCCGTATGTGGCCGCCCGCGCCATCTGGCTGCTGGCTCAGATCCCGGGAGCCGGCCGCGAGGCCGTCACTCCGCTGCTTTCCTCCAAGGAACCGCAACAGCGACTCACGGCTTTCCGCGCCCTGCGCGCCCTCAACGAAGACATCCTGCCGCTAGCCGAAAAACTGGCGAGTGACCCATCCGCCGCCGTGCGCCGCGAGGCCGCCCTGGCTCTGCGCCCGCTACCTGCGGAAAAAAGCGTGGCTGCGCTCGTTAAAATTGCCCAAGGTTTTGACGGCCGGGATCGCGCCTATCTCGAGGCGATCGGACTTGGCAGCACTGGCAAGGAAAAGGAAGTGTTTGCGGCCCTTGTTCAATCCATGGGTAACGGCGAGCCCGAATCGTGGTCCGAAGCCATGGCGTGGCTGGCTTGGCGCCTGCACCCAGCCGCCGCGGTCCCAGACTTTAAGACTCGGGCGCTCTCCCCCAAACTGACACCCGACCAAAACAAACTCATGCTGACGGCTCTGGCCTTTGTCCCAAGCCGCGAAGCCGCCGGCGCCATGATCGAGATCGCGAATACGCCAAATTATCACCTCAAAGAACTGGCTTCATGGTGGCTGCTCAACCGCAAAGGAAATGACTGGCGGGCCTACGACGTCGAAGGCGCCATGCAGGCGCTCGGCCTCTACGATCCGGAAAAAATCCAGCTCACCGCCGTGGAAATGCCGCCCGTCCCAGAAAATGCCCCTGCCCTGCCCCCCGTGGCAGAAATTGCCCAGCTCACCGGCGATACCACCCGCGGCCAGACCGCTGCCGCCGCCTGCTACACATGCCACAAAATCGGGGACATCGGGGTCGACTTCGGCCCGAATCTGACCAGCTACGGCCAACAGCAGGCCGCTGAAATCATCATCGCCGCCATGGCCACTCCCTCCGCCGCCATCTCACACGGCTACGAAGGCAGCACCATCAAAACCACCGACGGCCTCACCATCACCGGCATGATCCTCGCCAAGGGCGATCCCGTCATCATCAAATGCATGGGCGGCCAACTGCAAACCGTGCCCCAGTCCCGCATCGCCTCCATCACACAAATGACTGACTCCCTCATGTACCACCCGTCCCAGCTCGGCCTCACGGCTCAAACCATCGCCGACATCACCGCGTATTTGAAAAAACTCTGATCCCTCACCACCCAGACAACACTCGTCATCCCGCCCCGTCCGACCAACCTGTTCGACACCCCAGCAGAAGTTTGACTTGGAATCTACGGCTCGTCCGCATTAGCATCCGCTCACCATTCGCTCATGCGCGCTTATTTCATCCGACGCCTGCTTCTCATTCCGCCCACACTGCTCGGGGTGACACTGGTGGTTTTTATCCTGACGCGCTTCGTACCCGGCGGCCCGGTGGAAAGTTTGCTGGCCCAAATGCGCCGCGCTTCAGCCGACGGCGGCGCGCGCGTCGGCATGGTCGGACAAAAACAAGCGCTTTCCACTGAGCAGATCGACCAGCTCAAGGAATTTTACAACCTGGACGATACCAATCACCTGCGCGCCTATGCCAAATGGCTCGGGGTCTGGCCCACCGCCGTCGGTCGGAAAAAAGTCGAGTTTCCCGCCAGCGAGACATCCCAACCCGTTCGCACCGCACTGACCCGCGAACGCCTCGTCATTCATCGTGAGGCGACCGGAACGTATCGGCTCACCACCGCCGACGGTGGCTCCGCCGGCCCGTGGAAAGTGCGCAGCCTCGGCATCAAACCGACGCCGCCCGCAAGTACTACCGATGGCGCCGGGGCCGCTCCGGCCCCCGCACCCGCCGGTGGAGCGCCCGCACCCGCCGGAACCGCCTCCGAAACACCCTCGAACCCCCCGGCGGTCATCGAGCGCCTCGAAGTCTATCAAACTCGTTTCACGGGTGTGCTCACGGGCGATCTGGGACGATCGACTCGTTATCAGGACACGGTGGTGAGCATGATTACCGAGCGGATGCCGGTGTCGGTTTATTATGGGCTGATGACGATGCTGATTTCGTATTTGATCTCCATCCCCCTAGGTCTACTTAAAGCATTGAAGCACAATAAGTTGTTTGACAATGTGACATCGATGCTGGTTTTCTCTGGGTATGCCATCCCCGCCTTTGCGCTGGGCGCGCTGCTGGTGACTTGGCTAGCGGTGCGCCTCGGCTGGTTTCCGGCGGGTGGTTTTACTGGGCATGATTTTGCGGACCGGGACGTGACGGGCAAAATGTTGGATATTCTGTATCATTCGGCGCTGCCGCTGTTTTGTTACACGATTGGTTCTTTTGCTTTCCTGACCATGATGATGAAGAACCAGCTGATGGACAACCTTTCGGCCGATTACATCCGCACGGCGGTGGCCAAAGGGCGATCGTTCAACCAAGCGGTCCGTCACCATGCCCTGCGCAACGCCTTCATCCCGATTGCGACCACCCTGGGGCGGCTGGTGACGCTGCTCGTTACCGGATCGTTTCTCATCGAGAGGGTTTTCGATATCAACGGCTTTGGTCTGCTCTTTTACGAATCTGCCATTGACCGCGACTATCCGGTCGTGATGGGCACCACTCTACTCACCGCGCTGCTCATTATGTTGGGCAACATTGTCAGTGATCTGGCCGTAGCCATGGTCGATCCCCGTGTCAAATTCAGCTGACCCACCGATGTTCCGCCCCAGTCCACTCACGCAAAAGCGTCTGCGCCGGTTCCGCTCGATCAAGCGGGGTTGGTGGTCGTTTATTTTTCTGGTCTTCTTATATGTGCTTTCGCTGGTGGCCGAGCTGCTGGTTCATCACCGGGCACTGGTGGTCAAATATGAAGGCCAGCTTCATTTCCCAACGTATGGAGCCATTATTCCGGGCACGGAATTTGGCGAAAAGTATGCATATGAAACCGACTATCGCGCGCTGCGCGACCGATTCCGCACCGAGGCGGGTGGCAACTGGGTCCTGATGCCGCCGGTGCCTTATGGTCCGCTGGAAAACGACCTGCGCGACGGCTTGGTCCATCCGTTGGCACCCAGCTGGGCTACCGGCCACTGGCTCGGAACCGATCCAACCGGCCGGGACGTCCTGGCCCGTCTCTTTTACGGTTTCCGCATTGTCATGACTTTTGCCCTCGTGTTCACGGTGGCCGTCTACGTGCTGGCCACGGCCATCGGCTGTGCCATGGGGTATTTTGGCGGTGGATTCGACCTCATCGGCCAGCGGGTCATCGAAATCTGGCAAAACATCCCGTTTTTATACATTGTCATTATTGCCGTGACGCTGGTGCCAGCGGATGTCGCCATGTCGGTGCGGGTCGGGTTGCTCCTGCTGATTTTGGTCGCATTTTCCTGGGCGGGCGACTCTGCCTTCCTTCGTACCGCGACTCTCAAAGAAAAGTCGCGCGATTATGTGGCCGCGGTGCGCTTATTGGGCGCCAGTCCGGCCCGCATCATTTTTCGTCATATTCTGCCCAACACGGTGGCCACCCTGGTGACGTTTCTTCCATTCACCGTGGCCGGCGCCATCAACTCGCTGACCGCCTTGGATTTTCTGAATTTCGGCCTGCCCCGTCCCATGCCCAGCTGGGGAGAAATGCTCGAAATCGGCCTGGGAGCGACTCATGCCTGGTGGATCGTCACCTTCACGTTTCTCGCCATCACCGTCGTCCTGCTGCTGGTCACGTTCGTGGGCGAGGCCATCCGCGAGGCCTTTGATCCGCGTCGCTTCACCACTTACCAATAATGTCGACCCCGACCACTGGAACCCGGCCGCTCCGGCCCGCTTGGCTGTCATGGCTGCTGCTGGCCGCGGGCCTGTGCGCCCTGGCCGGATGCGGCGCCCCCACCGAAAAACCGCTCGCCTACCCAAAAGAACGCGTCCCCCTGCCCGAGGAAGCCATGGAGTTCTTCCGCTCCGAACCGGAATTCTTCGCGTGGTCCACCCCCGCCGACATCCCCAGCTCACTCGAATGGAAAAATGGCGACGAAGTACCGGAATACGGGTCGCCCCAAGCCGTCAAAGGCGGCACTTTCTATTACCTCATCCCAGATTTCCCGCGCACCCTGCGCTTCGTCGGCCCAGACGCCAATGGCGCATTTCGCAATTATATCTTCGACAACAATACCGCCCTGCTCGTCGGCGCCCATCCGGATAACCCGGAACATTATTTCCCCAGCCTCGCCAAAGAATGGGCCATCGGCCCAGACGGACGCACCGTCTTCTTTCGCCTCGACCCCGACGCCACCTACTCCGATGGCGTGCCGATTCGCGCCGATGATTACCTCTTCTGCTTCTACTTCATGCGGTCACCTCATATCGTCGACCCATGGTACAACGACGCTTACAAAACAAAAATTTCTAGGATTACGAAATACGATGATCTGACTATCTCGATTACTCTTCCCGAAAACAAACCCGACCTACTCTACCGCACATCGCTGGTCCGGCCAGTGCCCGTGCATTTTTATCGCGACTTTGCTGAAGATTATGTGCGCCACTACCAATGGCACATGGAACCGACCACCGGCGCCTATCAAGTGCAACCCGAAGGCATCGAAAAAGGCCGGGGCGTGACTATGACCAAGGTTCCCAATTGGTGGGCCGCCAACAAAAAACACTTTCGCTACCGCTACAACCCAGACCGCCTCAACTTCCGCGTCGTCCGCGACCGCGACAAAGTCATCGCCCTATTCAAAAATGGCGAACTCGATATGTACGGAGCCACCGGCATCATTCCCGACGTCTGGTACAACAAATTTTCTGATGCTGAACCGGCCGTGGCCAGCGGTGGCATTGCTCGCAGTACGTTTTACAACCAGGTACCCCGCCCCAGCTGGGGCATGAGCATCAATTCCATGATGCCCGTCCTCAACGACCGCCATGTGCGCCAAGGACTGCAGTTTGCCACTAACTGGGATCTCGTCTGCGAAAAAGTATTCCGCGGCGACGCCCAGCGCATGCAGACGACCTCCGACGGGTATGTGGCCGTCACTTTTCCCGACGTCAAAGCCCGTCCGTTCGACCCCGTGCAAGCCGCCGCCGCCTTTGCCCAGGCCGGATTCACCGAACGTGGACCGGACGGCATCTTCCGCAATGCCGCCGGCCAACGACTCAGCTTCACCATCACCACCGGCTATAAACGCCTCGCCGAAGGCCTCACCATCATCCAACAGGAAGCCCGCAAAGCCGGCGTGGAATATAAACTCGAAATCCTCGAATCGACCGCCGCTTGGAAAAAAATCGACGAGAAAAAACACGAGATCAGCTTCGGTGCGAAAAATACGTCAGTGGAATTGTACCCTCGCTATTGGGAGACATTTCACGGCGCCAACGCCTTCAAACCCGATGGGTCGGTACAGACAGAAACCAACAACGAAACCCAGACCAACGACCCCCACCTCAATGCCCTGATCACGGAATACGACCGGGCCTCAACCATGCCGGACATCGTGCGCCTAGCCCGTGAAATCGTCGCTTCTCTCCACGAGGACGCCGCTTTCATCCCTGCCTTCACCGAGCCATTTTTCCGCACCGCCTACTGGCGGTGGGTCGAGTGGCCAGAGGGATTCCAAGGGAAAACCGCCCGGGCCGCCGACGAAGGCATGGTCTTCTGGATCGATACCGCCACTCGCGATACCACCCGCGCCGCCCTGCGCCAAGGCCAGTCGTTCCCCGTCCAGAATCACATTTTCGACCAGTTTCAATCCCCCTGAGCCATGCCTGACACCCCGCTTCTGGACATCAAGGGCCTCCGGGTCGGCTTCGATACTGAGACCGGTCCGGTCGTGGCCGTGGATGGCATCGACCTCACCCTCGCTCCGGGCCGCACGCTCGGGCTCGTCGGCGAATCGGGATGCGGAAAAAGCGTCACCGCTTTCTCCATCATGCGGCTGCTCCCTCAGCCTCATGGCACGATCCTCAGCGGTCAGATTCTCTTCAACGGTCACGATCTAGCCGCCGCGCCGCTGCCCTCCCTCTGCCGCCTGCGCGGTCGCGAGATCAGCATGATTTTCCAAGAGCCCATGACCGCGCTCAATCCGGTCCACCCCATCGGCCGGCAACTGGCCGAAGCGGTGAGCCTACATGACCCGGCCCCCACTGCGGAAGTGCGCCGGCGCTGCGTGGAAATGTTGACGCGCGTCCGCATCCCCGCGCCGGAAGCAAGGATGAATGAATACCCGCACCAGCTCTCGGGCGGCATGCGCCAGCGGATCATGATCGCCATGGCGCTCATCAACAAACCCAAACTGCTCATCGCCGACGAACCGACCACCGCCCTTGATGTCACGGTTCAAGCCCAGATTTTGCGGCTGATCAGCGACCTCCAAAAAGAAATGGGCATGGGGGTCATTCTCATCACCCACGACCTCGGCGTCATTGCAGAAACCTGTGACGACGTGGCAGTGATGTATGCCGGACGAATTGTCGAGCGCGCCCCCGTGCGCGAACTCTTCGCCCACCCGCGCCACGCCTACACCAGAGGCCTGCTGGCCAGTATCCCGCGGCTCGATTCCACCCCGAAAACCCGGCTCCCCGCCATCCCAGGACAGGTCGCCGCCATCACCGACTTCGTGGAAGGCTGCCGCTTCGCCCAACGTCTGGGACTCGACCCCGGAACAACCCGCCCGCCCCTGATCGAAATCGCCCCCGACCACTGGGTCGAAAACTTTCCTTCCATGCTCCAGGCCGTCTGACCTCACGTCATCCATTTCCAGCAATGCCCCTGCTTTCCACGACTGACCTTAAGGTCCACTTCCCCATCCGCGGTGGAGTCTTTGCCCGCACCGCCGCCTGGTGCCGCGCCGTGGACGGGGTGTCGCTTTCCATCAATCCAGGCGAAACGCTGGGTCTCGTCGGGGAATCTGGCTGCGGCAAAACCACCGTCGGCAAAGCCGTGGTCCGCCTCCTCGAACCGACAGCCGGCCGCATCGAGTTCGAAAAAACCGACATCACCCGGATTCCGCCCCGCCAGCTCAAACCGCACCGGCGCCACCTGCAAATGATCTTTCAGGATCCAGCCGAATCGCTCAACCCGCGCCACTCGGTCCGCGACATTCTCGAAGAACCGTTTCTGATTCATCGCCTCGGAGACCGCGCCGAACGACGCCAGAAGGTCGCTCGACTCCTCGACAAAGTCGGCCTGCCCTCCACCGCTGCCGAGAAATTCCCATTTGAGTTCTCCGGCGGCCAAAGACAACGCATCGGCATCGCCCGGGCCATCGCCCTCGACCCGAAACTCATCGTCTGCGACGAGGCCGTCTCGGCGCTGGATGTCTCGGTGCAAAGCCAAGTACTCAATTTGCTGCTCGACCTACAGCGCGACCTCGGACTGAGTTATCTATTCATTTCGCACAACCTGGCCGTGGTCAAGCACATGAGTGATAAGGTAGCGGTCATGTATCTGGGGAAAATCGTGGAATTGGCCTCGTCAGAGGCTATCTACCAGCACCCGCGCCATGCCTACACCAAGGCCCTGCTCGCCGCGAATCCCGTCCCCGACCCCGCCGCAGCCCGCCACCGGGTTTTCCTCGACGGCGACGTGCCCAGCCCGATCAACCCGCCCCCAGGCTGCGCCTTCGGCCACCGCATGAAACATCCCCAGTACGACCAATCACTCCAGTCGAACCCGCAGCTGACGGAAATCAGCCCCGGCCACTTCGTCCAGTTGTGCGCCTGCTGCACCCCCGCGCCCGCCACCCCCGATGTGGCCCCACCCGCAAATCACGAATGACAAACGGCCCGGACCGGCCCACTGATTGACATGAGTCTGCTCACCGTGGAAAACCTCCGCATCTCGTTCCGCCCAGATGACCGCCCCGTGGTCGAGGCGGTCAAAGGTGTCTCCTTCTCGATCGCCGAAGGGGAAACGCTGGCCATCGTCGGCGAAAGCGGTTCTGGCAAAAGCGTCACCGCCATGGCCCTGACCCGGCTGCTGCCCTCCCCGCCCGCCCACTACGAAAGCGGTCGCATCCTCCTCCGCGGGAGTGACATCCTCACCCTACCCCAGCACAACCTGCGCCACGTGCGGGGCAAAGAGATCGCCTACGTCTTCCAAGACCCGATGACCTCCCTCAATCCCGTCTTCACCATCCGCTCGCAAATTGCCGAAACCATCCGCCTCCACCGGCCCGATGTGGCCAGCCACCGCATCGATGATGAATGCGTCTACTGGCTCGATCAAGTCGGCATCATCAATGCCCGCGACCGCCTGAATAGCTATCCCCATGAATTGTCCGGCGGCATGCAACAACGCGTCATGATCGCCATGGCCCTCGCCGCCCGTCCCGCCTTGCTCGTCGCCGATGAACCCACCACCGCTCTCGACGCCACCGTGCAAAAACAAATCATCGAGCTCCTGGCCCGGCTGCAAAAAGAACATGGCATGGCCATTCTGCTCATCACACATAACTTCCATATCCTTCCCGGACTGGCCGATCGCGTCGTCGTCATGTTCCGCGGCCAAATGGTCGAAACCGGACGCACAGCGGAAATTCTGCAGAACCCCCAACATCCGTATTCCCGCGCCCTGATCGATTGCGTGCCCAAAATTGGTGGGAAAAAACGCCGTCTAGCCAGCATCGACCACGCCGTCCTGAGCGCCGCGACCTGAAAGAAAAATTCTCAGCCCAGGAAAGTGGACCACCCCGGCTGAAAAAGGGCCAACAACGCAAGCCCTCCGCCCCAGTGAGGCAGTCACGCTGAGGAGCTCCGGATAAAACGGCTCCGGTACAACGGCTACGATCCCGGTCAGGCGGCCCCCTTCAAGAGCCTCCGGCCTCGGCGATGGGCCCGGGCGGAGAGGAGGGGTGCAAATTTCTCTGTGAACGATTTCTTGACCAGCTGCCTGACCCGCCATCCAATCCCGGATGGCTCAACCAATCATTGGCATCGACATGGGAGGCACCTCTGTGAAGCTCGGAGTGTGTCAAGGCGCGGCTGTTCTGCACCGGGACGAACCGATTATCACGTCTGATTTTGCGGGTGCGGACGCGATTGTGGAGGAGATGGCGCGGCGGGTGGCGCTTTTGCGTGACGCGCATCCGGAGGTAGAGGCCATTGGGGTTGGGGTTCCGGGATTTGTGGATGTAAAGACGGGGATTGTTCATGAATTGACCAATGTTCCTGGCTGGCGGGAAGTGTTGTTAGGGCGGGAGCTACGGGAGTTGACGGGTTTACCGGCGGTGGCTGAGAATGATGCCAACTGCATGGGGGTAGCGGAGTTACGTTATGGAGCGGCCCGCGGACTGACTGATTTTCTGGCTATCACACTCGGCACTGGGGTCGGTGGCGCGGTCTTTATTCACGGGCGGCTGTACCATGGGGCCCGCAGCGGCGCGGGGGAGGTCGGGCAGATGAGCATTGATTACCGCGGCGTGGAAGGACCGCACGGGAATACGGGCGCGCTGGAACGGTATGTGGGCAACAAGCAAGTGGCTGACCGGGCCCAGCAACTGTATGCCGACCACGGGGTCAGCAAATCCGTGGATGACTGTACTCCAGCCATGATGGCCGCCGCCGCCCAGACGGGCGATGCGGTCGCGCTCAGCGTCTGGGACGAATTCACCAGCCAGCTGGCCTGCAGTCTGGCCAACTGTTGCTGGCTGCTGAACCCCCAAGCCATCATCATCGGCGGGGGCATCGCCGCTGCTGGCGACCTTATTTTCGGCCCGCTGCGCCAAAAACTGTCCGCTCAGCTAGCCGGCCCGTTCCGCGACAACCTGCTCGTGGTGCCCGCCCATTTTAAGAATGACGCCGGCCTGATCGGAGCGGCCGCCATTGCCGAGGATTTAGCCCGCCCCCATTGACCTGCTGCCGGCTTTCACCCATTCTCACCCTCGCACCCGGTCCACCCACTCAGCATGCCCGACTCAGCTCACTCCATCGCCCCGGCCGGCCTGACCGCGCCGCGCCTCGTTCCACCACTGGATCCTGGATTCATGTCGCCCGCCCTCTGGTCCCGGGCCATGGCCGCCCAATGCCAGGCCACACCCGGCTCCCGCCCGCTCACCCTGGCCCTAGAACGCCCCGATGGCACCGTCTCCGTCTACCCGACCCACGTTCTGCCCGATAGACAGGAATATGCCGCCCTCAACCTGCGCCACATCGAACGCTTGGTAAAATTCCTGCTCTGGCAACGCGGTGGCTCCCGCGTCCTCATCAGTGGCGCCCCCGAAATTGCCGCCGCCGTCAGCGCACAATACCGGCCCGAAGGACGCCGCGCCTTCGACGCCTGGTTCATGGGTGACAAAGTCTACGGGACTCCGCTCGTCATCGAGTCCCGAGCCGCCGCCGACATGCCCGAAGCCCGAGAAAACGCCATGCCGCTCGGCCGCCACCTCGATGGATGCCGCATCGGATTTGACCTCGGCGGATCAGACCGGAAATGCGCGGCCGTCATTGATGGCACCGTGGTTTTTAGCGAAGAAATTCCGTGGGATCCTTACTTTCAAAGTGATCCACAATACCATTACGATGGTATCATGGATTCGCTGAAACGGGCCGCGGCCCATCTCCCAAGGGTCGACGCCATCGGCGGCAGCGCCGCCGGCGTCTACGTCAACAACGAGGTGCGGGTGGCTTCCCTCTTCCGCGGCGTTTCCGCCAGCGACTTCGAACAGCGCATCCGCCGCATCTTTTTTGACCTGCAGAAAGCTTGGGGCGGCGTCCCGTTCGAGGTCGTCAACGATGGCGAAGTGACCGCCCTCGCCGGCTCCATGGCCATGAATGAAAACCGCGTGCTCGGCATCTCGCTCGGAACGAGCATGGCCGCCGGTTACGTCGATGCCGCGGGCTCGATCCGTCCATGGTTGAACGAACTCGCTTTCGCCCCGGCTGACTTCCGCGAAGACGGCCCGATCGACGAATGGTCGGGTGACCTCGGCTGTGGCGTGCAGTTTTTCTCCCAGCAAGCCGGTGCCCGTCTCGCCCCGCTGGCCGGCCTTTCGTTCCCGCCAGAAATGAAATTTGCCGAGCGACTCATCGAGGTCCAGACGCTCATGGCTCAAGGCGACGCCCGGGCCCGCCGTCTCTACGAAACCGTCGGCGTCTGCTTCGGCCACGCTATTGCTTATTACACCGAATTCTACGATGTCGCTCACATCCTCATTCTCGGTCGCGTGACCAGTGGCGCCGGCGGCGACCTCATCATCTCGAAAGCCCGCGAAGTACTCGATCTGGATTTCCCTGATCTCGCTCACCGCCTGAGCTTGAGTACACCCGACGAAACTCAAAAACGCCACGGCCAAGCCGTCGCCGCCGCCAGTCTGCCGCCGCTCATCCCTAATACTTAAGGCTTAATGCCTTAAACCCCTGAGCCTCCCAGTCAGCCGCCCGCCGCAATGCGCACAAACTCAAACCGGTCGTTCTCCACCACCGGAATCACCGCAAAATCTCGAGGAAATAACGCCAGCCCATTCTGCTCCACCAGCGTGCCGTCCGCGGGCAGGCCGATCACCACCAGCAGCTCCGCCACCGTACTCACCGGTCCGGCTACTTCACGCTTCTCACCATTGATCCAAAGAGTCGTCATACTTCCGCCTTCCTAACTCATTTCAGGGCCGGAATCACGGGATTTTATCCCCGCTTCCCCTCCAACCAGCCGTCCGCAAGCTACGCTCCACCCGTCCCCCGTCATCCACCGCCCCCACAACCGAAACCGCGCCATCCCTCTTTTGCCTCTGGCGTTCTTTCTTCAATCCCCCACCTTTCCACCCATGTCTCAGAACATCGAATCAACGCTCGTCGAAAAACGCCTTTTCAAACCCGCTGCCACTTTTGCCAAAAAAGCGCGGGTTCCGTCCATGGCCGCCTACCGCGAAATGCACGCGGAATCGATCAAAAACCCGGGCAAATTCTGGGAACGCGAAGCCCGCGAACTGACATGGCAGAAAAAGTGGACCAAAGCGCTCGAGTGGAAGCCGCCGCTCGCCAAATGGTTCGTCGGTGGCCAGCTCAATGTGGCTGAAAATTGCGTCGATCGCCATGCGGCCAATCCCCTGCGGCGCAACAAAGCTGCCATCATTTTTGAAGGTGAGCCCGGAGATACCCGCACCCTGACCTACGCCCAGCTTCACCGCGAAGTCTGCCGAACGGCCAACATGCTGACCGCCCAAGGCGTTAAGGCCAAAGACCGGGTTATTATTTACATGCCCATGGTGCCGGAAGCCGCCATTGCCATGCTGGCCTGCGCCCGCCTCGGCGCCGTACACAGCGTGATTTTTGGCGGATTTTCCGCCGCCGCCATCGCCGACCGCATTGCCGATTCCGGAGCGACCTTTGTCATCACCGCCGATGGCGGCTGGCGCCGTGGAAAAATCGTCCCGCTGAAAAATAACGTCGATGCCGCCCTCGCGGTCGGCCCGCACCCGGTCAAAAAAGTCATCGTCCTCAAACGCACCGCCCAAGAAGTCCACATGACCGTCGGCCGCGACATCTGGTGGCATGAAGCCGTCGCCGGCCAAGCCGGTACCGCGCCCGCACCGGGATTCGATTCCGAACATCCGCTCTTCATTCTTTACACGTCCGGATCCACCGGAAAACCGAAAGGAATCCTCCACACCAGCGGCGGTTACTTGACCGGCACCTACGCCACCTCGAAATACGTTTTCGACCTCCGCGATGAAGACATCTATTGGTGCACCGCCGACGTCGGCTGGATCACCGGCCATAGCTACATCGTCTACGGCCCGCTCGCCAATGGCGCCACCCTCCTGATGTACGAAGGTGCCCCCGACACCCCTCACTTCGGCCGATTCTGGGAAATCATCGAAAAACATCGCGTTTCCATCCTCTACACCGCCCCCACCGCCATCCGCGCCTTCATCAAATGGGGCGATGAACACGTCGAAAAATACGATCTCTCGTCGCTTCGTCTCCTCGGATCGGTCGGCGAACCCATCAATCCCGAAGCCTGGATGTGGTACCATCACAAAATCGGCGGCGGCCGCTGCCCTATCGTCGATACTTGGTGGCAGACGGAAACGGGAGCCATCCTGATCAGCCCATTGCCCGGCGCTACCCCCACCAAACCCGGCACCGCCACCCTGCCGTTCTTTGGCATCGACGCCGCCATTGTCGACGAACAAGGCGTCGAGGTCGGACCGAATCAGGGCGGTCGACTCGTCATCCGTCAACCATGGCCATCCATGCTGCGCGGGCTCTGGGGCGACAAAAAACGCTTTGCCGATGTCTACTGGAAAGCGTTTAAGAAACAAGGATGGTACCTGACCGGCGACGGCGCCCGCCGCGACAAGGACGGGTATTTCTGGATTGTCGGGCGACTCGATGACGTTCTCAATGTGTCCGGCCACCGCCTCGGCACGGCCGAAATCGAAAGCGCGCTGGTCGCGTATCCGGCCGTGGCTGAAGCCGCAGTTGTCGGTCGCCCCGATGAACTGAAAGGGCAGTCGCCAGTAGCCTTCGTCACACTCAAATCCGGCCAGCACGCCAGCCCCGAACTCGCCCAAGCCCTCAAAGCTCACGTCGCTAAAGAAATCGGCGCCATCGCCCGCCCAGATGACATCCGCTTTACCGCCGCCCTGCCCAAAACCCGGTCGGGCAAAATCATGCGCAGATTACTCAAGGAAATCTGCGCCGGTGGCGAAGTCAGCGGAGACACCACCACCCTCGAGGATTTCTCCGTGGTCGCCTCCCTGGCCGCCAGCGGCAAGGACGAGGAATAATCACTCACTTTTCTCCGCCACATGGCCGGTTATGACGTACCCTCGGCCATGCACGTAGAAAAGTTAAAGTACATCATCTGGGCCGCCGACCTCAATCGCGCGGTCGGGTTTTATCGCACCGTCTTCGACGCCGAAGTCACTCGCGAAAATGAAGTGATGGCTGAATTAGTCGTCGCTGGCTCGACCATCGGCCTCCACTCCGGCGGCGAAGGCAAACGCACATGGACCGGCCTCGCCTTTCAAGTCGCCGATCTGATGGCCGCCTGCTCCACCCTGAAGGCCGCAGGAGGTCAGGTGCTGCGCGAACCGGAAGACACCCCGGAAGAACCCGCCCACCTCGCCATGTGCGCCGACCCCGAAGGCAATGAAATCATGCTTACCAAAGCCCGATCTCCGCTCCCGCAGTAGCCGCGCGCCCGATTGCGTGTAGGCTAGCCCAATGTTGAAGCCCGTCACCGTCGCCAGTTCGTCCGAATTGCTGCCATTTCTCTTCGCCTCCTGGCCGGAAGTGAAACGCACCCAGATGAAACTGTGGCTGAAACACCAGTCCGTACTCGTCAATGACCGGCCCGTCACCCAGTTCAACCACCCGCTGAAATCAGGCGATATCGTCTCGCTCCGCACCGGAAAAGGCGCCACCCCAAAGGCCGAACTGCCCGGCGGTATCAAAATCATCTACGAAGACGCCAGCATCGTCATCATCGATAAACCAGCCGGCTTGCTCAGCATGGCCACTCCCGCTGAACCCGAAAAAACAGCTTACGCCCTGCTCACCGATTATTACCGGCGCGGCCAAGATCAGGGTCGCGAACGCGTCTTCATCGTCCACCGCCTCGATCGCGAAACCTCCGGCCTCATGCTGCTCGCCAAAACAGCCGAAGCCAAAGCCGCCCTCCAAACTCAGTGGGAAAACTTCGAGAAACGCTACGAAGCCGTCTGCGAAGGACGCCTCGCCAAAGACGCCGGAACCATCGAGTCCGACCTCGATGAATCAAACCCCTACAAGGTCCACACCGCCCCGCGCGCCACCGAAACCACCCGCCACGCCGTCACCCACTATCGCGTCATCACCCGCTCCCAGTCGCGATCCCTCGTCGAACTCACCCTCGGCACTGGCCGCCGCCACCAAATCCGCGTCCACCTCTCCCAAGCCGGCCACCCCATCATCGGGGACGAAAAATATGGCTCGAAATCGAATCCAGCCAAACGCCTCGGCCTCCACGCCGTCGCCTTAAACTTCACCCACCCCACCACCGGCAAAAAAATGCTCCTGACTTCCCCCCTCCCCAAAGAACTCGCCAAACTCTTCGCCCCCAAACCCCAGCCCCAACCCCCTCGCCAGTCAGCCCCCCCAACCCCCTCCCCACGCCCAAAACGCCGCCCCTAAAATCAGTGATGCGAAACCGCTTCTTCGCATCAAGTCGTCGGCCTCGGCCCAAAAATTCGTTCGGCGAGACGTCCTGTGAGGCGTTCGGCGCCGCGACCGGGGTCAGCGACCCACGGCTGGTGCGCCAG
>CAJBME010000093.1 GCA_903954065.1 uncultured bacterium
CCCTCCGTCAGCCCTCCGTCAGCTCGAAGACGCACCGTCCAGCGCCTGACGCAGTCGCAACGCCGCCCGGCGGCGCAATTCCAGCGGATGCGCCCGGCCTTCCAGCTCAACCACCGCCTTTTCCCTCGAATCATACCGAAGTTGCTGCACGGCCGCGAGGCGAAGAATCATCGACCGCTCAAAAACGGAGCGATGGTCGGTGATCACGAGTTGGTTCCTTCGCGCCCACGCCGCAGACCCGCCGTCGTTGGCCAACATCGTTCTCCCACGCCGAGGTTGTCCGCGGGGGGCGTCGCCGGGAGAAGAGCCCTCACGCCATCGTGACTGCGACGCGCCCTTTCGATAAAGCTGACCAAGCCGCAGGCGGCCGCCTTTGCATCGCTCTGATCCCATGGGACCCCGCCGAGGCGTCTGGATCCGGCCGAGCGGGTTAGTTTCCTGCATGGGAATACGTTTTTAAGAACAGCTTGATATCGCTCACACTCTTCACAAATCGATCAAGCCCCGACTGCTCGTCATTCATCAGCGAATACGCTGGAATGACGATTTTCCACTGGGTATTCCACACACTCCGTCCGATCAGGCGGCTATTCGTGAATTGCGCTGGCATGGAGCTGTAAAAATACGCCGGATCATCGACCGCGCGGAAAGCCTGATGTTTCCTGCGGATCCACAGCTGTTCATTTATGCTTCCTTGAGGTGTAAAGAACTGGAGCGACGAGAAGTTCGCTGCTCCCAAATTTCTTGGCAGCGGAATGGCCTGATCGCGGACCGACCATGAGCGGATGACATTGGTATCGCCGAGCGGAGGCGTCCGCATCATGTCCTCACCGGTCGGAATCAGGTACACGTAAGGAGTGGCCGACAACGCGTTGGGGTTAGAGCTGGCTGGCCCCTTACCCCCAGGAGTGCCTTCGGCATAAGGATCCATGCCCACATAACCACTGAGCACGACTCCCGAGGAGAAGATTTTGGTGGCAAATGTCGTTTGTGAAAAAGCATGATCTCCTGGAGCCAGCGGCCATCCGAAGAAATTCAGTCCCTGCTCGATGGTGGTGGAAAACGGAATAACAATGCCTGGCACCGGGGAACCATCCACCTTGCGAATATTAATACAGTACATGGCCACATCAGGGTCGTCGAGCACATTGCTTTTGATATGTTGTTGGACCGTCTGCTGCCATAACGTGGTATCTTCCGCGGTGGGCTGGTCAGTGGCCACGCGGAAAAGTTCTTGTCGCAGCGAAAAAACGGTCCCGTTCCGATCGGGATTGTTGATACCGAGGCGGCCTTTGGCCACCGACCAGTCGTCCCGCAATCCGGAAAGCATCGAAGCCAGGCCCGCATCACCGGAATTGGTCGCAATCGGATCAACCCCGTTCCATGCCCCCACCGAATACGTCCCAATTACGCCATTGATGAAATCACGCCCCTTGGACGTGTCCAACAGCCCGGTTTCATAGTCGTAGGCCTTGGCCGCGAGGTAGGTGTAGGTCTGCGCCAAATCAAACAATCCTTTGTATTGCGAAAGCTCCTCGTTGCGCAATTCCCGGAACACAAGGTCGCGCGTGCGATACCCCTGCGTAACCGACGCCGCGCGCTGCCGGAATGTTTCACGCTCCGATAACAGATGACTCGCATCCGCATACAACTTGGAGACACGCTCGTTCGCCCGCTGCAATTCGCTCAATCGACGAGTAATTTCAAAAGCGGATGCCAAAACCTGATCGTACAACCGCTCGAATTCCACCACATGTTGCTTGGTGACCTGGTCGAAATCGTAATCGTCAATATAGGACTGGGCCTCACCTTCCAAATCGGCAGCCTGCGCATCCAACAGACCCGCCGAGGTTTCGCTCACCAACGCCAACAACCGCAAGGCGTATTCATCGGTGACGCCCGCCATGCGGATGGCCGATCGCAACACGGACGTCGCATCGACCGCCAACCCAGCCACAGTCGGAGCTGCCTCGGCCGCCGCCTCCGCCACTCCGACAATATAATCAGCCAGCAACGCTTCCGCGGCCGCCGCCGAGACCAGCGCAAACGACGCTTTGGTCATAGCCGCCGCTTCGACCAATTTGGCGGCCGCCGCATCGTTGGCCGCCTCGAAATCGTTGAGAAACTCGGAGTACAATTGGTAATCGCGATCAAAGCGTTTGTTCAAGTCTGAGAAAGTATTGGCTGTATCACGCAGATTAACCTGCGCTTCGTAGACGTCGAGCAGGGCCGTCTGGATGGCTCCAACCTGCCCCCGCCGACCGAGGCCGGACGCCACCGTGTCGGAAAATTGCCCTAAAGTATACGGCGACATTTGAAACGTCTTCTCCACGAACTCAACCGGGTCCCTCAATCGCACATACACGTTGTCCACCGACCATTCGGTAAACGGATCATGATTGATCGGCTCGTTGAAGGTCACCGTCACATCCGTGCTCACATCCACCAGCGCCGACGGCCGGTCGATAAAATACGAATGATACAAATCCGGTCCGGTATACCCTTGTTCATACAATTTTCCCGGGCCGATATCGCCCGCATACGCCGTACCATACAAACTAATCAATTCATACTCATACGCATCTTCCTGCTTGGTAATAGCTTCATTATACGAATCAACCGTGTTGTTTTGCTGACGCAGCTGGTGATTCATCAATCCTGCTTGCTGATACGCATTCTTCGCATTCACGGCCGCTTGCACCGCGCGGTCGTAGATTTGATCAAAGTGTGACTTTCCGGCCGCCATTTCCGCGGGGGAAATATCAAAGGACATGGCATCGGATGCCAGCCCTAAGGGGTTCAAGTGCGCTTGCTCGCCAAATGACAAATTGAGAACCTCTGTGGCGCTTGCCACAAGTTCGTCCAGCTCTGGCACTGTGAAGCGATCGATTTTCTGAATACCTTCATGCTCGGTATCAACGTCCGGCAGCATGGCATTGCCTGCGGCCCAGTTGTAATAGGCCCCTTGAAAAACTCGGGATGACCACTCGTCGGTCCCCCAGTAACGCGTGCGCCCGGTGCTCGTATTCACCTTACCATCGTTTTTACTCGCCCAACCCGAGTCCTCGCTTTCCTCATGATTGTTGCGCGCCGTGTAGTCGATAATATCAACCCCGACCCGCGCCAGCGCGGAGGCCGCCGCCGCAAATTTCCGCTCGTCTTTGTAATCAACTTGCACGGTCTGCCCCAACACCGTCACCCCTTCCGTGCTCGGCACCCACGTAAAGACTGGCGCCGTCAACAATTTATAATACCCGGTCAAGGCCGTTAAATAATGCCCATAGGCATCGCCATGACCCTGCGGAAACAACGCCTGCGCATCAGCCGCATCCAACACCCCGTCCGCATTCACACTGCCAGACTTCTCCTTAATGTCGTAGTTGACGGCATAAAACGGCTCACCCGAATCAATCCCATTGGTGTAATTCCAATACAGACGATTATAGGACGGATTGGTCCGCGTCCCCGGGCTCAAAAAGTCATCGCGCCCCCGCAATAACGCCAGTGTCTCGTCCATCAACGTCGCCGCCTGCCCTTCAAACGAAAACCGTGAGGTGTGCGCATCTACCGGCCCCAGCGTGCCATCGAGCAGGATGGTCGGATTTTGCGCATCATCCCAGGCCTCATTACCGAGCGTCATATACAAATCGTTCAGATAACCAGCGACCAAAAGCAGCGTGCTATTGACCGAATCTGTCGTCACGCCGGCCTCAAGACTCTGCGTCTTCACCCGGTTCAGCACGGTTTCGTAAATCTCAATCAATCCAAAATCTTCAATAGCATTCAAGTTCAGCGCCACGTCTCCTTCCCACCGTTTCCCCGCCTGCGTCAGGATGCTCACGTCGGTACTGACCGGATTGTTATACAAGTCGGTCTGGCGTTGATTGAAGGGATTGATGCCATCGAGCACTCGTTTGACCCAGCTCTCGACCAGCACCGGCTGCATCCAATCGGAATACGTGGCTCCCGTCACCATCGCATTCGAGTCGGCAGCCTTGTATCGCATCGTAAAATAACAATCGGAGAAGACAATCAGCGGGTCACTCAGCGAACCGGCCGACCCTCCGATGATGAGAGTATTAGCAAGCGGCGGCGTACCCGGAGGCGGGGTCCCAAGGCGCTGCCATTCCGAGCTGCCATCCACCAAGTCCGTCTGCACCGGTGTGTCGATCCGAAAATCAATCGATGTCGACGCTCCGGCCCCGGCCGCCGCAGAGGAATATAAACCAATTTCAATCTGATTCACCCCGACCACGAAAAACGACGGATCCAGCTCAAATTGGTTCGGCAAACCGCCGACCACCAAGCCGGAGCGCGCTCCCACCTGCGTCAAATTACCGGGAACCGCCACCCCCGTCGGCACCTGATAGGCCAAAGCCGGTACTCCATTGACAAAAACGACAAAACCATCACCCGCTCCAGCAGTCGTACTCGCCAGAGTCGTGCTCAAAACCACCTGCGTCGCCACTTCTTCGGCAAACGTCAATCCTGTCGCACTCTTCAACATTTGGCCTGGCTGTCCGTTCGCCGCGATATAGGTATTGTTGTTGATCTGAATCGGTAGCGACAATGCGACAGCCGCCGCCGGGTAGCCAAGCGCACCAGGCGGAACCGTCGTCGGACTGGCCAGCACATACCAATTCGCTGTCGACGGCGACGCCCCCGCATTGCCCACCGCCGTCACCATGTCCGTCCGGTAAATCGGGGGCGCCAGGCCCCCCACCGGAAAGGCATACCGCCACTCAAACGTGTAGTTCTCAGGATGAGCAGCGAAATCGCCGCTGTGCCGTACGGTGGTCTGTTCATCCAACGGATTGGAAGCAGCAATCACCCGCAAGTCGCCCTGGTAGAGTGTCGGCTCGACTTTGATGATCTGCATCGCCACTGGTTCGCCTTGCGGAGTGAAGGCTTCCCCATCACCAAAAAGCAGCGTCACATAACCACTCCCCTGACCCAATGCCGTCAGCGCGTAACTGTCCACGGCCGTGTCCGAATAGGAAATCTCCGGCAATGTCTGGTACCCTGCCGTTTTCGTTTTCGAAGAATCCACAATATACGTCCCGCGGCTCGCCGGGTTCTCCATAAATGTTTCTACCGCCGTGGAAAGGTACTGGATCGCCGCTTTCCATTTGGAAAAATCCTCGGTATTCGACGAGTCAACCAAACTCTCCAGCGCCGTCACATCAGCCGGACTGAGCGTGTTCAAATTGAGGTAATCCTCGCCGGCAATCTCGTCTTTAAATTCGCCGATCAACACCAGACCGCCTTTGTCTCCCAATAAGGGATCATAATAAAACCGTTGCTGCAAATGCGGCTGCGCCAACTGAAAATAGGTGTTGCCATTTTCCTGCGTCGTCTTCAACGAGACGGGCAGCCCCGTCATCCCCACCCGAGTATCATTGATCAGTACTGACTTCGCCCGCGTGGCATCCTGCAAGGTCACGCTGGGCTGACCGGGGGTACTCTTGGCAATCGATTGCTGATACAAAATCCGCGCGCTCGTCTGCCCGCGCACCGTCGGCAACCCTCGCTTCGGCAGCGCCAGCGTCTCACCGACCGCCAGCGTCGGCGGACTCGTCGGCCACACCGGATAATACAAGACCGTCAAGGGAGTCCCCGTCACCGGATCGCCAATAGACGCACCCGTCGCATCCCGCGCCCGTAAATACGGGAGCGCCGTGCCTACCGTCGGCTGAACCGCCAGCCCCGGAAAAGCAAAATCCTCCCTCATCGAATAATAAAACTGCATGCCCAACGATTTACTCCCGCTGTCATGCGGTCCGCGGTAAACCCAGTCATACCCTTTACGATCTTTAAACGTAAACGGCGTATACGATGACGGCGCCGAACCATTACTTGGCGGATCCGAATAGCCCGTCCCAGGCACCACCTCCACATTCCGCACCGTCCCATCGCTCGCCAAAGGCAGCGGCATCAACGGCAGCGGCATCGGCGACCCCAAAATCGTGCCCGCCGTAATGTCATACGCAAACGGATAGGCCGTATTCTCCCGCACCACTTCATAAACCGCCATCGCAGGGCGCCCGTCACCCGTATCTTGATACTCCAATAAGACCCGCGGTAATGAGCTGAAACTCACCCCCACCGATTCCGCACTCGTTCCAGTCACCAAGTTTAAATCATCTCGCAACGCATACGCCCGACCACCCAGAATCAATCCATGTTCCTCATTCGGGTTGTACCCAACGGCTCCCGCATCCGGTTGATTGTACACCGTCGACGAGGACAGCGCCGATGGTAATGATCCCGATCCTTCGTTCGAAGACAAAATAATCTGCGGCAAGGGTGATTCGACCAATACATCATCAATCCCAAAGGCTTCGTCAGTCGCCACCTGATCCAAAGTCGTTCCGAATCCCAGTGTAAGCGCCGTCAACGAGGTGTTGCTCACAGGAGTCGCCGTGATGGCCACTCGAAACGCTTGATCCACCACGGAGGTACCCACCATATTCGTGTAGGATCCGGCAACGGGAGTCATAGACCAAGTATAAACGGTATCCGCAAAGGTCGAACTTCCCGCGGAAGATGGTAGGACCTCCGCATTCGCCGTGAATGGCTGGGCGATAAGAGTGTTGCCGTTGACTAAAACTTTGAAACTTTCACCCTCCCAGGAATCAATTCTGTAGAAAGTGAACGAGATGTTGCAGACCCCACCCTGCGTAGAACCAAGATCAAACGTTCTCTGGGTCGATGGAATAGATCCTGCTCCGTAGGAACCAAGGAATTTACCAAGCGTACCGGAAGTGGTGCTGGCATCCGACCACCCCGAGGCTCCATCCTCGAAGGTATCCGAGGCCACCGACGCCGAAACCCGATAAGCCACGCCGTATCGGGCCAACTTGGCCGCAGTATAAAAATCACTGAATTCGGAGGATGGCGCTGGCACTTTCTTGAACCACCAGACCGTTAAGGGATTAAGTGATCCCGGCAGCGCGTTCACCGGAATAATGGCTCCATCCTCCTCCGCCGTCGCCACCCCGCTGGCAAAGGGGTCGATATACGCCCCGGGCGAATAGGAGGTGCCCGACGAAATATAACCAGCAAGCGAATACTGCGACGAAGGAGGCTCCAACCGCTCGCCTACATACGCTGTCGAATTGACCGCCGCCCCACCGTCGCCTTCTTGAAAATCACTTCGATTCTCCGCTTGTGTCATCAAAGGCACGTACCAAATACCGCCGTTATCACCGGTGAACTTGAGTAAGGTGCGATTCAACTGATCTCCACTACTGTCCATCCCGACGACCAACCGCTGACTGATGGCATCAATCAACGCTTCATCCCCATTGGGGGCATCCTGATAGACAATCGTAGGAATCCGGCCTCCCTCGAACTTTAATCCGGTTCCGCTTTCCACTGTACTGCCACTCGCCGCCACCGTGGACGCCACGAAGTCGGTCACTTCACTCGACCACACCTGCAAGTACTTGTGAAGATATTTGGGCCATTCAATGGCTAACCCCGGATAGACGCCAACCGTACTGGGAATGGCCGCATCATTTTCCTCCAGCCAGTAAAAGGAAACCCTGTCTTCCACGAGATTCTCCCGTTCCGCATAATAAGCGAGGCTTCCATCTGGACGAGCATTAGAACCGTAATAGGAAGTGCTATCCGCCGATCCATTCGAGTTAACCGGAACTGCATCCAAATCTTCCTCAGGTTCCGGGCGAATCTCATCACCCAAAAATACGGTCAAAGTCTTCGGCTGCACCGCCTGCTCGACACTCACAATATCAGCTCCAAGAAATTCATGGGATCCGTCTTCGCGGATCTCACCCAAATACTCAACAAAAAGACGGCCTGTAATATTATAGGCATGTAATTCACCCAGTCCGTTCGCTTTTTCATACCACAGCGTACGCAATACTTCCGTCGCACTCGCATTGGGATCCGCCTGAGAACTGCCAACGACATAGTATTCCTCCGCCACGACTTCGGGGAATACGTTGCTATACACAGGGTTGACTGCCACCACTTTGCCTGATGGAATGGTGATACGTGGGGCGTTGAAGCTTTTCTCAGTCCAATAAATCGTGCGCACTTCACTCGTCGAGGCGGATGAAACCGTGAAGGTTTCCTTATAGAAGACGTAATTCCCACCGTTTGCGGGGTCGGGTATACTTGAACGCCATGTGACTTCGACCAAGCCGGGAGTATGAGCAAAGACGCGCTGAGCGTGCGGACTGTAATAATAACTCGGGTAGGCACCAGCGGCCAGCGCCGGTACGGTGGCAGGCTCACCAGTTTTGTAATCCACCGCGGGGGACTGGGTCGGGTTCGTCAAGCTTTCTTCCGGGAGCACCGGTTGAGCACGCCAATACGTCACCGGATCACTGATGATGCGCGATTCACCCAGAGTGTTCACTAAAGTGGTCGGCGGCAGGATTGGATCGCCAAAAGAATAACGCGGCACCCCAGAGGCAAAGGTAGTGCCAACACTGGCACGCTTCATGATAACGCCAATTCCGCCCGTGATGCCAGCCGGAGCCCCCGTCGTTGTATTCAAAGGACCACTTCCCGATGTCGATTCCACCACATTGGAAAACTGCGGTGTGATCGTCGGATCTCCCGTCGGTTTGCCCAGCGGCCCCACCGGAGCAAGTCCATTCGGATTCGAAGCCGGTACTCTGTTGCTCAGACGATTATAGACACCACTGCTCATCTCGTATTGACCGTGAGCGAGAGAGAAAATTCCCAACCCAAGGGAAATCAACCAGGACAGGGCCCAGAGCGACCGCTTCGCGCTGAAGACTCGTAAAATGGAATTCATAACGATTAGAAAGGCCGCAAATCAAACAAAATAACTCACTTGCCAGCTGAAATCAGCTTCTCCAAGGTCGCCAAACGCGCCTCAAGCTCGGCATTCTTAAGGCGCAAGGCCTTCACTTCGGCATCTTTCTCCTTCTTAATTTGCTGCGTCGCCGATACGTTCAGCATCGCAATCGCGTCATAGTCAACCGATCTGAAATCGGTTACACTCCGACCATAGACAAAAATGGCCGGATTGGTCGGCAGAAAATCTGTTCGAAAACTATCGTTCCTCACTTCCAACACCTCGAAAATTGTGTCGACGTCATCGCCTAGCAAGCGCACCTGTTCTCCTACCTTCAAATGAGTGGCGAGCTGAACCCATCCGTCATCGACCATGGCTTTTTGGAAGATATCGGGCACTACCCCAGAGCTCTGATTGACGGCCATCGGAAACACCGTCTCCACCTGCTGAGCAATGACTCGCTTCTGCGGCTTGTCACCCATGCTGTAAACATCCTTGAAAAAATAATCTGTGACTTCAATCGCCTGCAAGACAGCCAGATCACTCACTCCATCGGAAACCCCCACCTTTTTCTTGATCCGTTCGTCAGAATTGACATCAAACGCAGTCGCTCTCACTCGCTGATCAGCAATAATACTATGACTCAAATCGGTTTTTGTCTGAGAAGTGTTTGTCACCGAAGCTGCGTCCATAAAGTATTCCAATAGAAATGAATTAACGGCACCTCCAGCCACATGCAGGGGAGCAAGCGGTGTGGTAGTGCCGATACCGACCTTGCCGTCCGTTTGAACCGTCATTTTTGCGACAGTGGTGGAATTGAAGGCCCAGTCATTCATAAATTTGAGTTTATCTCCATCCGCATTGTCGATTCCGATGGACCATCCCATTACCCCGGCGACATCGAATGAAAGGTAAGGATTTCCTCCGCTAGCACCGGCAACTCTGGCGGCGACCACGGCATGATTCCCAGTCGTATTATTCGGATTATAGACGTAGAGACCATTGGCTGACGGGTCATTATTACTGGCTGCAGCCTTGACTTGGAGGGTTGCCGTAGGGGCATTGACCCCGATGCCTACTTTTCCGGTACCAGTGATTCGCATGGTCTCGGTCATGGCGGCGGACGAGCCATAACCGAAGGCGATATTACTATTGACAGTATCCGAATGAATCTGCAGCAAGGAGGCGCCGACGCCGAAGCCATAGGTGTTCCCGGAGGCTCCCGCGAGCGAAATCTTATCGCCAGCAGCATCGGAAAAACTCAGAGGAAATGCTGGAGCAGTGGTGCCAATACCGACATTTCCGCTGCTGCGATAAACGCTCGTACCGGTCGGTTTCCAGACACCGATGTTACCCGCATCCAGCTTCTCAATGGTAATCGCATTGGCAGCGATATCAGCCGTCGCGATGGTCCCATCGGCAATTTTCGCACTGCTGACGCTATTACCAGCGAGTTTGTCACTGGTCACACTGGTCCCAGCAAGGTCGCTGGTGGTCACGGCTCCATCAATGATTTTTTCACTATTGATGGCATTCGTGACGATCTGATTGGTCTGCACCTGACCAGCGCCAATCATGGCCGCGGTAATGGATCCATTGACCACGGATTCAGCCGTCTTAGCGCGCAAGGAATACGCTCCGCTCACCAATTGCTGACGAGGAGAGATTTCGGTATCCGCCGCTGAGGTACCGTCATCGACGGTGACTCCGAGATAAATATTTCCAGTCGTCTCGTTGATAACCTTGGAAAGATTTGTGAGAGTGGTGGCCGGGGCACTCGGACCTGGTGAACCTGCAAGCCCCACACCGTTGCCAATTAAGACACTGAACTCACCACCCGAAATGGTCGCCGTTTGTGCCTCGGCATAGACGGCGGAGCCACCCGTGGATAAATTATAGATCTTGAACGTGATAGTACGATTAACTGCCGCCGTATTGCCGATCAATACTCCAGCCGCATCCGTGGCCCTCCCCTGGTAACTTAAGAGCATAGGAACAGCTACGCTTTGGGCAAGGGCAAGCGAAGCTCCGAGCAGCAGGCTCAGGGTAATCAAGGAAGCATTCATGAAGTGATTGAGGTGGCGATGAAAAACAAAAAATGAAAACGAGCGCGGAAAGGTGTGGGCGGCCCGATCAGGGCGTCGATGGAGTGAGATCAATAGTGGCGATCTCCGAGATGCGGCGCATGGCAAAGGTGCCGGTCAGGCTCAGGTCCTGATCGCCGTTCAGTCCTTTCAGTAATTCCGCATAGGTCCCTCCCAAAACCGTCGTCCCCCAACCCGCAACCATGGAACCATTGGGCGGCTCACTGGTAAAGGTGAATCCGCACGTGCGGTCAATGGTATAACTTTCTTCGCCGCTTTTGAGTTCGCTAGAAAACGAAGGGTCCAGATTGTCGTGATCCGGGTGATAGGTATGGACAAAGGGATTGGTCGGGTCCGTGTGCGGTACATTTATTTTCCAAGTCACGGTCGATCCAACCGCAAGCGCCCCCACGCCAGTCAGATACGACACGGCCGGTAACTGGCACGAAACATACCGCCGCGGCACCACCCCTGACTCCGCTTTACTGAGAATCTTTTCCTCACTAATGCACAGTCCAAATGGATTATTCGCAGTATCCAGCTTCCCGACAAAAACTTGGGGAAGCATCCGAGCGACCCCGTTCGCGTCCAGATGAATCAAAAATACCAAGGGGAACGGTTGTGAGGTCGTCGTTCCCGTCGCCCCAGGCACGGTGCTACCCACATGGCTCACTTTCGCTTGGGCGATCCACAACCCAGACGAACTCGCCGCCAGAACACTCACCGGCAGGCGGACGTCCATCAGGTTCTGCGAATCCGTGATCCGCAAAATAGACGCATGGAACGCGTCATAGTCAGTAATCCCCGAACGATCCACTCCGAAATCAAGGTTGGTGCGACCTGAGGGATCCAACGCGACCGTAAACCCCCCGCCCATCGGAATCTCATCATATTCGTTGGTCGTGCTGTTAAAGAGGCGGCGCATCAAAACGACTCCATCGGGCACCGCCGACTGCCCATTGGGTTCCGATTCCGAAGGTTCCAGTCGCACCGTCAACGTCACCGCCGTCGTCAGCCGATTGGTCACCCCCACCGTCATCGCCGTCAACGTGCGTCCAAACGCCAGTCCACTCGTGCTCGGCAATTCATATTCTACTGGACCCGTAAAATCACTGGTGGCCGCCGACTCAAACCAATACGCTTGCCCCGGATTTAACCGCTCTGTCCCAGCCTGCACCTCTTTTGGGTTGTTAGCTCCTAGATCCTCCTCCCCCTCATACTTGTAAATCTTCGACGTCGGAGACAACACCGTCGTCTCCGCCGAGGGGAAACTCGCCAAATAAGTGCTCAAGAGCGGCGATGTCGTGTCCCCCGGCCCAAATCCCGGCATCCCCATAAAGTTCGCCCCGGAAATCAGCCACGTCGCCGACGGCGGCAGCGCCAATTGTTTAAGGGTCAACGATGTCGCTGCATCACACCGCAAAAGATAGGACGTATTCCCCATCATCTGCGTCAGTTCCTGCTCGGCCGGGTCATCCCGCTTCCACACCGTCCATTCTTCGCTGCTCGTGGTCGGTGTCGAGGGGGACCCCGTAAACCCTGTCTGATCAGGATTCGGGTTCCACCGCCAGACTTCGCTGACCTTTGGTCCATGCTCGCTGAAAATCTCGGCCACCGTCGCATACGTGGCGTCTCCGGAGAGCCAGATTCCATTCCAGCCCTTCCCCAACGGATACGTCTGGCTGTACCACTGCGCCCTCACGGTCGCCATCGTCACCAAAACACTCAAAAAATACAAAAGCAGGGTTTTCATCGGGCTATAAGTCGGTAGTGAGCGGCGGCATCTGTCGTCCCCACGTAGACACTGGTCACTCCAGTCGTGGTGGCCGTCAGGGACGACTGGGTGGGAACAACCGCCCCCTCAGCAGGGGGAGTCAGCGACAGCGGCACCGCCGCCCACGTCTTCAAATCAGTCGCGGCCTCTAACGTATACTGCTTGCCGTAAAACGAATAAAACTCGAGCCGTACCGAATCACTCAACTTCTCCGCAATCTCAAGATCCAGGATCGAGGTCGCATCGAGCGCATAGGTCCCCGCCAAGTATTCGTTCCAGTTGCTCGTCCCATCCCCATCATAATCACCGTCACGATCCAGCTTGCTGAGCTCCCATCCGCTCACCCCTGGCCTCTCCCCGGCCTGATATAATTGCGCCTCTTCCCACGCATCCGGCAATCCGTCCCCATCCAAATCCACCCCCAGCGTCAGATCTAAACGCCGCCGGTCCGCCGACGCCCCCACCGTCGGAGGCGACTCCACCTCAATCGGTCGATAAATCCGATTCCCCCTCACCACGGCCAAATTGAAAACCGAACCTGTCGCCAACGCCTTTGGGTGATACGTCAGCGTCTCCGGACGCGTCAGGTCCAATCGCAGACGCATCTGATAATTGTAATTCGCCGACGGCACATCCATCACCTGCTGACGCTGCATCTCCTTCAAACCAATATAAGTCACGACAAACGCCCCATTGCTTGGAAGTAAGACCCCATACTGATCCCGTACATTCCCAAAAATCGTGTACGGCGGTGCCGGGGGAAATGCCGATGAAGACATTGTGCACGCCAGCAGCCCAACCACGACAGAATGACCCAAAGAAAAACCAGAAAACGTCTTCATGAAAAATGAACCCCACCTCCCTATCAACAAATATGACATCGGGGCGCACCCCTTCGCACAAGCCCCACAACAATCGTCACAAATGTGACGAAGCGGCCCGATTCCGTGACGAAGCGGCCCAAAAGCCCTCCGTCAGCCCTCCGTCAGCCCTCCGTCAGCTCGAAGACGCACCGTCCAGCGCCTGACGCAGTCGCAACGCCGCCCGGCGGCGCAATTCCAGCGGATGCGCCCGGCCTTCCAGCTCAACCACCGCCTTTTCCCTCGAGTCATACCGAAGTTTCTGCACGGCCGCGAGGCGAAGAATCATCGACCGCTCAATCCGAACGAAGAGTGAGGGCGGCAGAATCCGGTTCCAGACGGCCAAGGAACGCCGCACAAAGGCCGGGGGCCCAGCCGCCAGATATACCCGTGTGAAATTCCCCTCGGCTTCGATGTAGCTGATCATCGTTATCGGAACCACTCTCAGCTTCCGATCTTCCTGCAACCGGACCATGTCACTTTCCAGTAAACAAGCGGCCTCGGAGGAATAATCCTCCGCCTCGCCCGCCTCGCCAAGCTCACCGGCCTCACTGACCTCGCCGTCTTCCACCCGCTCGATCCGTTCGATCCGTTCCAGAGCCATCGCCAACCGGTCGGGATGCACCGGCTTCAGCAAGTAATCGAGCGCATTCACCTCGAAGGCGCGGACTGCAAATCGATCGAAAGCTGTCACAAAAATGATGCGGGGATTCATCGTCAGCAGCGGCAGCAACTCAAAACCGCTGGCCCTCGGCAACTGGATGTCGAGAAAAACCACATCTGGCGGGTCCTCGGCGCACACTCGGGCTGCTTCTAACACATCGCCCGCCTCTCCGATCACGCGGACGTTCGGGTGGGCGGCTAGCAAGGTGGCGAGGCGCTCGCGGGCGGGCGGCTCATCGTCGACCAGCACGGCTCTGATCAATGGTTTCATGAGATGGCGGGCTCCCCGGTGGCCAAGCTCAGCGGCAACTCCAAATGGACCACCACCGCATCATCGCGCCGCACGACCCGCGGCGCTGGCACGGTATTGCCTGGGTAAAGCAATTCCAGCCGCCGCCGCAAATTCGCCAGCCCGCTACCTCCCACGTCATGGCGCGGCCGCGACGATGGTTCTTCCACCCAGTGCCCGGAATTGCTCACTTCCACCACCAGCGACCCCGCACTCGAGACTTCGACCCGCAGGCTAATGCGCAACGGAGTCGGCGATGTCTGATGGCCGTACTTCAAGGCATTTTCCAGCAGCGGCTGCAAAATCACTCCAGGCACCATCAGCTGCCGCGCCGCCGGATCGAGGTATGTCTCCACCACCAACGACTCGCGAAAACGCGCCTTCTCCACCGTCAAATAATTGACCACCGCCGCGAATTCCTCCTCCACCGGGACAAACATGTCGTGCCGACTGCCCAGCGAATACCGGAAATAATCAGCCAGACTCTGCACCACCGGAGCCAGCTTCTCCGGATTGCGGTCCAGTCCGGCCAACACTGTATTAAACGCATTAAAAAGAAAATGCGGGGAAACCTGAGCCCGCAACATCTTGAGCTCAGCCTCCCGCACCGCCGTTTCGGCCCGCGCCAGCGCCAAGAGTCGCTCCCTCGACGCCAAATGGTCTTTGATCCAGAAGTACAAAAAACTCCACGAACAATAGACCAAGCTCCGGGGGTAAAAAAAACTCACCATCGGGTTCTTCGACTCAAAATGGAAAAATGTATCGTTCACTATGTCCCAGATCCGCGTTTCCAGAAATCCAAGCACTAGGCAGATCAGCAATACCCAACCCGCCAGTCGCACCGGTCGCCCCGGAAACAAACCAAGTCGCTGGTACGTCTTCCGCATGATCATCGTCATGACCACCCCCAGAGGCTCGCGCACCAGCGTCATGCATACCACATAACTCACTGATGATAATGCTATCAGCTTAAATGGAAAACTCAAAACGACAAAAACCAGCCACCCCACAATTTGGAAACGCCAAAAAAGTGGAAGCCGGTCCAACCAGTCAGAAAATCGCCCGATGACACGCATACAAGATTCCGGCCGCAATGAAGGCACCACCGAAACAGCTCAACCGTGCCCCATCCCTGTCCACCGTCCAGCCCCATCATACCCGATCGTTCATGGCTCCGGCTCTAATAACCACCCCGCCGGCCCAGCACACTCGTCCAAATACTCCTGCAAAATCACCGCTGCCGCCGCCTGATCAATAATCGGCCGGTGCGTCTTCGTTTTGCGGCCAGCCGCACGCAACTGCTCGGTCGCCGTCACTGTGGTCAAGCTTTCATCACGCAAATGAATCGGAATGTCCGCAGAAATCAACGGACGCAATTTGTTCAAAAAACTACGTACCCGTTCCGCCGCCGTCCCCTCCGATCCGTCCATTCGCAACGGCCACCCCAACACCACCGCCGTCACCCCGCGCCCGCGTACCACCTCCGGAATACGCACCAACGCTTGCGCCTCCGCCACCGTCTCCAATGGATGCGCCAACATCCCCAGCTCATCACTCAACGCGAGCCCCACCCGAACCGTCCCATGATCAATGCCAAGAATCCTCATACCCATGAAGGAAAACACAAAGAATCAATCTGGCATCGCTTTTCCTTCATGCCCCATCCGCTTTTCTAAACCACCCCCGCACCCCATGCCCCCAATCCCCTCCGCACTTCGTAATCTTTCAAGCCGTTTCAATTTGAGGCTTGCATCTTCTTTAAATTCTATTAAGTATTGAAATCCGCAAAATTATATTCTCCTGACTATTCAGTTCTTTTAATTATGAAAACGTCTCTTATGTCGCTCCGGTTGACGGGGTCGTGTCTGGCTACAGCGGCCCTTCTGGGGTCGGCTTGGGCGCAGACGTCACCGGTGGCTGCCCAGCCGGGCGAGTCTGTGGAAGCTGCGCCGGCGGCGGGCCAGCCCCCGCCTAATCCTGAAGAATACCCGAAGATGGAGGATGTGTTGCGCGACTATGCGCCGGTTCTTTCGACGAATGACGGGGCGCGCGGATTTTACCGGCTGTGGCGCCGGGAGAAGGACCAGCAGCTATTGGCCGAGCTTCCCAAAGATTTTGCGAACCAGAAGCATTTTATTGCTCTGACCGTGGCCAGCGGCGAAAGTTACGCGGGTCTGCAGTCTGGCGAGATTTACGGTTACTGGCGGTTGTACGACAAGAAGCTCGCCTTCATTGAGCCGAATCTCGACATTCGTTCGACAGGGGACGATCCTTCCAAGAGTTCGATCAAGCGACTTTTCACGGACCGCGTTTTGTTTGAGGTACCGATCGTCACGTGGGCCAAGCCGGATGGCGGACCGATCATTGATCTTGACGGGCTGATCGTGGGGCAGGCGGAGAAGTTTTTTGGCGCCCGGGTCGACGGTATCAACAAATCGCTCTACAAGTTGAAGACGGTTAAGACCTTTCCACAAAACGTGGAGCTGGGTGTCGAGGTGCCGGTGGCCAATGGCCAGCTGCGCACTTTCCATTACTCGATCAGCCTGATTCCGGACAAGACCGGCTATGAACCGCGTCTAGCCGACGCGCGCATCGGGTACTTCACCACGGGATATACCGACTTCGGCAAATTCAAGCCGGACGAAGTACGGACCCGCTTCATCAACCGGTGGTTTCTGGAAAAGGCCGATCCTTCGCTGAAACTCAGCCCACCCAAAAATCCGATCATTTTTTACATCGAGCACACCACCCCGGTGCGCTACCGCCGCTGGGTCAAGGAAGGACTCCAAGCCTGGAACAAGGCCTTCGAAAAGGTCGGCCTGATCAATACCGTGGAAGTCCGCTTTCAGGACGCCGTCACCGGCGAACACATGGAAAAAGACCCCGAAGATGTGCGCTATAATTTTGTGCGCTGGCTCAGCAACGGCATTGGTACCGCCATCGGGCCATCGCGCGTCCATCCGCTCAGCGGCCAGATTCTTGATGCTGACATCATTCTGACCGACGGCTGGATTCGCCACTGGTGGCAGGAATACAATGAAGTCATGCCGGAAACTGCCCTCGAAGGCATGCCTCCGGAAGCTTTTGAATGGCTCTGGCAAAACCCTCAATGGGACCCGCGCATTCGTTTGGCGCCTCCTTCCCGTCGCTCCGAATTGCTGACCCAGCGTGAAAACCGCCCGTCGCCAGCCATGGGTGGACATCCTCTGGGCGCCGCCGCGGCCAACGCCGACGGATTCATCGGCCAAAGCAACGAGTTCGAAGGACTGATGGGACGCTTGCGCCAACGCCACGGCCTCTGCATGGCCCCGAGCTGCAAAACACTGGGCCTCGCCCAGATGGAAATGTGCCTAGACATCGACGGCTCCGCCGCCATGGGCGTGGACGCCAATGACCAGTCGCTCGATGGCATTCCCGAAAGCTTCATCGGCCCACTCCTGATCGACCTCGTCGCTCACGAAGCCGGTCACACCATCGGCCTGCGCCACAACTTCAAAGCCAGCTCGATTTATACCTACGAGGAAATCAACGGCCCCGAAGTCAAAGGTAAAAAACCATTCGCCGGATCAGTCATGGATTACACCCCGGTCAATATCGTGGCCGGAGACGACGCCGCCCGCAAAGGCGACTTCGGTATGCTCTCGGTCGGACCCTACGACATGTGGGCCATCGAATACGGTTATACGTTCGAAAAAGACCTGAATCCAATCCTCCAGCGCGTCGCCGAACCCGAACTCGTCTACGCCACCGACGAAGATACCTTCGGCGCCGACCCGCTCGCCACCCGCTACGACTTTGGTAAAAATCCGCTCAGCTACGCGGAAAACCAAATGATCCTCATCCGCAAACACCGCGAACAACTGCTCGACAAATTTGTCGAAAACGGTGACTCGTGGGCCCGCGCCCGCCGCGGATACCAAATGACCCTCATGGTCCAAAGCCGGTCCCTCAGCATGATGGCCAACTGGCTCGGCGGCACCTTCATCCATCGCGATAAAAAAGGCGACACCAATGGCCGCACCCCGGTCAATCCAGTGCCCGCCGAAGACCAACGCAAAGCCCTCGCCTTCTGCGTCACCAACGCCTTCCGCGACGACGCTTACGGCATTACTCCGAAACTGCTGGCCCACCTCACCACCGACAAATGGTACGATGGCGAATCCACTCGCTTCGAAGACGGCGCCTGGCCAGCCCACGACCGCATCCTCGGTCTGCAAGCCACCGTCCTGACCCGCCTCATGAATCCAGTCACCCTCGGCCGGGTCTATGATAATGAACTCCGCGTCCCCGCCGATCAGGATTTCATCACCCTGCCAGAAGTGCTCGATTCACTGCGCAATTCCATCTGGTCAGAACTCGACGCGTGGCAGGACGGCCCGCAGTTCACCGCCCGCCAGCCGTACCTCTCCAGCTTCCGCCGCAACCTGCAGCGCGAACATCTGGACCGCCTGATCGACCTGGCCACCAACCCAGGCCTCTCCCGCTCAGCCCCAGCCTACAAACCGATCACCGACTTGGCCACCAGCCAAATCTCGGAGCTGAAATCAAAAATCGACGTGATCGCCGCCAAAACAGGCCTCGATCCGTACAGCCTAAGCCACTTGAAACAGGCCTCGGCCCGCATCGAAAAAGCACTCAATGCCCAAATGACCTTCTCCGAAGGTCGCAGCAACCAAGGTGGATCCGTCATCATCATGGGTGACGAAACTCGTCCTTCGGCAAAATAACCAACCACCCACCACGCCGCGGGTGCTCCGGCACCCGCGGCGCGCGCCCCCCAGTTCGGGCCGCGGATACGAAACAACTACGCGGCGGCCAAGCCGCCACTGTAGCCGGGTACGCCGGCCCCGGTTTCCACACTTGGCCTCAGGCCACATCCCTCAAAACACGGATCCGGATCCGCTTTTACACATCCAGTCCACGGCTCAAAATTCGTTCGGAGAGACGTTCGGCGCCGCGACCGGGGTCAGCGACCCACGGCTACAGAAG
>CAJBME010000094.1 GCA_903954065.1 uncultured bacterium
GCCCCAAGGCGACATCCTTCAAAACACCGATCCGAATCCGCTTCCACACATCCGGTCCCCTGCTAAAAAGACGTTCGGAGAGGCGTTCGGCACCGCGACCGGGGTCAGCGACCCACGGCTACAAAAAATCCGAATACGAAACAACCACGCAGGCGGCCACGCCGCCACTGTAGCCGGGTACGTTGGCCCCGGTTTCCTCACTTGGCCCCTAGGCCACATCCCTCAAAACACCGATCCGAATCCGCTTCAACGAATCCGGTCATCTGCCAAAAACACGTTCGGTACCGCGACCTTTGCGGCGTTCCTTCCGAACGCGGCGATCCGTCTTATTGTGGAGCGGCCGCGGGTTTACCGCCTGTGGGTTTAGCGGGCGGGAGTTTGGCGGGCTCGGGTTTTTCTACTGGCGCAGGTTGAGCGGATGTTTTTCCGGCCGGTGGGGCAGCTGATTTTTTAGCGTCGATTTGGGCGGTCGCTTTTTCCAATTGTTCTGGGGAGAGTTTTTTCTTGAGTGCCTCGCGGGCTTCGGCGGCTGGCGGGTGGACGATGGCGGCTTGGTCGTAGAGGACGTAGGCGCCGACGGGATCGGGGGCCGTACCTGTGCCATTTTCGAGCAGGCGGGCCATGAAGAAGATGCCGAGGCCATGGCCTTGGGCGGCGGCGGCCTCGTAGAGCTGACCGGCCATGGCTTCGTTTCTGGGCATACCCACGCCTTCTTCGGCCATCAGCCCCAGATTGACTTGGGCGGCGGCGTACCCGGCCTGGGCAGCCCGACCAAACCACGCAGCGGCAGCCACGTTGTCCTGAAAAACCGGACCACTGTCACTGCGATACCAGATACCTAATTTGTTTTGGGACGCCACATCGCCAAGTTCTCCGGCCTTCAGGTAAAACCGCAGCGCTTCCCGCTCGTCGGCCTCCACCCCGCCTTTGCCTTCTTCATGAATGACGGCGAGCGCATACAACGCGGGCGCGAAATTCATGGCGGCGGCGCGCTTGAAAAATTCCCGGGCTTCGGCGTCGTCTTTTTTGGCGCCGGTGCCAGCTTCCGTCATCAACCCCATTTGATACAGGCAGTTTGGCTCGTTCTGTTCGGCCCCTTTGCGGTAATAAAAGACGGCGCGTGCTTCGTCTTTTTTGACCCCCTGGCCGTTTTGAAACATCTGGCCCAACCGGAACCGTGCCTCTGCGGATTTCAGTTTTTCAGCTTGCTCGTAATAAGTGCGGGCCCGCTCGAGATTCGGCTCACCGCGCACCCCATTTTGGTGCATGCGTCCGAGATAAACCATGGCTTCGGGCAGTCCGTCTTCAGCGGCTTTTTCATACAGCTTCTGCGCGGCATCAGGATCGGGTTTTTCCAGTCCTTCGCCTTTTTCGGTGAGGATGGCCAGACGGAAACTCGCGGCTGGATCTGCGGCGTCCGCCGCTTTTTGCAGCCACTGACGGGCTTTGACCGGATCCCGGGCGACGCCATTTCCTGACAGATAAAGATCGGCCAGATAATGATTAGCGCGGTGAAACTTTTGCACGGCGGCCTTTTCCAGCCACACCACCGCTCCGGCGGCATCCCGGCCAGGATCTTGACTATCGCGACCGAGCAAAAAGACCCCGAGAAAGAACTGGGCCGCGGGCTGGCCTTGCGTGGCCGCCTTCAAATACAAGGCTTGGGCCTCATCCACCGATTGCGTCACCCCCTGGCCATATTGAAAACACAGGCCCAGCACAAACTGAGCATGGGCGTCACCCTTGGCGGCCGCAGCCTGCAGCTGCTTCACTCCCTCGGCGATTTCTTTGCGCTCCAGCGAAGCCAGTGCCTGCCGGACCTGCTCGCTGGAGCCTGGGAGTTCCTCAGGAGTAGGAACACGGAAATCCGCACCGCGCACCGGCGTCATAAGCAAGACGGCACACCCCAAGAGACCCAATAATGAACGAGAGTATTTCATGAATAAAAATCGATACTCATGTGTAGCCGCTCATGGATGCGCCAGCAAGACCGGTTTAGTGCCGTCCCAAGGGCCGGCGTGGCGGGTCTCACGGCCGTCGGGCCAGCGCACTGCGACCTCGCGCACGCTCCCAGCCGAACCCAACCCGAAATATAACTCGGGCCCGGACTGAGACAAATACCCGGAACCAGCTGCCACTTCCCCGACCGCTCGTGTGCCGTCAGCACGTTGGACCGTGACCCGTGCGCCCGCCACCAGCGCCCCCGCCGCCGCCGTCAGCCGTACCTTGAGCATCCGGCCAGCACTAGGCTGACGCGTGCGCACAAAAGCCACAGGCTCGTCATTGTTGCGACCCACCAACAGATCCGGCCAGCCATCAGTATTGAAATCCGCCAGCGTCAGCGCCTTAGCGTCACCACTCACCTCCAGCCCGCTCTCCCGTGGCCACACTTCACTCAATCCTCCCGCCCCATCACCACGCAAGACAACCCCCAGACCGCCCGCAAATCGCCCAGTCTCGACCTGAGGGCCGAAAAAATTCTGAGCCAATACCACGTCCGCCTTGCCATCGGCATCGACATCAGTCACCGCCACCCCGAAACACGGCGCCAGTTGCGCCATCCACGGCAAAGGACGGAAATCAAATTTCCCAGATCCATCGTTCAGCAAAATCCCCGACTCCAATGTGTTCACCGAAAATTGGTGGGATTCATCCAACTTAACCGGCGTGTAAATCTCAGACAGCGACGCCTTCGCAAACGCATTAAACGTAGAAAATTTACCCGCCAAATGCGGCATGGCCCGTGTCGAGCAGCTTTTCCCACGAATAGGAAACAACACGCCGTTTTCATACTCCGCCTCTACCAACTGCAAATTCCCGTCTTTCTCGAAGTCGCCGTAAAACAAACGGACCGGGTGGTCGGCCGAGGCATGATATTTCGTGTTTTTACCCACGTTGGTGACGACGTAGTCCATGTCTCCATCCGCATCGACATCACCGGCGGCTACGCTATTCCACCAACCGGTGCGATCCGCCAGCCCCGCCCCGGCCGTGGCGTCACGCAGGCGACCGCCTTCGTTGAGAAACAATTTAACCGGTCCCCACTCGAGTGTCAGCAGCAGATCAACCCAGCCGTCCTGATTCGCATCCGACCAGAGTGCGCCCGTGACCATGCCCGCCTGGGCCAGCCCGGGCACATCATTCGCCACGTCGCTAAACGTACCGCCCGCATTCTTTAACAACTGGCTGCGCGGACTCAGAGGATACCGGCCGGGAATGACCCGCCCACCGACAAAGATATCGATCCGGCCGTCACGATCGAAATCCGCCGCCGCCACTGGCCCGCTGCTGTGCCGCGCTTCCGGCAGCACCCCGGCTGCCGCCCGCGTAAACCCACCCAGCCCGTCGTTCATATACAGTCTGTCCTGCAAAGCAGGGGCATCCACCTCAAATTCATAGCTCCCGCTCGCGACATATAAATCAAGATCCCCGTCGCCGTCCGCATCAAAAAAGACCGAGCCCATATCCTCCGCCGCCTTGTCTTCCACAAAAGCATCCACCCAGTGCAGCTCAAATCCACCCCGGCCATCGTTCAATCGCAACTCGCCTTCCTGCCCGGCCGCTCCACCACTGTACAAATCATCGTCTCCGTCGCCATCCACATCCCCCCAGGCTAGGCCAGCCCCAAGCTGAGACAACTGGTTAGGCAACAACGGCTGGCGCGAAAAATCATCGAAATAAGTTTCGCGATGACCAACCCACGGCATCGCCGCCCGCGCAAACACCGGTGGTTTCACCGGTGCTTTCGCCGCCGGCACATCGCCCGCCGCCGCCTCCGGCTCGGTCACGACATACCGGTAGCCCGCCGCCACATCCTTGAATTCCTGCACCCGACCGCCCGGCCACGTCACCCGCACTCGCGCCGCCTTCGACTCGACCCCAAGCCCAAAATGCTCGACCAACTCGTTGCTGCCCAGATACCCGCGGGTCGCCGCCATCTCGCGCGTCTGCGTCAACGCGCCCGCCGTCACCTCAATTTTTGCCCCCACCCCAAACCGGTTGCTGCGCGTCCCCCGCAACTCCACCAACAGCCGCTGGCCACCCGCCAGCCCGTTGCGATACACACTGACTTGCTCGTCGCCATTCACGACAACGAAATCAGTGTCGCCATCGCCATCAAGATCACCGCGGGCCGCCGCATAACTGACCGTTTCCTCGCCCAGCCCCCATTCCTCCGATTGGTCTTTGAATTTTTGACCGCCCACGTTCCGGTACACCCGGTTTTTCTCGCGGCGCGGCGGATAGTTTTTAATGTATTCCCACTCGTGCTTGAGCTTCAATTGCTCAGGTGTAATCGCCCGATCCGAATCATTCAGCGCCCGCACCGTGCCATTCGTCACCACCAAGTCCTGCCATCCATCACTGTCCAAATCAGTGAATTGCACCGCCCACGTCCAGTCAGAACTGGCGATCCCCGACTGAAAGGCCCCTTCCAGAAATCGACCTGTTCCTGTGTTGATAAAGAACGCGTTGCGCATGTATTGCGGCGGCCGTGTCGATTGCGATCGCTCGAGAATTTTGCCTCCCATCACCCCCATGGTCGTCTTTTGTTTGAAGTGATTGGTCGCCGACATGTCCGCCACAAAAAAATCCATGGCTCCGTCATTGTTCACGTCGCCAAAGTCGGAACCCATCGAAAACCAAGCCGTATGGGGCACCACGTCGCCCATCACATTCACGAACGTACCATCTCCCTTGTTCCGCCAAAGCTGGTCCAGAGAAATCAAATCATTGGCCACATACAAGTCGGACCAACCGTCCCCGTCATAGTCAAACCAGAGCGTGGAGAGCCCCTCGCCGCGACCACTCAGGCCCGCCGCTGACGTCACATCCACAAATTTTCCCCCGTCGTTGCGCAGCAAATAATTCTCCCGCCCCTGCGTGGTCACCCCCCAATTCTCCTCATCTTCATACCAAACTTCATAATACTTCTCAAAACCAGGCTTCAACGCCGGCCGTCCCTTTTCCATCGTCACCCCCTCCCCGCCCCGATACCCCGCCGTGTCTTCATATCGGTTGGTCAAGACAAACAAATCAAGGTCCCCATCCCGATCATAGTCCGCAAAACTCGCTGAATGTGAAGCATCGCTGATGGCCGCCCCCCAAGCCTCCGGCGCCCCGGCGAACCGACCACTGCCGTCGTTCAAAAATAACACGTTGGGAGCATCATACCGGCACACATACAAATCCAGATCGCCGTCGCCATCGACATCCCCAAAGGCCGTCCCCACTTCCCACGTCTCCCCACCGTCAAGCCCAGGGCTCTGCTTCGTCACATCCTCAAACGACAGCCCCCCACCGGCACTCGTGTTGCGAAACAGCGCACTGCGACCCGCCGCCCCAGCTAAAAAGACGTCGGGCCGGCCATCACCATCCACATCCCCCACCGCCACCCCGCCAAAAGCACTCCCCGAACGATACAAAAACCGATGCTGATGCTCCGGATCCAAGGCCGCCAAAAAATCGAGCCCCACCGTATTCCCAGCCATGCGCTGCAGCCCAGTCACCTCCGATTTCTCTCCTGCCTTGGCCAACGCCCGACGCGTCAGCCCCTCCGCCACCCGTTCCCCCGCTCCCGCAACCGCCTGTCCCCACGCCACCACCGCCGTAGCGGTCCACGCCGCAGACGCGACGAGCGCGCTCGCGAGTCCCCGGCGACGGACGCTGGCCCGCACTTCTTCGCTGTTCCGGCATTCCCGAGTTTTTCCGGGATTCTCTTGATATTGACCGATCATACTACTAGAAAACAAAATCTCTGCGCGCGCATCAATCAGATTCTGTCCTATTTTCATCAGGTTGTTCTACTACCCGCTTCCCGCGTCAACTTCCCGCCACCACCCCAGCCACCCATGCCCAAATTATTGATCGTCGAAGATAATGAAATGAACCGGGACATGCTCTCGCGACGACTGGAACGCCGCGGTTACGAGATCATCATCGCGGTAGACGGCGCCGAAGGCGTGGCCATGGCCCGCAGCGAAAAACCCGCCCTCATCCTCATGGACATGAGCCTACCCGTCATGGACGGCTGGACCGCTACCCGCACGCTGAAGGATGATCCCGACACCCGGCAGATCCCCGTCATCGGCTTGACCGCCCACGCCATGGCCGGCGACCGGGAAAAATGCCTCGCCTCCGGCTGCGACGACTACGATACGAAACCCGTCGAGTTCACGCGCCTCCTAGAAAAAATCACCACCCACCTCAACTCAACACCCGCATGAGTGAGGCCCACCACGGAGTCGATGCCGTCGCCCAGTTGCGCCACGACCTGCGCACCCCAGTCAATCAAATCCTAGGGTATAGCGAAATGCTCGAAGAAGACGCCGAGGCCGATGGCCACGACGCGTACGTCTCCGATCTGAAAAAAGTGCAGATGGCCGCCCGCACGCTGCTCAGCCTGATCAATACCAAGATCACCACTGAGGAATTAGGCGCCGCCGCCGCGAGCGCCAGCGCCGCCAGCCCGACTCATGGCACCACCCCGGGCGCTGAGCCGACTGCTGCGGCTGCGGCTCCCTCCGCCACCGCCCAGCCGGCCACCGCGCCGCGGTGGACCGCCCCCGCCGAGGAACCCGAAGCCGCCCTCGCCCGGTTTGAAGGCAAAGTCCTCGCCGTCGATGACAACCAAAACAATCTGGATGTGCTCCAGCGACGCCTCGAGCGCCACGGTCTGACCGTGGTCACGGCGGTCAACGGACGAGACGCCCTAGAAAAGATCGCCGCGGAACCATTCGATATGGTGCTGCTCGACCTCATCATGCCGGAGCTGGATGGTTTTCAGGTCTTGCAACGGCTGAAGGCTGATCCCGCGCACCGTCACCTGCCGGTCATCATGATTTCTGCTCTTGATGAACTGGACAGCGTCATCCGCTGCATCGAATCCGGAGCTGAAGACTACCTACCCAAGCCGTTTAACCCGACGTTGTTACGCGCCCGCATCAGCGCCTGTCTGGAAAAAAAAGCGATGCGAGACGCCGAGCAGCGATACTTGCAAACCATCGAGGAGACCAAAAACCGCCTCGACGGCGAACTGGCGGAAGCCGCCCACTACGTCCGCTCCATTCTGCCGGAGCCATCGGAGGCGCCGCTGCCCATCGACTGGAAATACACTCCCTCCACCGAACTCGGAGGAGACGCTTTCGGCTACCATTGGATCGATGACGATCACTTCGCCATCTACCTGCTGGATGTGTGCGGCCACGGGGTCGGCGCTTCCTTGCTCTCCGTGACCGCCATCAATGTCATCCGGTCCGGATCCCTGCCTAAAACCGATTTCCGCGATCCCGGGGCCGTCCTTTCCGCTCTCAATACGGCCTTTCCGATGGAGAAGCAGAACAACATGTATTTCACCATTTGGTATGGGGTTTACCATGCGCCCACCCGCACCCTGCGGCACGCCAGTGGCGGACATCCACCTTCGTTGCTCTTAGTTCCCGATGGAGCGGGCGGACAAACCTGCCATCGCCTCCGCGTCCCAGGATTGATCGTCGGCGCCATGGATGATCTGGTCTACAATTCCCAAACCTGCGACGTTCCACCAGGATCGCGCCTGCTCGTTCTCTGCGACGGCTGCTACGAAGTGACCTGCCCAGACGGACGAATGCTCGAATTCGACGAATTTACCTCATTCATGCAGGAACACGGAGCCCACCCAGAAGGCCTCGACCGCTTGGAGTCGTGGATTCGAGGACTCAATGGCCCGGGTCCGCTCGACGACGATTTCTCCATCGTGCGCATTCTTTTTTAACCATGGACGACCGCCTCACGCTCCAGCTTCGCAACTCCTTGGACGACATTCCCGCCGCCAACGATACCGCTACCGCATGGCTCGATCATCACGAAGTCGCTCCGGGCGCCGCTTATCTGGCCAACCTCGCCATTGAGGAATTGGCGACTAACTGTATCAAATACGGCTACTCAGACGACGGCGTTCACTTGATCACAGTTGAGATGGAACGACTTGACAAAGAACTAGTCATCACTGTGATCGACGACGGAAACCCATTTGATCCACTCGCCCAGACGGCTCCCGACACCACCCTCCCTGTGGAAGACCGCCCCATCGGCGGCCTCGGCCTGCACCTCCTTCGCCAGATGTCCGACGATTTCGCTTACGCGCGGATCGATGGAAACAATCGCGTCACCCTGCGCAAACGGTTGACCTGAGCCGACAGACGCTCCACCTCTTGCCTGCGACGCACCCTCACCTTCACCACCATACCCCAATTCATCAATCATGAGCACGCTGACCATTAACAGCCGTCAAAAGACCACCCCGACCGGCCAGACTGAAACCACCATCGCCATCGACGGAAACCTAGATAACGCGACGGTTTCCTCATTGGAAGTTCGCCTGATGCCGTTGATCGCGGCCAAGCCAGATCAGCTGATTTTCGATCTGACCGGCTTGAAATACGTCACCAGCTCCGGCATTCGCCTGTTCTTCATGGCCGTCAAAAAGCAGAAGCTTCATTGCGGTCAGACATCATTCGTCAACCTACAGCCTCAAATCCAGGAAGTGTTCAACATCATGGGCAATCTTCCAGATATGACTGTCTTCCGCGACCAAGCGGAACTCGATTCCTACCTGCTGGCCCGCCAGCGCACTTACCAGCCGTAAGCGGCCTCCTCCCTGCCCAAGCGTTCTTTTCACCCGTGCGGCCATGCCGGAAACACTTAAACGGCTCACCCTCGGGCTCCTCCTCATCGCTTTCGCGGCCGGAGTCCTCCTCTACACCGACCGCAAGGCACGGAATCCCGGGCGTCCCAACGCGGGACGCCTGAACCAAGGCGAACAGGTCAAGCGCGTCGCCATCGTGCAGCACGCTTCTCTCTCGGTTCTCGAAGAGGGAGTGAACGGCGTCATCGAGGCCCTCGACGCCCGCGGCCACTCCCACGGTCACCGCCTCGACATCCGGCGGTTCAACGCCGAGGCCGACCTCGGCACCGCCAATGCCATCGCCCGCGAGGTCACCAGCGGCAGCTTCGACCTCATCATCACTATCAGCACCCCCTCCCTCCAGACGGTCGCCAATGCCAACAAATCCGGCATGCGCACTCCGCATGTGTTCGGATTAGTCACCGATCCATACGCCGCAGGCGTCGGTATCGACCGCGAAGACCACCTGAAACACCCGCCCTACATGACCGGATTCGGGTCGATGCAGCCGGTCGAAAGCGCGTTCCGCATGGCCCGCCGCATGCGCCCAGAATTAAAAACCGTCGGCCTCGTCTGGAATTCGTCAGAGTCAAACTCGCTCGCCCAAACCACCGTCGCCCGCAAACTGTGCGCGGAAATGGGTATCACCCTGCTGGAAGCCAATGCCGAAAACAGCAGCAGTGCCCTCGAGTCCGCCAATTCCCTCATCTCTCGCGGGATCGAAGCCCTCTGGCTCAGCGGCGACATCACCGTCTCCCTCGCCTCAGAAACCATCATCAATGCCGCCAAACGAGCCCGCCTGCCGGTTTTCTCGTCCATCCCCCCGAACATTAAGTACGGCGGCCTCTTCGACCTCGGAGCTAACTACGTCGAAGTCGGTCGCAGCGTGGGCGCCCTCGCCGCCGACGTACTGGACGGCCGCGACCCGGCCACCATCCCGGTCGAAAATAATGTTCCCGAACTCTTCCTCTTTAACGATACCATCCTCGACAGCCTGAATGACCGCTGGACCATTCCAGACGATGTCCGAGCCAAGGCCGACGGCTGGATCACTGCTACCTCCACCAAACTGCCAATCGCCACTAAACTCCCGACTTCCCCAGCCCTCCCACGCCCGCAAGCCGGCCGCACCTATCGCATCGCCATCGCCGGGTTCGCCCCCGACCCGGCCGCCGACCGCTGCATCCAAGGAGTGCTCGACGGCATGCGCGCGCTCGGATTCGAAGAAGGAAAAAACCTCGAAGTCCGCCGGACCCACGCCCAAGCAGAAATTGCCAGCATCCCGCAAATGCTGCAAACCGTGGACGCCTCTGACGTCGACGCCATCGTCGCCATGAGCACGCCGGTCATCAGCGGAGCGTGCGGATTGGTCAAACAAAAACCCGTCGTCTTCACGTTCTGCTCAGACCCGATCGCCGCCGGCGCCGGCCAGTCGTTCACCCAGCACCTCCCCCACATGACCGGCATCGGTTCGTTTCCCCCAGTCGAGGAAATGGTCGATGCCATCCGTCAATCACTGCCAGACGCCCGCACCATCGGCACCATTTATAACGCCTCCGAGGCGAATTCCGTCAAAGTCATGGAAATCGCCCGCCCCGCTTTCCAAAAATCCGGACTCGCCCTCGAAGAAGTCACCGTCTCCACCCCCGCCGATGTTTTCCCGGCCGCCCAAGCCCTCGTCAGCCGCGGCGTCCAAGCCTTTTATATCAGCGGCGATAACACTGTAGTCCAAGGATTGGATGCCGTCCTCAAGATCACCCGCGATGCCAGCCTCCCGTTGTTCGTCGACGACCCAGATGCCGCCAAACGCGGGGCCCTCGCCTGCATCGGTCTCGGGTTTTATAAACCCGGTTACGACACCGCCCTGCCCCTCGCCCGCGTCCTCCTCGGAGAAAGTCCAGGCGTCATCCCCATCAAAAACGTCGCCGAAAAAACGGTCTGGCTCAACATGCCGCTGGCCACCACCCTCGGTGTACAATTTCCTCCTGCTCTGCTCAAGGAATTTGAAAAGTCCACTGCCGCCGCAGCCGCCGCAGCGGCCACACCCCCCGTTCCAGCCGCACCAACGCCCGCCACGCCCGATGCGCCAGCGCCCGCCAAACCTCTAGCCCCGCCTCCTTCCGCCTCTGGGCGGAAGATGAATCTCGATTTGATTGAGTATTTGGAGACGCCGAATGTGGAGATCAACCGTGAGGGAATTCTGGATGGTCTGGCCCAGGCCGGCTGGGTTCAGGGCCGAGATTTTGAGTTTCGCGTTCGCAATGCCCAGGGGGACATGTCGAATCTCAATCTGATCATTGATGCGGCCATTTCCGAGGGCAGCGATCTGTTACTGCCTGCGACCACGCCAGCTCTGCAAGCCACTTTGCGCCGGGCGCAGGGGCGTCCGACTGTTTTTTCGCTGGTGGCGAACCCGGTGGTCGCTGGCGCCGGCCGCAGCGACACGGATCATCTTCCCTTTGTCACCGGCGCTTACCTGCCTGCACCTCATGAAGAAGGGTTGGCCGCCCTGCGCGAATGCCTGCCTGACGTCAAACGCATCGGCACCCTTTTTGCCCCATCTGAAATCAACTCGGTTTTTTACAAAGACCATCTACTGAGCGTGGCCAAGTCCATGGGGATCGAGGTCGAAATCATCGGCGTCAGCACCAGCGGCGAAGTCGCCGAGGCCGCCCTCGCCCTCAGCAGCCGCGGGGTGCAGGCGATCTGCCAGATTTCCGACAACCTGACAGGCGCAAGCTTCGCCAGCATCGCCCAAGTCGCGCGCCGGGCCCGGCTGCCACTCATGGGGTTTGCTTCCGGTCAGGCCGATAATGGCGCCATGTTGACCGTCTCCCGTGACTTCCACGACGGCGGCATCGCCTCCGCCCAACTCGCCGTGCGCGTGCTCAATGGCGAGTCACCCGCCACCATCCCGTTCCAACTGGTCGACAAAATCCGTTACCGCTTTAATCCCGCCGCCGCCAGCGTAGCCATCACCATTCCCCCACGCCTGCTCAGCAAAGGCGACATCGTCCCCTGATCAGCCAGCCCGCATGGAAATCACCACCCACATCCACGAAGAACGCTGCGTGCTGGAACTCAACGGCCGCCTCGATGCCAATTGGTCCGAACACGTCGGCCAGGCCATCGAAACCGCCATCCGCTCGGGTCAACACCACCTCGATCTCGACTTCGGGAAAATCCATTACGTCAGCTCTGCCGGCCTGCGCATCCTGATCAAATACTTTAAACAACTTAAGTCCGCCCGCGGCAGCCTGCGCATCGTCCGCCCCACCGCAGACGCCCTCGAGATCCTTAACCTCTCAGGCATGTCTAGCCTGCTGGTCCACCATCCCAGCCCCACTCCCGCCCCGCCCACGTCTCCGGCCATAGCTTCCGCTACCGCTACAGCTACCGCTCCAGCTACCGCCACCGCTCCCACCCCGCCCCGCGAATGGCAGCACGAGGGCGTGGCCATGGCCGCTTACGAACTGGATCCGCAGGCCCGCCTGACACTGGAACTCGTCGGGCATCCCGAAAACTTCGGTCAGGGATCGCTGCAGGCCGCCGAAAGCACGGTCGTCCGGTGCGCCAGCGACGTCATCGCCGTAGGGCTCGGCGCCTTTGGCCGCCATGCCGACGATACTCGCACTCGATTTGGTGAGTCCCTCGCCGTAGCCGGTACCGCGCTCTCCATGCCCACTGATGGCAGCAGCCTGCCGGATTACCAAGTGACGGAAGCCAGCTTGGTCCCTGAACTTTCCCTGCTCTACGGTCTGGTCGCACGGGGAGCGTTCCGCCACCTCTTGCGTTTTGAGGCGGCCGCCAGCCCCCGAGGCACCCTCGGGCTTTCTTCGCTGCTCAACGCTGCGCTTGAAAACACGGCTACCGGAGCCGCGGGATTTGTCATCCTCGCTGAAAGTGCTGGCCTGGTAGGCGCCACCTTGCGCCAGTCGCCCGCCCTCGCCGGCGGCCGCTCGCCCTGGGAGTTTCCGGCCATCCGCGACTGGTTGTCATTCACCACTGAACGCACGGACGAACGCTCGGTCATCCTCATCACCGGCTTCGCCGTCCGCACCCCTTCACCAGCCACGGCCCCGTTTCTCCGCCCTCTCGGGTCCACCGCCTCTCCCCTGCCAGCGCACTGTCATGCCGCTGTTTTTCCGTACCGCCCGCTGCCCAAGGGTAGGCTCGACTTAATGGAATCCGTGACCAGCCTGCTGGGCACCGACTCAGCCCAGACGGTGCTCCACCTGATGTCCGATGACCGACCATTCGAAGGGCTCGGCGAAACCGACCTCATGCGCGGCGCCTGCTGGGTCGGCCCGCTCGATGACCCCTCCACGCCCCGCGCCAACTGATCACCCACCATGACCCTGCTCATCGGCGCCGCTACCATCGGCCTTATCCTCGCCCTGCTTGCCCTCGGCGTTTATCTCAGCTTCCGCATCTTTCACTTCGCCGACATCACGGCGGATGGATCCATCACCCTCGGTGCCTCCGTCACCGCTATCCTGCTCGTCCATCACACGGCCCCTCTGCTGGCCACCGCGGCAGGTGGACTGGCCGGCATGATCGCCGGCGGCCTGACCGGCGTGCTTCACACAAAATTTAAAATCAACGGGTTGCTCAGCGGTATTCTCGTCATGACCGCCCTCTACTCGATCAACCTCCACATCATGGGCCGCAGCAACGTGCCGCTGCTCAACGAAGCCACCCTTGCCTCCCAAGTGGAAAGCCTCGGCCTGCCATTCTGGCCCAGCGGCGAATTGCTGGTCGCTGGATGGCGCGTCAGCCTGCGCGACCTCATGATGCTCGGCGGCATGTTTCTCCTGGTCAGCAGCGTCGGCTTTACCCTCCACCTGTTCTTCAAAACAAACCTCGGCACTGCCATGCTGGCCACCGGTGACAATCAACAAATGATCCGCGCCCTCGGAGTGAATGTCGATTTCATCCTCATCCTCGGATTAGCCCTCTCCAACGGCCTCATCGCCCTCTCCGGCTCGCTACTCGCCCAATACCAAGGCTTCGCCGATGTCCAAATGGGCATCGGCATGGTCGTCTGGGGGCTGGCTAGCGTCATTATCGGCGAAGCCCTCGTCGGCACATCCCGCATCGGCCTGCTCATCACCGGCGCCATCATGGGCTCCGTCCTCTTCCGCCTCCTAGTCGCCATCGCCCTCCGCTGGGGATTGAATCCCAACGACCTGAAATTAATCACCGCCACCTTCGTGTTCGTCGCCCTCGTCGCTCCGGGCTTCATCCGAAAACTCAAATCCGCGGCCCCCGCCACCCCCGCCGCCCCCTGACCATGCTCGAAGTCGTCGATCTCCTCAAGACGTTCAACCCGGGCACTCCCAACGAGGTCCGGGCCCTGCGCTCCGTCACCCTGCGCCTGGAACCTAGCTCGTTCCTCATCATCATCGGCACCAACGGCTCAGGCAAATCCACCCTGCTCAACGCCGTCGCCGGTACGTTCCTCGTCGATACCGGAACCATCACCCTCGCCGGTCAAAATATCACTCGGTGGCCAGAACACCGGCGAGCCCGCCTCATCGGACGCGTCTTCCAAAACCCGTTCAGCGGCACCGCCCCCAGCATGTCCATCGCCGAAAACCTCGCCCTGGCCGCCCGCCGTGGCCAGCCCCGTGGCTTCGGATGGACCCTCAACCGCCGCCTGCGCGAAGAATTGCGCGAACGCATCCGCAGCCTGAACATGGGCTTGGAAAATCGACTCGATAACGCCATCGGCAGCCTCTCCGGAGGCCAACGCCAGGCCCTGACCCTGATCATGGCCTCATGGCTGAAACCAGAATTGCTGCTGCTCGATGAACATACAGCCGCCCTCGACCCGAAAAGCGCCGATCAAGTCATCCGGCTGACCCACGAAATCATCGAGCGTGACCGCCTGACCACCCTGATGGTCACTCACTCCATGCAGCAGGCCGTCCACCTCGGCGACCGCATCATCATGATGCACAAAGGCCAAATTCTCCATGACCTGCAGGGCCCAGAACGCGCCCGGGTCCGACCCGAAGACCTCCTGCGCCGATTCGATGATGTCCGACGCCGCGAACAACTCGACCCCGCCGTCGCCGAACTGCTCCAACAACGCTATGTCTGAAGTCGATATCAAATCCATCGAACGATCGGTTCGCCGCAAAACTACGCTCTGGTTCGGTGCGATTTGCGCGCTACTCGCCCTCGCCGCTCTGATGGCCTTCCTCAGCCTCAGATCACAAGTCAACCGCTTCGCCCTCACGGCCGAGCAGTCAGCCGTCAAAGGTGTCACCAGTCAACTCGACACCACCGATGTCACTTACGACAAGCTGACCGTGGCCTCCCTCGAGGTACTGCGAGAGCGCACCCTGCAGGATGGCCCGCCTCGCATCGAGGGCACGGCCATGATCGGCACTCGCGAAGTTCCAGCCCTCTGGTTCGGCTCGACCAGTGTCGTGAACCAATTTGAGATAGTCGACGGCTTGGTCAAACTCACCGGAGGCACCGCCACGCTCTTCGTTCGCTCCGGCGAAGATTTCGTGCGGGTCTCAACCAACGTTAAAAAACCCGATGGATCACGAGCCATCGGGACCGTGCTCGATCCCAAAGGACGCGCCATCAAATCCATTCTCAAGGGTAAACGGTTCACCGGTGTCGTCGATATCCTCGGTCGTTCCTATTTCACAGCCTATGACCCCATCAAGTCCGCCGAGGGCGAGACCATCGGCGTCTGGTACACTGGTTACCCCATCGAGACACTCGACATCCTGCGCACTCAAATTGAAGACACTGTCATCCTCCGACAAGGGTTTGTGGCGCTCTTTGATCCGCGCGGAAAACTGCTCTTTCACTCGAAACATATTCCTGCCCCGGTCTATCAGGAACTCCTCAACACCTACGCGGCCACCGCAGCCACCTCTGGGGAACCCACCCCGCCACTCGGTGCCAACTCCATCACCGACAACTACCGCATCCAACAGCACGTTTTTGCTCCGTGGGGCTTCACCATCGTTTCCGCCATTCACTCCCCCGACCTCAACGCCGAGACGTTTCGGCTCGTCTGGAAGGTACTGGGTCTGATGTCCGTCATTGCGGCGATGGCCCTCTTTTTGTCGTATTTCTTCGCCAACAACCTGTCCGCCACCCTGATTCAGGCGCGCGTCCACGAAGCCAAGGCCATTCGCGCCCAGGAAGATGCTGAATCCGCCAACCGGACAAAAAGCGCCTTCCTCGCCAACATGAGTCATGAACTGCGCACCCCGATGAACGCCATCATCGGGTATAGCGAAATGCTCATCGAGGAAGCCGAAGACCTCGGACAAGAAGATTTCGTCCCCGATCTGAAAAAAATCCACAGCGCCGGCAAACACCTGCTCGGCCTGATCAATGACGTGCTCGATCTCTCGAAAATCGAGGCCGGAAAAATGACGGTCTATGCCGAGACCATCGACATCGCCACCATGATCAACGAGGTGCAGGCCACCGTCCATCCGTTGGTCGAGAAAAATGGCAATCATCTAGTCATCGAGATCCCCGCCGGTGTGGGTACCATGTACAGCGACCTGACCAAAATCAGGCAAACGCTCTTTAATTTACTCAGCAACGCGAGCAAATTTACCGAACAAGGTCGCCTCCTCCTCAAGGTCAGCCGCGAAGCCGGCGTCGGTGGCGACTGGGTTCGCTTCGCCGTCACCGACAGCGGCATCGGCATGACCCCAGAACAACTTGGAAAATTATTTCAGGCCTTTAGCCAAGCGGATGCCTCCACCACTCGCAAATACGGCGGTACCGGCCTCGGACTGGCCATCAGTCGCAAGTTTTGCCAAATGCTGGGCGGCGACATCACCGTGACCAGCACCCCAGATGTCGGCTCCACCTTCACCGTGGACCTGCCCGTGACCGCCCCGGCAGGCCCCGACACCGAGGCCGCCATCGTCACCAGCCCCCACGCCGCTCCCACGGTCGCCGTCACCAACAGCCCGACCATCGTCGTCATCGATGATGATGCCACCGTGCTCGAGTTGATGAAACGCTATTTGAGCAAAGAAGGGTTTAATGTCCTGACCGCCACCAATGGACCGGAGGGGCTGGAGCTGGCCCGCCGCCACCAGCCGGTGGCCATCACCACCGATGTCATGATGCCTGGCATGGATGGATGGTCGGTCATCACCGAACTCAAGGGCGACCCCGCCACCGCCCACATCCCGATTATTCTCGTCACCATGTCCGATAATCGCGAAATGGGCATGGCCCTCGGCGTCTCAGACTACCTGTCGAAACCCGTCGACTGGAAACGCCTGGGTTCCGTGATGGAACGGCTGCGCCTCCTGCCCGAAGCCGGTCTCATCTTCGTCGTCGAAGATGACGACGCGACCCGCGATCAACTCACCCGAACACTCAGTAAAGAAGGCTGGAACGTTCGCTCCGCCACCAACGGCCGCCTCGCCCTCGAGGCTCTCGAGACCCTCGACCCCGCGCTCGTCCTGCTCGACCTCATGATGCCGGAAATGGATGGATTCCAGTTCCTCGACCACTTTCGCCAAAACCCGCGGTTCATCGACACCCCAGTCATCGTCCTCACCGCCAAAGACCTCACCCCAGAAGACCGTCAACGACTCGGCGGCCAAGTCTCTAGTCTGATTGCCAAAAATGGCATGGTCATGAAACAGCTCCTGCCCCAACTCCGCGCGTGTCTGGATTCAGGCGCTGGCATTTGATTTTGCCCCATCCAAATGACATTTCTGGGGGTTCACCCAGAAAAAAACCGCCAAAATTCCCGAAAAATCGAAAAAAAGCTTTCCTTTTTCTCGATTTATCTATAAAACGTCACACTTGAGAATAGCTCAAAAAGCGTTTAATTTCTGTTTCTGACTCTTTTTTCCTCTCATCTCCACACTCCTCACTCATGAAAAAAACCCGCAAACTCCTCACCCTTACCGCCTTGGGCGGTCTGTTGGCGCCAGGCGCATATGCCCAATTCAACAAGCTTGAAGCTTGGGGCGATGCCGCTGGCACCACTCCAGCGCCAAGTTTCACCTCTGGCGGTGGCGCCTCCACCATTTCAGCGGGTGGCGCTGACTTCTGGGGCGGCAGTGACCAAGGGGCTTATCTCTGGGACACCAATGGCAACATGACCCGCACCGGTGATTTCACCGCCAGCGTGCGTCACGTCAGCACCAACAGCCCGGCTCCAGAATGGGGTCGCGATGGCATTTTGGTCCGCGCCATCTCCGGCAGCACTCCAGCTGCTGATGATCCAAACTGGCTCGCCATGCGCAAAAGCAATGGCCAGATCGAGACCGGTCGCCGCGAAACCCGCGGGGGCGGTACCGAACTCGGCCCCCTCAACGTTTCTGACCTCGGCCCCATCAACTCCGGCAATATCGCCACCACTGGCTACTTCCTCGCCGCCGCCCGCGACGGCAACACCATGCGCGCCAGTGCCGCCATGGACATGAATGGCACCCCAGGCCGCTGGGTCGAAACCGGCGCCAGCAACATCGCCGCTTTCGCCGCCGGCAACCCGATCGTCTTCGGTCTCGGTCACCAGTCGCACGCTCAATCCGGCGGTGGCGCCGGCAATGGCGGGGTCAATACCGCCAGCTTTGATTCATGGTCGACTTCTGGGACCTACGACCGCTCCAAATTCGGTGCCGCTTCCGGCGCCACCACTTGGAATGTCGGTGGAGCACTCACCATCAACCCGCTGGGCGGCAACGTGCGCGGTTCGGCCTACACGCAAGAAGGCGGCCAGTCGACCTTCGAGTCCACCAAGTGGACCATCCGCGCCGTCGATAAGAATTCCTTCGTGCCCGTCTTCGGCGTGGCCGGCGCCGGCCGCAATGGCACCGCCATGGAAACACAGGACATCGTGCCCGCGTCAAACTTCCGCGTCAACAGCACCACCACCGGTCTGACCGCGAACATCTACACCGGCACCGGCAACCCCGGCAATATCAGCGGCGCTCGCAATATCTTCGCGACCAAAACTCCGAACGGAACGACCGTCATTCCAAATGTTGACTGGACCGGTGCCGACGGCACCAGCCCAACCAACGCCACCCAGTACAACCGCGGTGAAGTCGGTGACTTCTCGGTCGCCGTCCCCGGCCAGTTCACCGGTGGTAACCAAGAAGATTACGGTGTGCACATGACCGGCGAGATCTGGATCCCAGGTGACGCTGACCGTAAAGGTTCCATCGCCAATGCCGTCAAATTCAAAGACGGTATCGATGACTACACGTACCTCGCCGTCGATGGCAAAGTGCTCCTCAACGACAACGATTGGACCGGCTACAACAGCGTCGACAACGGTGGTTCCCACACCGCCGCCATGGACGTCTCCGATTCAAAGTTCGATGATGGCGAATGGGTCTCGTTCGAAATGATCGCTTGGGAAGGCGGCGGCGGCGACGCCGGTGTGCTTTACTGGGATGCTAACGACGAAAACGGCACCTTCAGCGGCATCGGAGTACCAACCACCCCAACCAACGTCATCACCGCCACGGGTTACACCCAGATCGGCACCGAAGACCGCAACGGCGCTTTCGCCGTGGCCCTTCCAGATGGCGAGTGGGAGGTCAGCCTGACCGTTGAAAACACCGGCGCCTCCGCCGTGTTCAATCAGTCGGTGACCGTCGTGCCAGAACCAACCAGCGCCCTGCTCGTCATGATCAGCGCCCTCGGATTCATCGTCCGCCGCCGCCGGTAATCATGTTTAGCCGTCAGCAGCAGCCATCGCGCCGCTCCTGATCCACTCTGAAGCCCACCGGATCGTCGATCCGGTGGGCTTTTTCTTTGCTTCCAGCCACGTCGACAGTTAGTCTACCCCGACGCGCCCAGATGGCCCTGCATTCCATAAACCATCGCTTTCACGCCCGCCCGGCGGCTCTCCGCTGGCTGATCCTCAGCCTGGCCTGCGGATTCGTGGCCTGTGATCATCCGCCGTCTGCGCCGCCGGTCACTCCTCAGCCCGCGGCTGCCGCCGCGCCTGAGGCCGCACCGGTCCCGGCCCCGGCAACACCTCTCCCCGCGGACGTCCGTGCGACGCCGTCGCCCGCCGCTTCAACGCCCGCGCCTTCCAGCAGCACAACCCCCAGCGGCAGCAGCAGCGCCCCGGCCCTAAAAACACCGCTGGCCCAAGTTCTGGCCAAGGCGGACCCTGCGGGCGATCCCAGTTGGACCACGGAACAATTTAGTGAAGACGCCGGCGCTCAGCTCAACAAGCTGCTACTCCCCTGCTGGGGATCCACCGGACCGGAGATTCCACCGGACCTATTGGCTCCCGATTTCAAGACTACGGCCTTATTACCCGAGCTGGTCCCAACCTTTAAAGACGCCGCCTTTGCCATTTCCCGACCGGGCTCGCTTTCCAATGAGCTCACTTTCACGGGAGAGGCAGGCCTGCAAGCCGCCTTGGCGCCGGCGCGGCGCGCCTTCAGCGACGCCACCCACCTGTTCCGCGGCAAGATCAAAGTCGTCAGGGTCGAGCCCGGCCAAGACGGGCGCCCATGGTCGACCGTCGTCTACTTTGAAGCGAGCCGCGGTCCGCGCCAACACAATGCCGAATGGCAATGCACGTGGCATGCGGGCCAGGATGGCGCCAAACCGCTGTTGGCCTCGATCACGCTGCTGCGGTTCGAAGAAGTGGTCGCCACGCCGCCCGCCGCCGGCCCAGCCGCCCCGCTCTTTGCCGACTGCACCGAAGCCGTCCTCGGCCAAAATCCCGCCTGGTCATCACAGCTCATCCGGGGCGCTAATCACTGGCATGGCAATCTCGACGTCGCCTTCGGTATTCATCAAGGCAATCAGGGCGTCAGTCTCGCCGACGCCAATGGCGACGGACTGACCGATGTCTACCTGTGCCAGCCAGACGGTCTGCCCAACCGGTTTTTCCTGCAGCAAGCCGATGGCACACTGCGTGACTTTAGCCAAGAGTCGGGGCTCGATATCCTCGACATCTCGCGCAGCGCCCTGTTCATCGACCTCGATAACGACGGCGACGCCGACTGTGTACTCGCCCACCGGTTTTCCGTCAGCATCCTGCAAAACGACGGCTCAGCCCGCTTCTCTCTGGTGCGGACTATGGCCACAGAATCCCGTGTCAGCGGACTGTCGGCGGCTGACTATGATCATGACGGCGATCTGGACTTTTACGTCTGCGGTTACAGCCCGATGAGCCAGACGTCACCCGAAGACATCTTCGCCAATCCCGTACCCTACGAAGACGCCAACAACGGCGCCTTCAATTACCTCTACCGCAACGAATCCAACCTAGAGTTCACCGATGCCACCACCGCCAGCGGGCTGAACCAGAACAACACCCGCTTCAGCTTTTGCTCAGCTTGGGAAGACTTCGACAATGACGGCGATCAGGACCTTTACGTCGCCAATGACTTCGGCCGCAACAACCTCTACCAAAACAACCTGATCCCGTCCGGAAAGGCCACCTTCACCGATGTCGCCGCCCGCCTCGGAGTCGAAGACATCGCCGCCAGTATGTCCGTCGACTGGGCTGACGCCGACAATGACGGCTCGATGGACCTTTACGTCGCCAATATGTGGTCGTCCGCAGGCAACCGCATCGCCTTCCAACAACAATTCAAACCAGGATCGAACGAGGAAACCCGCAACCTCATCCAACGCCACGCCCGCGGTAACAGCTTCTTCAAAAACATTTCCGGCCAGTCGTTTCAAGACGCCAGCGAAACCAGCGGATTGACCATGGGCCGCTGGGCCTGGGGGTCAAATTTCATCGATCTCAACAATGACGGATGGGAAGACATCTACGTCGCCAATGGCTTTATGAGCGCGCCCGACACGGGCGACTTGTGAAGCTTCTTCTGGCGGCAGGTCGTGTCGCAATCACCTTCATCCTCATCCTCCTCGTCCCAAATTCTGGAGTACGACAAGGCGTGGGCCGCCCTCAACCTCATGATCCGCGAAGGCCGTGGCTTCAGCGGCCACGAACGCAACTGCGCCTTCCTCAATCTCGCCGGTCAAGATCAACGGTTCGCCAATGTCTCGTCCGCCACCAGCCTCGACTTCGATGATGACGGCCGCTCAGTGGCCAGCATCGACTGGGATAGCGATGGCGACCTCGACATCTGGGTCACCAACCGGACCGGCCCCGCCGTGCGCTACCTGCGCAATGATACGCCATCGACTCACACGAGCCTGACTTTCGATCTCCGCGGCACCACCGCCAACCGCAACGCCGTCGGGGCCCGCGTCGAACTCTATCAAGGAAAAAATGGAGCCACCCGGCGGATCAAATCCGTTCGCGCCGGCCATGGCCACCTCGCACAGTCGTCACTGCACGTCGCGTTCGGACTGGGCACCGCCGGCCCGGCGTCCCACGTCATCGTCAAATGGCCCGGGGGCAGCGCCGAAAAATTCCCCCTGCCAGCCGTCGGCACCCAATTCCAGCTCGTCCAAGGAAGCGGAGTCGCCTCCCCCGTCGCCCCCCGCCCAGCCGTCCAGGTCCTGACGCCATCCACCGTCACCCCACCCGAAGAAAGCGACGCCGGCCGCATCGTCCTGCTCCGCCCCGCACCCGTACCCGACCTAGTCGTCACCACCGCCAGCGGAGAGACGACCGCGCTGGCCCCCATCTCTTCGACTCCCGCCAAACCGCTCCTGATCAACTTGTGGGCCACTTGGTGCGCCCCGTGCCTCAAAGAAATGACGGAATGGACCAGCGCCCAAGACCGCCTCAAGGCCGCTGGCCTCGACATCGTTTCCATCTCGGTCGATGACCAGACGGATCCCGCCGCACGCCTCGCCGCCGTCACCGCCACCTTGGCCAAAATCGGATATCCGTTTCGCACCGCCTTTCCAGACGAAAACCTCATTGCCCGGCTCGAGTCGCTGCAACGGAGTTTCATCGGTCGCCAGTCCGCCCTGCCGGTGCCCAGCAGTTTTCTGCTCGATTCCCGCGGACGCCTTGCTGTTATCTATCGGGGACCGGTCGCGGTCGACCAGCTGCTGGCTGACCTCACGCTGCTGGACCAGCCGCTCGATAAAATCGTGACTGGAGCGGTGCCATTTCCCGGACGGTGGCTGGGTCAGCCAAAACCAACGGAAGCCCGGTCCGTGGCCATCAAGTTTCTCAACCGCGGATTGATTGGTGAAGCGGAAACATATGTGCGCCGGTTGTCCTCATGGCAATCTGCGCATCCCGGCGTTTTCTCCGCGCAGGAACGCTCCGACTTGCAAAACTACCTTGGGGCCGTGCTGTACGATCAGAACAAATTCCAAGAGGCCCTGACCGCATGGAATGAGTACATCCAGCAAGTGCCGGGCGACCGGGCCACTCTCATCGATATGGCCCGCGCTTGGACCGCACTCAAACAACCGGTCGAGGCCGCGGCCACGCTGCGTCAGGCGCTGCGGATGAAACGGGATGACGTCGATTTACTGGCCCAGCTCGGCCGCTCGCTGATGGCGGCCGGCGATCCATCGGGTTTCCGGGAAGCGGCCAGCTTGTTCCGCGAAGCCATGGCGCTCCAACCATCGCGGGTGCTCCGTTTTGAGCTAGCCCAGGCACTCGGGCTCAGCGGCCGCGGCCAAGAGGCCATCGCGGAACTGCGGGCCATTCTAGCCGCCTCTCCGGGCTGGCCCCCGGCCACCAACAATCTGGCGTGGCTGCTCGCCACCGGCCCAGACGCCAGCCTACGCGACGGACCCGAAGCCGTGCGCCTCGCCACCACCGTTCGCAACCCGGAAATCATCTTCACTCTGGGAACACTCTCCGCGGCCTACGCGGAAGCCGGCCAGTTCGACGACGCACTGCAAACAATCCGCGAAGCGATCGCCATCGAGCAGGCCCGCCCCGCCTCCGAATATCTCAAGGATTTTCAAACCATGCAGGCGTCATACGAGGCACGGCAACCGCATCGCGACCCCCGGCTGGCCGGTGGCCAAGGCTCATGAAATCGGCACTCACACTGCGACTGCGCACGCTTGCGCTCGCCTCCATCGCTGCCGCCGCCGGGTGGCTGATCTCGTGCCGTCAGGAGTCACGCCCACCCGAGACCACTGCCGCCCCCGCCACAGCCGCAGCCGAAGCCCTACCGACCGCGCCCACCTTCGCCTCCCACATCGCCCCCATCGTCTTTAAAAACTGCGCTGTCTGCCACCGTCCCGGGGAAGCGGGACCGTTTTCCTTGCTGACCTTTGCCGAGGTGGCCAAACGCTCAAAACTCATCGCCGAGGTCACGGCGCGCCGGACCATGCCCCCGTGGCTACCGGTCGCCGGCCATGGCTCGTTTGTCGGCGAGCGCCGGCTGACAGCCACTGAAATCGCCCTCTTTCAGCGCTGGCATGACCAGGGCGCACCCGAGGGAGATGCCGCCCTCACGCCGTCCATTCCGCCCTTCACCGACGGCTGGCAACTCGGCCCGCCCGATGCGGTCGTCACCATGCCCGAACCCTTTGCCCTGCCCGCCGACGGCCGCGATGTCTATCGCAACTTTGTCCTGACCGTGCCGCCCGGCCCGGCTCGCTTCGTTCGAGGCGTGGAATTTCGGCCCGGTAACCCCCGCGCCGTACACCACGCTTTCGTACTCGTCGATGACCAAGGCGACTCGGTGACTCTCGACGACGCAGCCCCCGGCCCAGGTTATCCCGGCATGAACGCCGGCCCCAGCGCCCGCAGTCCCGGCGGTCATTTCGTCAGCTGGCAGCCGGGCAAAACGCCGTCTTTCGTGCCCGAAGGCATGAGCTGGCGCTTGGCGCCCGGCGCCCGCCTCGTCGTCCAAATGCACCTGCAACCGACCGGCCGCCCCGAATCCGTGCAGGCCAGCGTCGGGTTGTTCTTCACCACCGATCCCCCGCGCGCCGTCCCTTACAAACTGGTGCTGGCTTCCTCGCAAATCGATGTCCCCCCAGGCACCGCCGCCCATGTCGTGGAATCCAGCTACCGGCTCCCCGTCGACGTCCATGTGCTCGGACTCATCCCCCACGCGCACTACCTCGGCCGCGCGCTGCATGGCACCGCCGAACTTCCCAATGGAACGACCCAGTGGCTCATGCGCATTGATGACTGGGATTTTAAATGGCAGGGAGATTATCGCTTCAACCAGCCCGTCTTCCTGCCGAAGGGCACTGTGCTCCGCCAACATTTCACCTACGACAATTCGGAAGCCAATCCCCGAAACCCATTCCACCCGCCGCGCCGCATCACTTTTGGCCCGAATACGACCGACGAAATGGGAGAACTATGGATCCAGGTCCTGCCCGCATCCCGCCAAGATTACGAGACCCTGAACCGTGACTACGGACAGCTCGCCATCACCCGGCGGCTCGATGACATGCGCCGCCGCGTGGCCGACACCCCGAATGACGCGGCCGTACTCACCGAATACGCCAAAACCCTCATCGCCCTGAATCGGGCTCCAGAGGCCACCCCACACCTCCAGCGCGCCATTGAACTCGATGATCCCAACGCCGC
>CAJBME010000095.1 GCA_903954065.1 uncultured bacterium
AACCGGTGAATGGCGGCGCGCCAGGCCGCCTCACCCGATAATTGACCGCTCCGGCGTTCGCGATTGATCCGATCCACCATGATCAGACTCTCGTTCACCACCATGCCCGCCAGCGCAATGCAACCGCACATCGTCATAATCGAGAACTCCATCCGCAACAACAGGTGGCCAGCCACCGCGCCGACCAGCCCAAAAGGAATCACACTCATGACAATCAACGGCTGCGCATACGAACGAAGCGGAACCGCTAGGAGCACAAAAATCCCAAACATCGCAAAAATCGCGCCCACTCCCATGTCGCGAATGTCCTGACGCTGGCTTTTTTGCTCGCCTTCAAAACTCCAAGCCACCCCGGGAAACCGACGCCCAATCTCGGCCAGATGCGTCGCTGTCAGCTGCGCCACGATGACTTGGGCATTGGCCTGCGGATCATTGGCATCGACATCCGCCGTAATCGTTACCGCCGGCCGGCGGTCGTTGCGGTTCAATGTAGAATAACCACGCCCGTAATCAGCGCGGGCCACCGAAGCAAATGGCACTTCTTCGCCCGTCACGGTCCGGATCTTCATGTCTGACAAATTTTGCATCGATCGCCGCTCGTCCTTCGGATACCGCACCATGACCTTCACTTCATCCCGCCCACGCTGCAGCCGCTGCACTTCCTCGCCGTAGAAACTCTGGCGCACCTGACGGGAAACGTCGCCCAGCCGCAACCCCGTCGCCTCCGCCCCAGGCTCGAGATCGAGTTTCAACTCGCGTTTGCCCCCGCGCTCACTGGTGAAAATATCAATGACCCCGCGATAGGTGGCTAGCTGCTCCTGCAACCAGTCACCGGCCCGACTCAATTGCGCGCGGTCCTGCCCGCTCAACTGAATCTCAAAGGCCACTCCGCCACGCTCGCTATTTGTGCGAAATGTGAGCTCAACCGCCCCCGGAATCGGACCAGCCAGCTCGCGCCACCGGGCCTCCAGTTCTTTGGCCTTGATGGTGCGGTCCGCCGCTGGCACCAACTCGACAGTCACCTCCCCTAAGTGCACCGACTGCCCGCCTCCCCCACCCCACGGCGTCGTCTGAAATGGCTGCCCACCAATCGTCGCCAACATGTGGCGGAAAATCGGTCGACCATCGTCCGTCCGGTAAAGCCGCCCCAACTCCTGCGCCGCCGCTTCAATTTTTCCGACGGCCACCGCCGTCGTCTCGACCGGCACGCCTTCCGGCAACGTCAATTTGGCGGAAATCATGTCCCCTTCGACCACCGGAAAAAACACAAATGGCACCCATCCGGCACCGACCACACCCAAGGCCAGCATCAGCATCGCGACAAAGGCCGAGGCCACCGCATAGCGCCAGCGAAGCAGCCGCCGGATCATCGGCCGGTACCACGTCTGGGCCAGCCAGTCGAGCCCGCGGCCGACTTTCTCCTGAATGCGATCCAACAGTCCGACCCGCTCGCCAACGCCACGTTTCCGCAGCGTGGCCAAATGCGCCGGCAGGATGAATTTCGACTCGATCGTAGAAAACAGCAGGGTAGGAATGACGACGAGCGGAATGTTGCGCCAGATTTTACCGCCGACACCATTGACCATGAGCATGGGGGTAAAGGCCATGACGGTGACCAACACGCCGAAGATGACGACCATGGCCACCTCCAGCGTGCCGCGGGCGGCGGCCACGCGTGGTTCTTCTCCCACCTCGTGAATCCGGTGATACACGTTTTCTCCGATGACGATGGCATCATCGACGACCACCCCAAGGACGAGGATGAAGGCGAAAAGCGAGATCATGTTGATGCTGATCCCGAAGAACGGCATGGCACAGATGCCGGCGGCAATAGAAATGGGAATCCCCAGCGACACGTACCACGCCAGTTTGGGCTGTAGGAAAAGGCCCAGCACGATGACCACCAGAACAAACCCCTGCAAGCCATTGGAAAACATCAAACTCATCCGGCCTTCCAATAAGACCGATTGGTCGTTCCACACTTCCAGCTGCACCCCCGGAGGGAAATTCTCCGGAGCCCGCCGCATATAGTCCCGCACCAGTTCGACCACCCGCAGCGTGTCCTCCTCACCCGTGCGGAAAACATTGACCAACACCGCCGGTCGACCATCGAAACGCGAAAACAAATCCACGTCCTCAAAGCCATCAAGCACGCGCGCCAACTGCCCGAGCGTGACCACCGATCCGTCCGGCCGCGTCACCACCGTGATCCGCTCGAATTCCGGAGCGGTATAACGACGCGCCTGCGTGCGAATCATGACTTCACCCGCATCGGTACGCACGGAACCAGCAGGCAAATCCAGCGACGACGCGCGCACCGCGGCCGCCACCGCCTCAATCGTCAAGCCATACGCCCGCAGCGTGTCCTCGCTGACTTCGATGCTCACTTCATAATTGCGGACACTGGCAATACTGACCTGGCTGATCGCCGCCGGACCATTAAAAAGCGTGTTAAAAAATCGATTTAACTGGGTGAGCACGCCGCCCCCCGCATCAGCCGGCAGCCGGTAGGTCAGCAAATCATCGCGCACCTTCTCCGCAAACCGCCGCAAGGTAGCCTCGTCTGACTCGGCACTCACCGCCAGACTGAGCACCTGCCCTTTAATCAACAATTCCTCGAGAATCGGCTTCTCCGCCTGCTGCGCAAAGGTATCAATGGCGTCCACCCTCGACTTCAAATCCGCCATCACCGAGCGCGTGTCGGCCGATGGCTGCACTTCGACAATCACCGTGCCCACCGATTCGTTGGCATAACTCATCACCCGCTTGACTCCATTCACTCCCTGAATGGCCTCCTCCACCGGGATGATCACCCCTTTCTCCACCTCCTCCGGAGCCGCATTCGGGAAGGGCACGGCAATCGATACCATACCCAGCGCCGTCTCAGGAAAAATCTCCTTTCGCATCTTGAACCAGCCGGCGAATCCAGCCGCCAGCATCAAGAACATCAACAGATTCGCCGCTACGGGATTGCGCGAAAACCATGTAACCAGAAACGTCATCGGATCACCAAAGCTCCCGTGTCCAGATCCTCGTTCAGGCCGCCTGGTCTCAGGCGCGCCCCGTCGCGACTGTCGCCCGCCCGCGCCCCGTCGCGACTGTCGTCCACCCGCGCCCCGTCGCGGCTGCTTTTCCCTTTTTCCCCGTCGCGGCTGTCGTCCGTCCGCGGCGTACTCTGTTGCGGCGAGGCGGTGCCACCGTCGATGATTTCAACGGGCATGCCCTCCACCACCGCCGCCAGCGCCGTCAATACCACCCGGTCGCCCGGTTGCAGTCCTGCGCTGACCAGCACCTGACCGGATTCCTGCCAGACGATCGTCAGCGATCGAAAACGCAGCCCACCCGCCTCATCGACCACCACCACCCGGTCCGGCCCGACCAAGGCGCGCCGGGGAATGACGGCCACGTTTTTCAAAAGCCGCCCCTGCACTTTAGCCTTCACAAAAAGCCCCGGTGTCGGCGCCGGCGTGGCTTGGTCAAGGCGGGCAATCAACGCAGTCGTGCGCGTGGCCGGGTCCACCAGTCCTTCACTCCGCACCACTGGAGCCGTCCATTCACGCACCCCGTCACTCAATACCGCCACCGCCCCGGCGGCCAGATCCACAAATTCCGCCTCGACCACACTCACCGGCAGGCGGATTTCAAACACGTCTGATCGCCATAACTCCGCCAACGGCGCACCGGGCGTCACATAATCGCCAAGATCAGCCCGCTTGGCCCGGACCAACCCGGGATACGGCGCGCGCAGCTGCGTGCGGCCAAGATCACGCCGCGCCTTGTCCAACGCCGCCTCCGCCGCCGCCAGCCGCGCCCGGGCACTTGCCACATGCGGCTCGCGCAATACCAACGGACCTGGCTTTTCCTGCGGTTCCAACCGCTGCCAGTCGCGCCGCGCTTGGTCCGCCCGCGCCAATTCATTTTCCAACAACAACCGAGCCTCCGCCAGCGCCCCCTCGGCCTGCGCTACCGCCGCCGCGTAATCGGCCGCATCAATCTCCAACAACACATCGCCTTCCTTAAACACCCCACCCACCACAAACGCCGGTGACACCGCCACAATCCGCCCCGCCACCTCGCTGGCCGCCTTGGTCTCGGTCACCGGTGCGAAAAATCCCTGCGTCACCACCTGCACCGGATGGTCCGCCAAAACCACCGTCAAGACTTCCACCGCCGGCCGCATCTCCAACCGCGCCGCCGAAACCGGCGTCGGCTTCAACGAAAACATAAATTGACTCACAATAACACCGCCCGCCAATACCCCCGCCGCCACAGCCGCATGAACCCACCTGCGACGGGCAGGAGGCGGCAGAGAGGACGACACGACTACGTCAGACGAATCCATCAGATGAGAGGCCTATCCTGCAAGGGCCCGCCCGACACACAAGCCCAACCTCCGGGTCGCCCGCAGAAACCCCACGACCTCCCCCACCACCACCCTGCCCTGCCGAACACAGCCTACCGCCATCAGCGAGAGAAAGCGCCTCAATCCAGAAAACGAGCCTAGAAATTTGTTCATTTGAACTTTTGATTATCGCTATCCTCCCATCTCGCCGCGCCCCGCCGCTGGACGGCGGCCGACACGTCCGCGATCGGCCGCAACCTGCATCAGGCGGCGACTTTCCAGTTGCCTCACCGCTGGCCTGTGCGCCACCATCAGCTTCTCCAGCAGCCTTCACGCGCTGCATGGCCCTGACTTCTCAACCAGCCCACATCAACAACACCCCAATCCCATGAGTCGCAAAATTCGTTATGGCATGATCGGCGGCGGCCGCGGTGCCTTCATTGGCGCGGTCCATCGCATCGCCGCCCAGATCGACGGGCAAATCGAGCTCGTTTGTGGCGCGTTTTCTTCCGACCCGGAAAAGTCCAAGGCGTCGGGAGCGGATTTGTTTCTGCCACCCGATCGTTGTTACGGCAGCTACGAGGAAATGATCAAGGCGGAAGCGGCCCTACCTGAGGGCGAGCGCATGGATTTTGTGGCCATTGTCACGCCGAATCACATGCACTTCCCGCCGGCCAAAATGGCTCTGGAACACGGATTTCATGTACTGAGCGATAAGCCTGCCACCTTCAATCTCGCCGAAGCCAAAGAACTCGGCGCCCTCGTGGAACAATCAGGTCTGCTCTACGGACTGACCCACAACTACACCGGCTACCCGTTGGTCAAACAAGCTCGCGACATGGTCGCGGCCGGCACCTTAGGAAAAATCCGCAAGGTCGTCGTCGAGTACCCACAAGGATGGCTGGCCACCCGACTCGAAGAAAGCGGTCAAAAACAAGCCTCTTGGCGCACGGATCCGACCAAAAGCGGCGCCGCCGGCAGCATCGGTGACATCGGCACCCACGCCGAAAACCTCGCCGAATACATCACCGGCCTGCACATCTCCGAACTCGCCGCCGACATCACCGCCTTCGTCGACGGACGCCAACTGGACGACGACGGCAATGTCCTCCTGCGCTTCCAAGGCGGCGCCAAAGGGATTCTCCATTGCTCGCAAATCAGCGTGGGTGAAGAAAACAACCTCAACATTCGCGTCTATGGCGAAAAAGGCGGGTTGGAGTGGCACCAGAACGAGCCCAACACTTTGCTCGTCAAATGGCTGGATCAACCAATGCAGGTCTACCGCACTGCCAACGGCTACCTCTCGCCGGCCGCCCTCGCCGCCGGCCGCACTCCCCCATCCCACCCCGAGGGATACCTCGAAGCCTTCGCTAACATCTACAAAAACTTCGCCTTGGCCGTCCGCGCCCGCGTGGAAAATTCCACCCTGCCCGACGACTCCCCAGCCCACGACTTCCCGTCCATTAAGGATGGCATTCGGGGCATGGCCTTCATCGAAGCCGTCGTCGCCTCCTCCCACCACAACGCCGCCTGGACGACCCTCGACGTTTAACTTCAACAGAGAATAAGCGCAGCGAGTGACTGCCGATGATCCCTTGGTACAACCGGGGATCTTGCGGAGGAACGTGCTGACCGCTCTCATCCGACCGTCGCCCTGACTTTCCCGGGCGATAGCGCACTTGGGTGATCCCTCCCCCCAGTGCGCTTTATGGCTTTATCAAGATGACTGATCTCACTTGTCCCCCCTCTCCTCGGCGCGGTCGCCCGTGGTTTCCGCTCGTGACGATAGCCCTCGGTGGACTGGCGATACTGGGAGTATTTCTCAAACCGGAATTAGAGCGGAACCTAACATGGTGGCTTGTCACCGCCATCTCGGCGCTGGTCATCGTGTTGCTGGGAATTTGGTTGTTATTCACTCCGCGGATCCGGGGTCGATATCGACTAGCGGGCTTGGCGGTAGCGTTGTTAGTGGGGATCGGGCTCAAGTTTTCGCTGCGGGGGAATGGCACCTTAGACGGAACAGGATTACCCAGACTGGCGTGGAGGTGGTCTTCGGAGCGCGCAGTCCTCGCCGTTCCGGTGGGGGCAGCGAAGGGAGCTGTAGCGGCGGATCCAGCGCGACTGGCCATGGCGGCGGATGTGCCGCAGTTTTTTGGGCCGTCGCGGGATGGCGTGGTGCACGGTGCGCGGTTGGCCCGTGATTGGAAATCCCATCCACCGCGGGAATTGTGGCGCCAAGCGATTGGGGAAGGATGGTCGGCCTTCGCGGTGGTGCAGGGCCTCGCTTATACACAGGAACAACGCGGGGCCGAGGAGTTGGTAAGTTGTTATGATCTTTTGAGTGGAGAGTTGCGGTGGGCCCACGCGGATCCTGTCCGGTTTTCCCAGTGGCAGAGTGGCGATGGACCGCACGCGACGCCGACAGTGGTCGACGGCCGGGTCTACGCCTATGGAGCCACCGGCCTACTGAATTGCTTGGATGCGCTGACGGGAGCAGCCATCTGGCAGCGCTCGGTGC
>CAJBME010000096.1 GCA_903954065.1 uncultured bacterium
AGCCCGGCTACAGCGGAGGCGCACCGCCTGCGCAGCGGTTTCGCATTCGGGTCTTCTGTAGCCGTGGGTCGCTGACCCCGGTCGCGGCGCCGAACGCCTCTCCGAACGCCTCTCCGAACGTCTTTTTGACATGGGACCGGATGCGGAGAAGCGGATTCGGAGCCGTGTCTGGAGGGCTGTGGCCTGAAGGCCAAGTGTGGAAACCGGGGCCAGCGGACCCGGCCAGCGGGAAGTAAACTTCCCAGTCAAGCACTGATCCGACTCCGTCGGTTAGCGGCGCTGACGGGGCATGGGATTGGGAACGTGGTGCTCAGTTTCCTTTGTGGGGCGAATCACTCCCACGCCCGGAAGGAGCGACCTCTCGTCGCCGCTGGATTGATGTCTGTGGCGGTGGCTGGGGCTTTACAAGATGGATGGATCGTGGTGTGGTGTGGTCGCTGGATAGAATCCAGCGCCTCATCTCCTTCTTTTTAATCCCCCTATTTTTATGAATCTGTTGTTTCGCAATGACCCTGGCGCTTTTTTGTCAGCTGATCGCAGGGATTTTATTCGACGTTTTGGCATGGGGGTGGTGATGGCGGCGGCGCCATCGGCGTTGGCTGGCGAGTGGGCGTTGACGCCGACGCAGACGGAGGGGCCGTTTTATCCGGACCGGTTGCCGCTCGACACCGACAATGATTTGTTGCGGGTCAATGATGCTGAGAAGGAGGCGGCTGGGGAGGTGACTTATCTAAGCGGCCGTATTCTCAATCCTGCGGGTGAGCCGTTGCGGGACGCGCGGGTGGAGATTTGGCAGTGTGATGCGACTGGGGTTTATCTTCACAGTGGGTCAGGCGGGGACAAGGCCAGGCGTGATGCTGGGTTTCAGGGGTTTGGCCGGTGTCTGACGGGGGCCACTGGGGAGTATCTGTTTCGCACCATCAAGCCGGTTTCTTATCCGGGGCGGGCGCCGCACATTCATGTGGCGGTCAAACTGCCGGGGCAGCCCAAATGGACCAGCCAGTGTTATATCAAGGGGCATCCGCAAAACGAGGGTGACTTTTTGTGGAAAGGCACGGGTGACCAAGCAGCGCGCGATTTGCTGACGGTTGATTTTGCGCCGTTGACTGGGGCCAAGGCGGGCGCGCTGGCCGCTGTTTTTAACATTGTACTGGGTGTGACCCCAGCGGAATGAGGAGGTCTGAGCCGGTCGCAGCGCGAAACTCAGGCCGGGTGCGCGCTGGTACTGACGCTGGGGACATTTTGCGCTGGCGTGAGTGGCTAGTCTGAGTGGCCGCTCATCGGCCAGGGACGGGTTTTCCCGTGCCGGGCAGGACGAGTGGAAACCCGTGGTCCTCAAAGATATAGTACATACTAGCGTCCTCGCGGAGCAGGACTGGCTGCGCTTCTAAGCCGAGATCCACGGCCTCGGCGGCCGTCATCAAACGCAGTGACTGTTGCGTGACTGGGCAGCGGAGTAGGTTGAGCAGAGCAGGATCCATGAGGGGAAGTGTGGGGGATGGCGGTGGGTGGGGCAAGTGGTCTTGAGGGAAACCGGTGGTTACGAACCGTCCATGCCGAGCATAAGATTGACCAAATATGATTGTGCCTGACGGGCGCGGTTCAGCATTTCTGTGATCGATTCCTGCGGACGGGAGGAGAGTTCGAGGATGAGGACGCCGGAGAACCGATGGCGTTGCAGTTCACGCAGGATCCATGGCCAGTCGATGTCGCCCTCCCCTGGAGGCAGGTGGTCATCGCGGTCGCCTCGGTTGTCATTGACATGGACCATGTGCAGGTGGCCGGAAAGCTTGTGAATGACGCTGGCGAGTTCTCCAGACAGATGGGCATGGCCCGTATCGAGGCACGCACCGACGTCGCAATTGCGAATGGAGCCGAGCAAATACATCATGTCGTTGATGTGGCCGAAAAGCAGATGGGGCAGCATGTTTTCGAGCACGAGGTGCACCCCCCGTTGGCAGCAGTGGTCGGCCACGGTGTTCAGCGATTCTGCGGCATGGCGCATGCGGTCGATGAATTCTGCTTCGGGTGGCCGACCTGCCTGTTCCGGTCCCGGGTGCAGGACGAGAGTTTCAACCCCGAGCGCGGCGGCCGCGTCGCTGGCGGTTATTAATTCACGCACGGCCGCTTGGCGCACGGATTCATCCAGTGCGGTAATGTCAATTCGGTCGGCAAATGGCGCGTGAAACGAGGCCGGTCGCATGCCGAGTTTCTGCATTCGTTCCGCGGCCCGGGCGATGGTCGATTGATTGTGGTAATCAAGATGCGCCGGAAACGAACAGACTTCGATGGTGTTAAAGCCATGATCGTGGATGTGATCGAGAACATCTTCGAGAGGGCGGCTGTAGAAGCAGCCGGTGGAGAGGCCGATAGTCCAAGGAGTCATGGGGTGGGGGGATGGGTGAGGAGTTGGTGGTGGTGTTGCAGTGAGCACCCTCCGGGGTCCGGTCCCGGGCAGAATCCTTTTTCCTGAGTGGAGGTGCAATTAAAGTCGACGAGGCGATCGGCGCCGGTGGCGCGTTGGCCAGCGAACACGCGGGTGTAAAAATCGGCGCGGGTCCCGGGTTCGTAGTCTTGCCAACAGCCATCCCATCCGTGCCTGGGGTCTTCGAATTTCGATCGAATCAATCCGGCGATGTGGCGTGGGTGCCATCCTTCGGCCAGCAACGTGCGGGTCACATGTTGCATGCCAGCTGGTTTGAGCAGCCGGTCATTGGGCCATTGCAACAGTGTGCGCACGCACGGAGGCAGCGGTTCGAGCGGCGTGCGGGCATACCTTTCGGGCCAAGTGTCGCGCGGGTCGTGCTGGGTGTCGTAAAAGTGACAGTGAAATTTCCGCAATCCTGACTGCAGGTATTGGTCCAGCAACCGCGATGTTCCTTCTTCTTGCAGCGGGATGCGCACGTTGGCTCGGCGGGCCAGCGCTTTGACATCATTGTCATCCTGACGGACTTTTATGGCTTGGCGCACGTCCATTTCATGGAGCGGAATGGCGCGGAACCACGGGAGTTCGCCTTCAATTCCCAAATCGCGGGCTAGTCCAGTGAGCCACGGCTTCAAATAATTGGTAAACGGCATGCGGACCAAGCGCGTGTGCAGCGGGTCGCCATATTCGGAAATATCGATCGAAATCATTTCCCGTTGATGAGTGGTGGACGGTCCGACATGGACCGCTGTCATTTCGACGGGCAGCCATGACAGGGGGGCGGCCGCTGCTTTGATGCGGTGGGCTACGAACTCGATCAGGAGTGAGGTGGCTGAAAATGCCTCTTGTAACTCTTGCGTCACGGTGGTGGTCACCCCGCCGCCCAAGCGTTCTAGGCACGCTCCCACCAGCTCGGGAGCTGGAGCGAGCGCGGCCAGACGCCGACCCGCCTCGGAATGCAGGCCAACCCTCCACACAAAATGATGCCCCTGACCGGTGATTAAATGTAATGGCTGAATCCCCCAGGAGACTAAAAGTTCTTCAATCACTCGCACCACGGGTTCCTGAAGCTCGAAGGTCCGCCATGGATCCACATACGCCTCGGCCGGGGCGTCAAAGTTGACGTACTCGACGTCGAGATGCAGCAGTAAAGAATGCCGGTCGGCAAGGGATCGCGCGATATCCAGCTCCCGGTCAAGAAACCATTGGAGATCCCCCGGAGGATGTAACTCCGAGCGCTGGAAATGACACCCATCTAAATGGCTCAAATACAGCGCGGTGGCTGTCTCCAAGGATTCACCGCCCAAAAATTCAACCAGACGCTGGCGGACAGCGCGGTCGGCGTAAAAAGACTTCATGGGAGAGGAAATGAAGAGTCAGGAGAGGAGGGTAGTGCCGAAACCGAAAAAGCGGTCGGTCTCGAGGGCCATCGGCAAGTCGATGGCCTGCGAGGGACAGACGATGCGTGAGTATACACTTTTTGGGCCACACACAAACCGTGGCTGGCCGGCGGCTCTTTGATCTGGTCTGGTCTGTTGGTTTGAGATGGACGGTCATTTGTGGTGGTCGGGTCCGGGCGGTTGCTGGGCCCGCTCTTCTGTTCACGTTGAGCCCAGTTGCTGGAGCTCTTCTGGTGATTTGTCCGTGGCCCCGATCCTCATGAAATCATTCATTTTCTCTTTGTGCGTGCTGGCGGCGGTGGTGACGGCCTGCTTCTCGCCGACCATTGCGGAAGGTGGGCCCGTGCGTCCGCCGAATGTCATTTTGATCATGACGGATGACCAAGGATACGGCGAGGTGGCGGCTCACGGCAATCCGGTCATTCAGACCCCGCATCTGGACCGACTTCATGCGTCGAGCGTACGTCTGACTGATTTCCATGTTGATCCAACGTGTTCGCCGACGCGCAGCGCGCTTTTAACTGGGAGGTATTCCACGCGTACGGGGGTTTGGCACACGATCAACGGTCGCTCGATGATGCATCCAGAGGAGTTGACGCTGGCCGAGGTTTTCAAAGCCAGCGGCTACGCCACGGCCATGATTGGTAAGTGGCATTTGGGTGACAATTATCCCTGCCGTCCGGAAGACCAAGGTTTCGACCACACTGTCTGGCACCATGGTGGCGGCATTGGCAACGGTCCCGATTACTGGGGAAATGATTATTTTGACGACACCTATAAAGTGAATGGGGCCTGGCGAAAATTCGATGGTTATTGCACGGATGTCTGGTTTGACCAGGCTATTCAATACATTGAGCAGCAAGGAGAAAAGAATTTTTTTCTCTATTTGACGCCCAATGCTCCGCACGGTCCGTACCATGTGTCGGAGCGATATGCCACGCCGTACGAAGAAGTAGGCGTGCCTGAGACGATGGCCAAGTTTTATGGCATGATCACGAATATTGATGAGAACATGGGTCGACTGCGCGACCGTCTTGAGGCACTCGGGTTGGCGGACAATACGTTGTTGATTTTCATGACGGACAATGGCACGACGGCCGGCTGGATTGATGAGAAGGCGGGTTTTCCCTATTTCAATGCGGGGATGCGTGGCTGGAAAGGATCGGCGTGGGAAGGTGGCCATCGCGTGCCCAGTTTCTGGCATTGGCCGGCTGGGGGAATATCAGGCGGGCGCGACGTGTCTGCACTCACAGCACACATGGACGTGTTGCCCACGCTTGTTGATTTGCTTGGACTTGAAAAACCGGGCGGGCGGCCGGTGGACGGAATTTCCTTGCGGCCGGCGCTACTGGGGCATGGCCAGACGATGCCCGACCGCACGTTGTTTGCCCATGTGCAGCGAGCGTTTATCCCGCCCAAATGGAAGGACTCAGCGGCCATGACCCAGCGCTGGCGGTTGATCAATGGAGCGGAATTGTATGACATGACCGTCGATCCCGGTCAGCAAAATGACATGGCCAGCCAGCACCCAGACGTCGTCCACAGGCTGCGCGCCGACTACGAAAACTGGTGGGCCTCCCTCGAGCCCGCCCTCCAGCAAACAGTTCGCTACACGCTCGGCGGCGCGGAAAACCCGTCGACGCTCTCCAGTCATGATTGGCTCATGCCCGGTACCGCGTCCGCCGCCTGGCACCAAAGCCAGATCGAGCATGGCGAGTTGATGAACGGCGCGTGGGCGGTGAACGTGGAACAAGCGGGGACATTCGAAATCAGCCTGTATCGCTGGGCGCCCACTCTGGACAAGGCCATGAACATGACGGCCGCCAGATTGGTCATCGGAGGAATTGATGAATCCCTGTCCTTGAGTGCCGACGCCTCTAGCGCGGTTTTCCGCGTCCAGTTGCCGCAGGGGCCGACAATGTTACAAACCTGGCTGACCCGGCCCGACGGCCGGCAGCATGGCGCCTATTTTACCCGCGTCCGCCGCGTGCCCTGAGGTCGGACATCTGCCAGTGAGGCCGGACGGCGGTCGGTCGTTTGATCAGGGTTCGACGTCCAAGGTCCGGGGAACCGCGTGTTTTTTGCGGATATTCTGACTAGAGCGTATCTTTGCGCAGGGCGACGGGTGGGCCGAGGATTTCGCGGAGGACGACAGCTTTCCGAATGGCTTCGGGGTTCCGCAATTCTGGTAGGAGGTTGATGGGTTTTCGACTGACCGTCCGGCGCGATTGAGACGGCAGCGGGGGCGGGCTGGTGAGCTGAGTGGAGGCTGCGGGTTTTGGGCGGCTGCCTGAGCGTATTTTTTGCCGAGCGGGCGGGATTTCGCTGGGCGAGGCTGGCGATGCGAGGCGGTATCCGGCTGGTGTGGGCGGCGGCGGTGGGGAGGGCGGTTGTGATTGATTCTGTGGGAGTTGGCGCATGAGTTCTCTCTGAATGCGCCGCGCTCTGGCTTCACGGGCCACGTCATCGGCAGGTGGAGCCAGGCTGGGGGCGATTTCCGGGATGCCGTCTTCGTCGTAGTCGGCAGCCTGCCCGCGTTTTTGGCGAGCCCGTTGATTGATCCAGACGGCGATGGGGCCGGCGATCCATAAGATCAGCTCCAGATTTTTGAGAATCCATTCCATGGCAGAAAATACGGGTAAAATCAACGGGCCGGGTCGGGCGGTGAATGCGCCGACGGCAGGTGGTGGCTTGAGGGAGGATCCGTGAGTGCGCCGGTTTATTGTTTGTTTTCAGGGCCGGCGATGCTTTGCCGCATGGCTGAATCTGCCTGGACATTTTCCATTTTGTAATAGTCCATGACCCCGAGCCGCCCGGAACGGAAGGCTTCCGCCATGGCCAGTGGGACCTGGGCCTGAGCTTCGACCACCTTGGCCTGCATTTCTTGGACCCGGGCCTTCATTTCCTGTTCGACCGCGACGGCGGCGGCGCGGCGGATTTCGGCCTGAGCCTGAGCAATGCTCTTGTTGGCTTCGGCTTGCGCCTCCTGCAATTTAGCGCCGACGTTTTCACCGACATCGACGTCAGCAATGTCGATCGAGAGAATCTCGAAGGCCGAGCCGACATCTAGTCCGCGGGCGAGAACCACCTTGGAAATGCTGTCGGGTGACTCGAGGACGGCTTTGTAACTTTCGGCGGAGCCGATGGTTGAGACAATACCTTCGCCCACGCGCGCGATGATGGTGTCTTCCTTGGCGCCGCCGACAAAACGATCGAGATTGGTGCGCACGGTGACCCGAGCCTTGACCTTGACTTGAATGCCGTCCTTGGCCACACCGTCAATGGTGAGGCGGCCGCCTTCTGGGTTCGGGCAATCGATGACCTTGGGGTCGACCGACGTGCGCACGGCTTCGACCACGCTCTTGCCTGAACCCTTGGTGGCGAGGTCGATGGCGCAGGCGCGGTTCCAATTCAGATTGATCCCGGCTTTTTGCGCGGCAATCAACGCTTGGATGGTGGGTATGACATTGCCGCCGGCGAGGAAGTGCGCCTCGATGTCATCGATGGAGATGTCGATGCCCGCCTTTTTGGCGGTGATGCGGGAGTCCACGACCAGGCCGTAGGGGACCTGGCGGAGGCGCATGGCGACGAGGGTGATGATGCCGACGTAGGCGCCGGCGAGCCAAGCGCGCAGCCAGACGCTGAAGAACGAGAGGATGATGCCCAGCAGGACGAGGCCGCCGATGCCGAGTGCAATGAAGAGAATGATGGTGGGGTTCATAGAGATGAAGGTTTGGAGACAATGAGGCGAAAAGTGTCGAGACCGACCACTTGAACCGGTTCGCCTTGGGCGAGCAGGCCCGAACGGGAGAAGGCTTCGTAGCGATGACCGTCGATCAGGACATAACCGGAGGGCGAAAGTGGGGTCAGAGTTTTTCCGGGGCGTCCGACGACGACTGATTCCTCGGCGGGCAGGGGCTGGCTGGTGCCATCGATAGCGGCATGGAGAAACAATCGTTTTCCCCACCGAGTTTTGGGGAGGAGTCGGAATTCGATGTAGATCATGAGGCCGGTCATGACGAGAGCGACGGCGATGGCGCTGGATCCTCCGATCGGGCCGTATTCCATGAACGCGAGGGTGATGCCACCGAGCAGGCAAAGGCCGCCGATGGTGCCGAGGATGGCGCCCGGGACGATGACCTCGAAGGCGAGCAGGATGAAACCGACGAGAAAAAGCAGGAAAATTGTATTCATAATCAAGCTTTTTCCACGACCATGCCGAATTCCGTTTGGGCGGTGACGACGACGGCGGAGCCGATTTCGGCTGAGCCCATGGCGAGCCTCGCCTCGTAGTGGCGGCCGTCGATCTCGATGTGTCCGCTGGGGTAGAGTGGGGTCACGGCGACGCCGGTGCGGCCGATCAGGCTGGGCTGGGACTCGCTGGTGGTGACTTGGCTGGTCGATGAGGTGACGGCGGCGGTGAGGATCATGCGGTCCCAGAACCAGCCGCGGGGGAGAAAGCGCAGGAGGAGAAAGGCGAGGACGATGGCCGTGGAAATGCCGAGGGCCACGGTGGTGAGCGGGCCAATGAAAACGTCTCCGCTGAAAGTCACCGGTTCATTCGGCCAGAGATCAGCCATCGACCACACCAGCGAACCGAGAATCAAGCCGATGCCGGTCAGGGCGATCAGGACGACGCCCGGGAAAAAAACCAATTCGATGACAACCAGAGCCAAGCCCAGAGCGAAGAACAGGAGGGGTTCGTGGCCGGACAGGCCTGCGATCGAGTGCCCGAAAAACACAGTGACCAGCAGTAAAACACCTGTGAAGCCGAAGAGGCCAAACCCCGGCGTTTTGAATTCGATAAAAAGCGCGAGCAGCCCGAGTCCGAGCAGCACGCTGGAGAAGCGGTTCAAGTATTCGGCGCAGTGTTCTGACCAGGTGACTTCGAGTTGGGTGATTTGATACCGGCCTGCTCCGTAGGACTGGGTGAGCAGGGTTTCGATATTCGGGGTGATTCCTGCGGCCAGCAGTGGTTGGGCTGGGCTGCCGTAGGTGGCGCTCGCTTCAGCGGCGGTCAGTGAGAGTAGTTCTCCCTTGGGTTTGAGCACGGTATCACCGATTTTGAGTTCGTAGTCAGCATCGATCATGGCCGAGATGACCTGACCGCGATATCCTTTTCCTTCTGAACTGGCGCGGACCCGGGCCTTCAGATAACTGACGACCTTTTGCTTCATCGAGGTGTCGATTTCACCACCAAAAGCCATGACCGGAGCCGCGGCGCCAATCACCCCATCGGGAGTGAAAAAGATATCATCGGTGACCGCTGAAATGAAGGCGCCTGCGGAAATGGCTTCGGTATTGACGAAGGTGATGGTGCGGCCGGGAAATTTGTCCAAGGCTTCCATGATTTCGAATGTGACATCGAGCGCGCCCCCTGGCGTTTTCATGTCCAGAATGACGACATCGGCCCGGCGTTCGATGGCTTGTTTCAGGCCTCTTCGCAGGACGTAGAGGACGGGTTTGGCGATTTGTTGACGGATGGGGATGACCACCACCGAGACAGGTGGACTCCCGGCGGCGGCAGCGGCGGCGGGTTGATCCGGGGCCGCTGGCAGGCTGGCGGCGGGTAGCGGGGCTCCGGTTCCTAAGAGCACGCTTACCACGAGGATCAGGATCACAAGCATCCCCAGGGAGGCGCTTCCGTATCCGATTTCTGAAGGCTGCCGCTTTTTCGTTTCCGACAAATGGCGCATGGCCGCGAGGAAATACTGAAAGGCGGGGTGAAACACAAAATTTTTGAGGATAAGGCGAATGGGAGGGCTGGCCATGGCCAGCCCGGAATGTGGAGGCCCCGGCGGACATGGCGAAGCTGACCGTATTGCCGTCGCCATCACCATCAGATGAGTGTATGGATCACCCGCTTGATCGTCAAGGCGATTGCCTTGTCTCCCCCGGCCATTCCTACGCGGTGTTCCTTTAGAACACACCTATTTCTCTCGGATGCGGTTCCAAGGGCGATGCCTTGGGCTGGTATGCGATGCTCCTTCAGCGCCGCCGCTGTAGCCGGGTCCGCTGGCCCCGGTTTCCACACTTGGCCTTCGGGCCACATCCCTCAAGACA
>CAJBME010000097.1 GCA_903954065.1 uncultured bacterium
GGCGCCGACGTAGCGGTCGGGGGTGAGAGGACGTGGCCGTGCGCGGCGGTAGCGCGGTGGATTGGCAGGAGCCGGGCATGTTGGCGTGAGCTCTGGGAGTGCTGAGCCCTTGGTCGGCATTTTTTTTGACGCGCCAAGCTGGGGCTTGGCGTTCCCAGGGGAGGTCACATTACCACGGTGGCGTGGCAGGCGGACGTGCGGGCGTCCAGGGTGGGGTTAGCGCTGACGGGAGCGGGAGGACCCTTCTTCGGCTGTTAGACGCGCTCACGGCCAGCATCTCGAGTTAGCAAATCCTTCAAAGTGACAGTAGTTCGGCCTAGTTCAGTGCTAAGCCATGAACGATCATGCACAGAAACGCCACATAGTCGTGCGGCATTAAGTGTCCGCTTACTCAAGCGGCGAGCGGTCGTGTGCAGACAGCGCTTGGAAAAAGAAATGCCCAGAAGTGCATTCTCATAGTAGGGTCTGGCTCCCTCGACTTCGCGCACAGCAACCTCACTGTCCAGTTCATCACGCGAAGTCGCTTTGCATTGGATAAGCACATTTTCATTCAGAGCGCCCCAGCCTAGAACTACAACGTCGCAGCCATGATCCCTTCCGCCAGGTGTGAGAATCACTCGCTTCGCATCCCGCTCGTAGAGTAGTGCAATCAGGGCTTCGTACAACCTCCAAGGCAGGCGTAAAGCAGCACAGAGGTCGAGTTTAGCTGTACTGCTGGAAGAAGAGTAATGCGTGAATACTGCCCCGATGAGTTCTGTATCCGTCACTGATTGTGGTGGGACAAGACCGAGCGCACCCTGGAGACCGCGCTTCTTTTCGATCAGGCCATGCAAGACCTCGTCGAAAGAGCGAAGCTCTGAATTAGGATGCCGTGCAGCGGGCAAATAGACGGTCACGGGGCGAGTCGCGCCGATGCGATAAGCGCGGTCAGTTGCCTGATCTTCCTTGGCTGGATTCCAATGGCGCTCGAGGTGAACGACGTGATTGGCGGCCACGATATTTAGGCCAGCTCCGGCGGCAATCGGGGAAAGAATACAGATGCCAAACCCCGCTGCGTCGCTGAATTGCTCAATGAGACCGAGACGAGTTTCCTCAGGATCGTGACGTGAAGTAGCTTTCGTATCGCCGTTGATGACAGGCACATTGATCCCGTAAATCAGCCCAAGATGACGTGCGAGTGCCTCCTGGAGCTTTTTCTGCACACAAAAGACGAGCACCTTTTCACTGAGTGGCTCGATCTCATCGAGTTGCCGCAGCAGCCATGCTAGTTTACCGGAACGCTGTAGCATGGCGCGAGAGTCGAGTGGATTGCTGGCTGTGCCAATGGTGCCACCCGCGAGCAGATCGGGGTGCAGTGAGACTTGGCGGAGTTGCCAAAGTGCGGCGAGCTGTCGGTTTTGTCGCTCAGGGCTGCTCTCGGTGGCTGGATCTTCTCCTTGTGCGCTGGCAATGATGGCGTCGTAGGCATCGACTTGCTCGGCGGTCAGTTCAACAGGAACAGATTGGTTGTGTCCACTTTTCACGGGCAGTCCAGTCAGTTCTTCCTCTTTCATTCGCCGGAGCATCAAAACACCAACGTGATCGCGCAGTTGTTTCCCGATTTCATCCATGCGGTCACGGTCACATTGGGCCATTGGGGTAATCCATTTTTTGCGAAACTCAACGAATGAACCGAGCGGCCCAGGTTCTGATGTGTCGAGGATTGACCAGAAGTCGCCAAGGTGGTTCTCAACTGGTGTGCCAGTAAGCGTAAGCCGGAACAGCGCCTTCAACGACTTTGCCGCGATGGTCTGAATCGCGTTCGGGTTTTTGATGTTCTGTGCCTCGTCGAAAACGGCTGCACTCCATTCCGCCTTAGCAAAAGAGAAGCGGTAATCGCGAAGTGTCTGATAAGTGGTGAGTACACAGCTTCCCGGAAGGTCAAGGCTGCGCTCAGTTCCATGACCAAAGTCGAGCCCGTATTCCAAAACCTCTCCCGGCACTGCTTTGTCGCGGCTTCCAGGCCGGCGACGCACCCGATCTAACTCTCCATTGGATTGCGCCAGCACTACTCGACCAAAAGGAAATCTGCGATCCGCATGAGCTTCATTCACCGCTTGGCGCCATGCTGCTCGGTCATTGATGAGTTTAATGGCAGTCTTGTCGTCTAGGCCCAAGTATCCTTTTGCCATTTCAACCTCCCAATTTTGAAGGAGAGAAAGAGGGGCGACGATGAGCACGGCGGGCGGCTCTCCACCGACAGTCGCGCGCCATAGATCAAACCATTCGCGCAAGAATATCAGAGTGCTGAAGGTCTTGCCGAGTCCCATGTCGTCAGCCAGCAACGCGCCAGCACCAAGTTTTTTAAGCTGGATTGCCGAAGGAGAAAGATCAGTGGGAGACAAGTCGCGACGGCGCAAAGCGCGGCGAGCGTGGCGGAGCAGCCATAGCACGGCCTTCCGTTGGTGCTCCATAGGCTCACGGGCGTAGCGAGAAAAGTCGGGATCGCCGCCCTCTTGATCCATCTCAGCGAGTGGCTGGCCAAAGAGTAGTTCGTTTAAGTTAGTATGGATTATGGTAACCACTGGTCCCGGATCAGGGAGATCGGGTTCTGGATCTGGAGGCTCTGGTTTTGGCGGTTCTTCTCCGCGAGGTGTCTTTTCCGATTGTGGTTTCTTACCAAACCAGTCTTCGCCTTCCTCCCACATTGAACCAGTGTAGGCGGCAGTCAAAATGCCGATTCCCGTGACTCGTGGGCTGAACTCCGTTTCGATGTCAGGGAAAACGTGTTCTGCCATCCATGCTGATGGATCTTTCTTGAACTCATCCACCTTTGTTTGTGGCACCCGCCCGCGTTCGACGAGTGCGCGGGCCTGCTGCGTTTGGGTTGGATCAAGGAGGACGATGGTCTGCCCCACGCGAAAAACCGCTCGCGGCGCATTGCCAGACATCTGGCCGAGGCGTCGCTCAATTTCATCAGCGCTCAAAGCCGGAAAATCGCCACTAACCAGCGGGCGCAAAATGAGATCACCGCTGCCGCCTTCGGGCCGAGCATCAACGCTGAACTCCCGCGCATTGGTTACGATGACCGTTTCACCGTAGGCTTCGAGATCAATGTGGCAACCCGCCTCACGCGCTTCCCGGAGCGTTGCGAGCAGGCTCAGATTCGCAAGCTCGCCGCGGTCGCCCTCATCGCGCCAAGTCTGGAAAGTGAACAAGGCCGCGTATTGAGCCGCTGTGGGAAGGAAGTATGCTTTGCCAACCTCAAGAATTGGCCCACGCAGTTTCCACTCCCAGCGCACCTCCGTTCCTGGATCTACCAAGCCTAGCCTCGCGGCAAAGCTCGACGCCTGCGGCGCAGACTCAGTCTTAAGACGCATTCCACCCGGCCATGGTGGAGGCAGCGAAAAGCCTTCGCGTGTTTCCATGTCGATCCGCACAGCGTCTGCCGCTGCTATGTAGATGCCCGCATCGACTTCCCTGACCTCCGCTTGCCCGCACTCGGCGAGCATTTGCATCCTTATCAGACCAAGCTGACCGGCTTCATCGGCTCGGCTTCTTTTGGCGTTTGCGTAGTGCTTCGGGTTGGAAAAGCGGATCGCAAGACCGTCGGCATTGGCGGACCAGAAAAAGGTAGGCGCTGGGGAGAAAATTGGCATTATAGGATTCGGCCGTAGGTCCACGGTGGTTCAATGTGGAATTTCCATTTCATTTGCCACAGCAGGTCGGAGATCCAGTCTCCCATATGGGGCTTCCAAATTCCTGTGCATGTATCCCTGTGCATCGCATTCTGGACGAACCTCGAGTACGGGTACGAAGCTCGCTCCTCCAAAAACACCTCGGGCACTGGGCATTCGCCTCGTAATACACGAATCGCAAAACTGTGCGTTCCCTCCACAATCCAGACATCATCAATGCATTCCATGGCGATGACGCTGACTCCTTGCCCTGATCCTTCTATTTGAGCAATGCGGTTCCGCTGCTGCTGATAAGAACGCGGCAGATTTTGATGCGCCCGAGGGTGAAGCATTAGCTTGAAGCGCCGGATTTTACGTGTGTCGTCGAGCCAACGAAGGAACCCCGCGCGGTCCTTAAACTGTTCATATTTCCCTTCTTCTCGCAGGCTTGCATCAAGGAACTGGATGAAGTATTCAAGCGTTTGACGGTTAACACCGCGCCGTGCGCACTCAAGTTCTGTAGGCGTCGGGTGCCAACACGCCCACCACTTTAAGAACCCGGCACTGTTCGGAATCGATGGATCACTTCCCAACCGGAGCAACCAGTCCGCCCAATCCCCCTGCCATACCCCACCTGCTTGTAATGTTCGTTGCGTCAATATTCTCACCGCGGCGGCTCCAAGAGGAATACCGGGCAAGTAGGGCACGTGCCGCATCGCTTCCAGCTCCGAGAGAATCTCCTGTCCTTGTCCTAACTCGATGGCTTCCAAGCGAGTTAGCAAATAGCATTCTTTGAGCCTTGCCGAAAAGCGGCCCTCACTCGGCACGGCGAATCGATCCATTAGTTCCGCAAGCGTTTCTCGCTCGATTGCCGCTCGCGCTATTCTTTGCGGCCCATCGGTGGCAAAAATTAAGGCTCGATGTTGGTGCCAAACTGCTCCCAAACCGGAAACAGGAAGATCCTGAGCTTGATATGCCTCCAAAATGCGGCTGCACAGAACGTTCAAAGCAGGAAGTTGATCGAGACCGAAGTGCGTGAAAAATAGCTGAGTGGCTTGTAGGCGACGCCCAGCGTGCCAAAAGCAGCCATTTTCGCCGAGCACCGAACTGGCGATGAATTCGTCAAAGGTAGGAAGCCACGACGCATCCAAACGTGTTGCATATTCCAAGTAGAGACTGAGCAGTAGTCGCTCACGTCCATCTTCATCTGTAGCCTGCTCGAAGGAGACGGCTTTACCCCGCTTCATGAGCCGCTGTTTCATCTCCTCTTTGCGGTTTTTGAACTGTGGTGATTCTGGGCCTTGCTTGGCCCTTGCGAGATTGCGGCCCGTAAGCTCCTGCAAGGTCCGAGTCGCGCTGGTCAGGCGAATGGAGGCTATGCGAGACAGCGTTAGATCATTTAACCGAAGATCAAGGTGCATGGCTTGGTGGCTTGAGCTTTCGAATTAATATATCTGTCTTCTCGCGCATCTTCTTCATGTTTTCCTGCAGTCCTTCGAGGCTTTGCTTCTCTGAAGACACCAGTGTAAAGCGAATGTCGATGCGGCGATCCTCTGATCGATCATTTTTTAATTCCTGACCAGCAAGTAGGCCGTGGGTCGATCGAGTATCCGCGTAACCACTCACCGATATGAGTGGCTTGGCGGGTGTTTTAGGATCGGCAGGCAGCGTGTGCAGATTTTTTAGTGCTGCCAGTTCGCCGGGTTTGTCAGTCCAGAAATTCCAGAGTGAGATCGCTCGATAAGTGCTCAGCCCCCAGTTTCCCATTTCGCGCGAATTCGGCACAGAATCGGTGTGACCTTCGACAAAAACGGTGTCGAGCAAGGTCCGATTCTCTTTCTTGGAAAGAGCCTGAAGTAACGCTTGGCCGATGGCGCTGGCCTGTTCTGTATGAGCGGGCGGGATTTCATATTTTCCGAGAGCGAATTGAAGCTGCTGCTCGGGAATGCGAAGAACGGTGCCGTTCTCTGCGAGGAAAATCTCGATACCTCGTTCCGCAAGATCCATTTGAATGCCCTCAAGCATGACCGAGAGGGCGCGCTCTCGCAGGCTGACGCCTTGTAGCGAGCCAGCAATACTGTCTTGTACGTTTTGGATATCTTCAAGGCTTTTTAGCAACTCGTCCTTCGCCACACTGATTTCATCTTCTCGCTTCCTTAAATCGTCCTTCTTCCGATCAAGCTCAATCAAGGTCACGATCAAAACCAGAATAAAGATCGCCAGCAAACTCGCCATGAAGTCGGAGAAGGTCAGTAGGAACGGGTTCTCTCCCTCCCCGGCTTTCTTGGGTATCTGGCGTCTGTGGAACATGGCAATGGACTACTTGCGCAGTTTGTTAATGGCGGATTGGAGTTCGTCGAGGCCGCCATGTAACACCTCAACCTGTGTCTCGTAGGATTGCAGGCACTTTGTCACTTCTTCTGTCCATTGCCTCATCAGGTTGCTCGTCTGTCCTTCGACTTGGTCCCCATAAGCTTTGAGAAGGCTTTGCAAACGATCTTTCATCCCATTCAGCCCGAGTTCAGCGCCCGCAAACCACTCCTTTTGTAGCACGATCAACTCGCGGTAGGAGTCTCGCGCAGTTTCCGCACCGCTGCGAACGCTCGCGCCGGCACTCTCAAGACCGCTGGTAAGCGCTGTGATGGCTCCCGGAAGTGGTTCAAGCGCCTTTGCCGTCCGCTCACCTGATGCCGCTGCATCGCGGGATGCTTGGGATGCCGCATTCTGGCTCTCAGATGCGGTCTGCACGGTGCTTCCGAATTGGCCCAAACGATCCGCAGCCGTATTTAGATTCTGAGAAGCACTTTCCAATTTGGATGCCAAGCCTTCGACCTTGGCAAACTGCGCTGCCGCTGCCGCAACCTTGTCGGCCAATTCTCCCGTCTTCCTCACCATCACTTCGTCTCTTCCTGCGGCTTCTCTATTTACCTTATCAGTGTTCTCTCCGGCTTCCGCTTTGAATTTACCCAACACATCCTCCAGGCTAGTAATCGGTCCTGTAATGGAAGCGATAACTTTTGCTGCATTTTCCAGGGTTTCGCGAACTTCCGGTAACCGCTCACCGATTCGGCCAAACTGGTCCGATACACGATCATTAGATCGAGCCGCTGAAAGCTGCGCTTTGGACGCCTCTTCATTGCGTGTGGCTGAAAGCGTCAGTGTTTCATTCATTCCGCCAAAGGACTCTGCCGCCAGCCGAATATTCGTCGCTGCTCCTGCCATATCCTGCATGACAGATTCATGGGCATTAAGCTTTTCGACAGCATTGGTCACAGTGCGCTGGACGTCCCCGACCGCGCCCGAAAGCGCCTCCACAGTGGGTTGAAAGCTCTGAACAGACTTCATCAGGCCGTCGCTCGCTCCGTTGAACCCTTCGGAGAACTTGTCGGCCATGCTCGCGATCTGTTCTTTTAGCTTCACAAGCTCCGCAGTAAGTGCTGCGGCCATGAGTTCAGCTCCTTTTTTCCCTAAATCTTCCTGCCCTTTGCCGGTTTCTTTCATTACTGCATCCTTAATTTCCGCGCCCAAACGTCCAATCGCTGTCTGCATTTCGGCACCAATTGCTACCGCGAGACCTTTCAACAGATACTCTGTGCCTCGCGATGTTCGTTCCATCTCAGCCAAGGCTTCTTCTGGCACATATCGAGGAAACAGCTCATCGACGCGCACCTGTATCTTATGGACACGCCCCAATGCAACGCCTTCGCAAAACTTTTCCCAAGCGCTGAACAACAAACTCGCGCCAACGCCCCACACTGAACTCGAAAAAGCGACCGCACAGCCCTGAATCAATGGACGGATGCTCTTTTCGAGATCGGAAAAGTCCAGGCTGCCAATCCCCAACTGCAAGCCTACAAACGTCCCCAGCACACCAAGGCCAGTGAGGATGCTTGGAATCGCTAGAATGAGCCGACTTGTCGAGAAGGATGGCCCAAGAACCGACTCACGAAACACCTCTGCGGCATCGACAGTACGGCGCTTGGACAGTTTACCATAGCCGTCACGCGAAGGGAATTCGATCAGATGATGTCGCATCTCGCGAAACAGCCAGAGTTCAGACTCGATGACTGCATTCACTGCCTGTTCACCACCAGTGAGTTTCAGATATGTTCTCGTTCTGAACCAAGAAGTCAAAGTCTGCCACATAACGCACAGCGCGAACAAGGCAGCGATACCCAATGTCAGGAAGATCACAATATCCCGCAATGCCTGCGTAGCGACATTGTGATCGGCATCCAACAGCCGCCTGATGAGAATCTCAGGGTTTAATGTCGATGGAAGCAGAGATGACCAGTTCATTTGAAGATGCGGCGACGGAAAGCGAGGAAACACTCAGACCGAAAATTAGTCCCGAAGACAATGGTGGCGGTGGAGTTGCTAGACCCGAATTTTGGCTGATAGGAATTTGCTTTGAGGCGACGGCGTTGGAAACGGTAGGTGGATTATTTTGGGAGGGGGTGGGCCTCAATCTCCTTTTTAATGCCGTAATGTATTTATTTCAAATGAATAGCGACATTGTGCTGAACTTTTTACAAGTCTAAATGATGGTGAAGTTGTGAATTCTGTCGATCTAGACTGCGTTGGAGTTGGGACGCGCGGCATTGCTGAGGACAAGCCACTGCTTCGTGCGTTCTAATGATTTGATTGTGTTGTTATTGAGGGAGGTGAAGCGCAAGAGGAGGTGCGTGAATGGATGGAGGCTGAACATTGGCTGAAGAGTTTCCAACAAATCAAAACGCAACTCCACCGTCCTCTCTGCTTAAGTGAGCGCCATTCGCCTCATAGCGTGAACTTTAGATTCGCAAGGATGGCGCGTTCAGCAGTTTCCGACTTGGCGGACTCCGCAAATGGGCTTTCAAGTTCGGCGCCGACGTAGCGGTCGGGGGTGAGAGGACGTGGCCGTGCGCGGCGGTAGCGCGGTGGATTGGCAGGAGCCGGGCATGTTGGCGTGAGCTTCGGGAGTGCTGA
>CAJBME010000098.1 GCA_903954065.1 uncultured bacterium
AGCATGAGGACATGGACATGATGTTCCAGTTCGACCCACGGGCCGTGGCCACACAGTCGCCCCAGCCGGTACAGCGGTTCTTCCCCTAAAGAACCCCTTCTGCCGCCGTCCCTCTCCGGGGCGGCGGCTTCAATCAACCTTTATCCTGACTTTTCATCATGAATCTCAACCACCTTTTCAAGTATCTCACAACAGCTGGTCTGGCGTTGCTTATGCTACCTTGTGCCCGTGCTGAAGAATCCGCCGCCTCTGGCGGGCCGGACGCCGCCCCGGACACCAAGCAGGGTATCTCACTGATGCGCAAGCACTTCGGCGACAACCTGCCGGATGTCACCCTGCTCAAGGATGATGGCAAGCCCGTCCGCATCAAAGAAGTCGTCGAAGGGCATATCGTGGTGATCAGTTTCTTCTACACCAATTGCCGCGGCACCTGCCCGGGCACCAACACGCTGATGGCCGAGTTGCGTGAGTCCATGGCGAAAGTGTTCGGCAAAAGCATGCGCTTCATCTCCATCAGCGTGGAGCCTGAAGTCGACACCCCGGAGGCCGTGAAGGAATATGCCTCCTTCTACCGCAAAGAGAACGCCCACCCCGACACCCCGGACTGGCATTTCCTCACCGGCAACCCGGAGGACATCCGCAAACTGCGCCACAAGATCGGCTACTACGAGTTCGAACCGGAAGTCGACAATGACCCCACGCAACACGCCGCCATGCTGATCATCGGCAATCAAGCCACCGGCCGCTGGGCGACCATTCCAGTCGGTGTTGGTAAAGATCGCATGGAAGTCCGTATCCGTCAGGTGACCGGCTGGACGGCCGAGCAGCGGTATGCCTCGATCAACGCCGAATTGAAAAAGAACCGGGAAGCCGCAGAAGCCGCCAAAAACCCCAAAACCACCGCGATGACCGGCCAGCCCTAAACTGCACCCAGGTCATCCTGCCCGGGTTTTTTCCGGCTGGACGCCCACCAGCCCTAAAAGGAGGCCGCGCCACGTCCGGCTCAAACTATCCAACAAAGTTTACGCCACCACGCACTGGCGGAAATGCCCCCTCCGTCCCCAGTCCCACCCATGACGCCATCCGCGTAAGGCAAATTCTTTGTATAAACCACGGGCGCGATCTCATTCCGGCCTTGGAGTGGGTGAGCCGCACCAAGCCCGCACCTTATCGGCTCAAAAGTGCGATAGTTTATCACAATCAAGGCTCGAATAAAATAATAATTCCATAGGTCTCAGCAATAACCCCAAAAATAGGTTTGAACGGGGTCTTTTTTTAATCCTAAATCCATTATTGATAATTTTTGTAGAAATGAGTTGCAGCTTTATGGATTGTGCTTTTAATTCCCATACAGCAGCAACCGCCGCCAAGAATAACCCTGCCTTCCTCAAAAACCTGAATCCTGTGGCTGCTATCAGCAGCGTGCCCGAAGGCCTCCCCTTTTTGGCCGCCAACCCCCTCTGCTGAGCCGCTTCCTGACACCTATTCCGACTGACCCTCGGGACATTGGATGTTTCGGACGGGCTCTCCCGGACCAGCCCACCTTTCTCCCGGCTCCCGGCCCCGCCAGTGACGCCATCCGCGACAAGCAAATTCCGCGCAATAAAACAAACCATAGCTACCAAAAATCCAACTATGAAAAACCAATTTAACCAGATTATTCGAAACCAGCACATTTACATCAATCGAGCGAGAACCGCCGCTCTAGCCGCACTCTGCTCTCTAGGCTCGATCGCCTCGGCGCAACTCCCCCCTCCTACCCCGCCCAATCCTACCCCGCCCAACACCGTCACTGGACAAACCGCGGTTATGTTCGATGGACGGATCCTCACCCAAAAGGCCCCATTGTCGTTATTTGCCACGGAAGGACCGATCTGGAACCTCGACCTCGACAATCAAGGCATCGTCGTCACCGGGAAGAAGATAACCATCCCCGCCACGGTAAACGGGACCCCTCTTTTTATCTTCGGCTCCTCCGTGATCGGGCAGGATGGCGAAGCGCACACCGGGATCGGTGCGGCAGACTTCGAACGCCTCGCCGACACGCACGCCATAGGCTTTGACCGTAATTTCTCTGCGGTCTCGACCAACCTCGGCCCTCAGCGTCTAGGGGCCGCACGCTCCCTCTTCAGCACCTCGGAAGCGCGCCGCACCACGCTCAGCGACCCTGCCTTGCTACGCGACCCCGCCGCGCAGGCTGCCATTGAGCAGAACTACTTCCAGATCGTGCAGCAGTGCTACACAGCCAACGCGACCGCTCTGCCGGCAGACTTTCTCGACCGGGCGGGGCTCCGTGGCCCTGACCCGGCGGGCTGGACCTATCCGGTGACTGCTGGCGGCACGCTGAAGTCAGCGGGTCATGTCTACGTCGATGAGCAGAGCAACGAATACTTTGTGCCGGACATCGAGGTCGTAATCGAACTCTCCGAAAATGTCGCCGCCGGGGTGGTCACCTCCGTGGCACGGGGTAATAGCACGCGCCCTGACTCGTTCGTGATTGGTGATTTACTGCTGGTGTTCAACCAGGATCCACGGTTCAGCGCCGAAGTGCTCGGCCTCGGCGAGGCGGTGATCCCCCGCGAAGAGTTCTTCAAGCAGGTCGTCACCGGCCAAACCAATCTTGATGTGATCGGCCACATGGTGGGCGAGCATGTGATTTTTGTGCAGGAAGTCCTGACCGAGTTCACCGACCCGGCGGCCGGCATCCATATCACGGCGGACAGATTCAGAATTATTGTTGGAGCGAATGAATCGCGCTGGCGTGGCACGGTGGACAAACCGCAGGACGTCCGCCTCGTCGCCTCCCTGATCAACACGCTTCCTAACGGCACTCAGACAACCCGCGAGTTCCCCATTCCGATGGCGATTGATCCGCTTACCGGCGCGGCGACCTACGACGCGAGAATCCGCCGCTTCAACGTAACAAACCTCACTCACATTGAGATGCAGACCCTTAACCTGACAACCGGTGCGATCGAGGCCCGCGAGCGATATGACATCACTCCCTTCAGAGAATAATCCAGAGAAGGCGGCTCCATCCGCAGCCGCCACCCCCCCCTACCCGTTCGACTGCCTGATTGGAACCCACCGGGTTCGACCTCCTACCGCTTGGAGCGGTTGAGCAGCACCAAGGCCCTGCCCTGCCGGCTCAAAGGCGCGAAAATTCTCCAGAATTACCACTCAAATTCAAGAACCGCCCCAGGCCGCCATCGAAAGTCCTGAATCCGGCTTGATATTGAACCCATATTCTCAATTCCGAATAAAGCTTTGATATTTTTCGTAGAAATGATTTGCAGCGCGTATGATTTGTGACACTATTTTACATACAATACCGACACTTCACCGAACAACACCAGCCCTCCCCGATCCCACCACTGAAACCATCCCCAAAAAGCAACTTCCTTTCAGTTTGCGCCCCACAAAATAAATAAAATCACCCCTATAAAAAACAAATAGAATAAGCCCTATAAAAAAAATACTTATTATGCCTCGTAAAACCAATCCAAACGGCAGCATTGCCTCTCCCACCCGTCGTAAAATTATCAAAGCAGGTGCAGCCACCGCTGCAGCCGCGTTTACAACAAATATCATAGCCGCTCCCCGCAGAGGCGCCGTCGCCGCCCCCACCGGAGCTCCGGTTGGCGACGATCCCCTTTTCGCTCCGACCAACTGTCCGGACGTCATCCAAAACCTCGCCGTTCCACGGTGGGTCGACCCCCTGCCCATCGCTGAAACGATGGTGCCGATGTCCCAGGGCACCGTTCCGACCCTCTACGGATCAGAAGTCGGCGA
>CAJBME010000099.1 GCA_903954065.1 uncultured bacterium
CCGTATTTTCCTGCAGGCCCGCATCGAGCATCGCTTTTTCCCTCTTCGCCAGATTCAGATCGGCTTCGACCATGATGCGGCAGAGTTCTTTAAACCGCACTGTCGGTTCCCATCCGAGGACGCGGCGGGCTTTTTCTGGGTCGCCGACGAGCAAATCGACTTCCGCGGGGCGTTCGTACCGGGCGTCGTGTTTGACGTAGGCTCGCCAGTCGAGATCGAGGGCGCCGAATGTTTCCTCGACAAATTCCTGAACACTGTGGGTTTCGTTGGTGGCCACCACGTAATCGTCGGGCGTGTCTTGTTGCAGCATGAGCCACATCATGGCCACGTATTCTTTGGCGTATCCCCAGTCGCGTTTGGAATCCAAATTCCCGAGATACAGCGCGTCTTGCAGCCCCATCTTGATGCGGGTGGCGGCCCGGGTGATTTTCCGAGTGACGAATGTTTCGCCGCGCCGCGGCGATTCGTGATTGAACAAGATCCCGCTGCTGGCGTGCAGACCGTAGGATTCGCGATAATTGACAGTCAACCAGTGACCGTACACTTTGGCACAGGCGTACGGCGAACGCGGCCAAAACGGGGTGGTTTCGGTCTGGGGTACGGCCTGCACTTTGCCGTACATTTCAGACGAGGAGGCTTGGTAAAACCGCACCGTCTCGGTCAACCCCGACTGCCGGATGGCTTCTAATAGCCGCAAGGTGCCTAGCCCCACGATATCGCCGGTCGATTGCGGGATGTCGAACGAAACGCGGACGTGGCTTTGCGCTCCCAGATTGTAGATTTCGTCAGGCTGCACGTCCGCCAGCAACTGCGTCAGGCCCGCGGTATCGGTCAGATCGCCGTAATGCAGTCGCAGTCGATTGGCGGGCACATGGGGATCATTATAAATGTGTTCCAGTCGCGCCGTATTAAAGCTGGACGACCGCCGAATGATCCCATGGACTTCATATCCCTTTTCCAGCAACAATTCGGTGAGATAAGATCCGTCCTGCCCTGTTATACCAGTGATGAGTGCTTTTTTCATATTTTCTTATGGGATAAAATCAGAGGAATGCGCAGCCTTCGCTGTACCGTCGTTCACAGAAGGTGTCAACACTGCCAGCCATCGGGCCAGCCCGCGGGCACGACTCACATCAGGCGCCACTGCGTGCGCCGCCGCCACCATGGCCGCCCACGCGGCTGCATCGCGCTCAAGGTGGTCAAGCACCGCGGTTAACTCCGGGCCACTCGCGGCTTCCAAAACACGCCCCGCCCCGGAATCGATCACCAACCGGGCCGCTTCGCCATCAGCCGGCCCCAGCAACAAACACGGCCGCCCGACCGCCAAGGCCCCGTAGACTTTGCTCGGGACGACCAGCCCAGTGAGGTTCGATTCCATCGAAGCCAGATGTAGGTCGGCTGCCGCCAGCGAAACCCGCAAGTCATTCCACGGTTGGGGTGGCAAAAAGGTGGTATTGGCCAAGACCCCGACTTCCTGCTGCAACCACGGCAGGCGCGGCCCGCCGCCAATAAAAACCCAATGCCACGGGCTCCCCGTCTGAGCCGTGGCCCGCACCGCCTCCACCACCGCCGCAAACGAATGGGCCCGCCCAAAATTGCCGGAATACATGATGACCCGGCTCTCGGGCGGCGCGATCTGGCGACGAAAGGAAGCGACACGTGCCGCGTCGTCCGGCGCCGGTTCGGGCAGCGGCGCCCAGTTGGGAATAACCACTGGTCGAGGGGCGCCCGGGTCGCGCGCGGCCAATCGATCCGCCATGCATCGCCCTACCGCCACCACCGTGTCATGCCGCCGCAGCGCAGCCATGGCGAGGCGTCGAAAAACTCGCGCGGCCCACCCGCCACGCGCCAACACGCCGACTTCTTCCGCCACTTCAGGATACACGTCCTGCGCCCAATGCACGAGCCGCGTCTCCGCCGGGCAGAACCACGCCACGGACACCGCCTGCATCGGCGGATCCGTCATACTGACCCACACGTCCGCCGCCGGCTGGGAGCGCAAATGCCAGACCAAAGAGACATGCTGCCCGACGTACCCCACCGCTCGCGCCCATAGTCCGCGCCCTTGCGCCCCGCCGCCGATGCGCACCACCGTCACGCCCTCTGGACCTGGAGCCTCCCCTGCCCCCAGGGTCATCACTGTCACTTCATGCCCAGCCGCCGCCAGTTCCGCCGTCAATTCCCACAACAATTGCCCGGTCGCCCCCGCTTCCGGAGGGTACACTCTATTGACAAACAAAAAACGAGCCATGATGAAAGTTCAGCACCAGCGGAAGTGAGATAAGTGGGATCAATAACCCACAAGGGACTAGCCCCACAACCTTGTTCCTCCGCGAGTATTTCATATACGCAAGAAAATACCGCTGAATTTCTAGAATTTGAGGGCATTTCCTCCTACCCTGCAACACTTCACCCCAGCCGCGCCGTACCAGCCGCTTCCGCCGCCAAAAACGCTCGATACGCGTCCGGCAAACCGTCCGCCAGTGGAATCCGCGCCGTCCACCCGAGCGCTCGTAAGCGCGAGACATCCAATAATTTTCGGGGCGTGCCGTCTGGTTTGCTCAGATCGGTCAAAATCCGACCGGTAAACCCCACGGTCCGCGCCACTTCCTGCGCCGCCTCCAAAATCGTGACGTCTTCACCTGTCCCGACATTCAGCCAGTCCGGTGGATCCGGCAGCCGCAACACATGAAAACACGCCTCGGCCAAGTCATCGACATGTAAGAATTCTCTTCTCGGGGTGCCGGTTCCCCACAACGTCACGTCCGCATCGCCGCGCTGCGCGGCTTCGTGGAACCGCCGAATCAAGGCCGGCAACACATGCGAATGCTCCGGATGGAAATTGTCCCCCGGGCCGTACAAATTGGTCGGCATGACCGAATGAAACAGTACCCCATGCTGCCGCCGGTACGCCTGGCACATCTTCAATCCCGCAATTTTCGCCAAGGCGTACGCCTCGTTGGTCGGCTCCAAGGCCGATGTCAGCAGACATTCTTCGGTCATCGGCTGCGGCGCTAATCGAGGGTAAATACAAGAACTGCCTAAAAACAACAACCGCTGGACCCCACTCCGCCAGGCTGCGTGCACCACGTTTTGCGCCATGGCTAGATTCTCAAACAAAAAATCAGCCGGAAAATCTCGGTTGGCGACAATGCCACCGACCCGCGCCGCCGCCATGATGACCACATCGGGTCGGACCCGGTCAAAAAAGGCCTCGACCTCGGCCTGTCGCGTCAGATCCACTTCCCGACGCGTCGCGACCACCACATCCCCCCACCCCGCCGCCCCGGCTGCTCGGACCAAGGCCGACCCGACCATGCCCGTGTGACCTGAAATAAAGAGTCGTTGATTTGTCATAAAAAGAAAAAAAGTGTCGCCGCCCCGGGAACGCCGACGTCTCGTCGGCCAGGTGAAGTCGACAGTGATAATTAATTCAGCACCAACGAGACCCCAAGCCGCACCTGTTGCTGGGTACATCGACATTTAGGGCCATGGCCCCACCGGATGTGGCGCTCGCGCCAGTCATCCACAAACAGATTCACCGTTTGAGTGGCAATTATCCATCGCGAATCCAGCAAAGAAACCCCCAGCCAGTCGGCAAAGCCGCCACTGTAGCTGGGGGCGTTGACCCCGGTTTTCATCGTTGGCCTCCAGGCCACATCCCTCAAGGCAATGGCTGCGAAACCGCTGATTCGAATCCGGTTCGCCGCCAAAAAGACGTTCGGAGAGACGTTCGGCGCCGCGACCGGGGTCAGCGACCCACGGCTACACTCAGTCCTTCTTCCTGGC
>CAJBME010000100.1 GCA_903954065.1 uncultured bacterium
CCCCACCCGCCGTCGTCGCCACCGTCATTTTCTTGATCATGAACACCACCACATCAGTCACGGCCCAACATCGTTTGATCCGCACCAGCACCGGAGAAGCCGTCGGGGCCGAATACGCTTGGATCGACGGCCAATACTGCGCCATCCACGCCCCCGGCGGCGTCATCGGATGCGGAATCTATGACCTCGCCTGCGCAGACGAATTCAACCTGGCCGTCGCCATCGCCAAAGGCACACCCGAACACCCGCTGCGCACCCCGGAACAATTGCTCACCGCCACCATCCTCGCTACCACCCGCCGGGCCGCCGCCATGGGCATCAAACCCGGCATGACCGGAGCCGAAGCGCTGGAAAAATTAATGATCAGCCCCGAATAAACACCCCGCCCGGCCAACCACGGCCAGCAGCGAGCAGCCGACGCCCAACCGTCGCCTCCCCCCTCGGCATAACGTACTTCCCAACCCATGAACTCCCCCGCCGTCACGCGCCGCCTGCTGCCACGGCTGCTCCCATTACTGTTGCTCCCATGGCTCGCCTCCACGCCGGCTCAGAGCGCTGATCCCAGCTGGGTCTACCTCGACAACGGGCAGCTGCGCCTCGGCATCAACGAAGCGGCCGGGGCGGCCATCGGGTGGTTTTCACCCTCGGGGTCAGATCAAAACCGACTCAATGTTTATGATGTCGGGCGCTATGTGCAGCAATCGTATTACGGGGACAGCGACAACTCCGACTGGAACGGCACCCCGTGGACTTATAACCCGGTGCAGGGAGGCTCATGGAAAAACGTGCCTTCGATGCTGATCGAATCACGCCGGGATGGCGACACGTATTATGCCAAGACACGACCGCGGCATTGGGCCACAGGGGCGCTTTTGGAAGAGGTCGTGATGGAACAGTGGTTGCGATTAGACGGCCGGACCGCATCGCTGCGGTTCCGCATGACTTATCGTGGTTCAGTCTCCCATCACCCTCGCCACCAAGAACTTCCCGCCTTGTTTGTCGACGCATCGCTAGACACGCTGGTCTATTGCGCCGCCGATCAACCAGCCTGGCAAAACGCCCCGCTGACCCGCCGACAGCCCGGATTTCCAAACGAATACACCCGCGTCTCCGAACCGTGGGCGGCGTGGGTCAACCCGCAGGACACGGGTTTGGGAATCCTTTTTCCAGGCACCACCGAAATGACGTTTTACCGAGTGCGGGGCGCCCGCGGACCGTCTGATTGCTCGTATCTCTCCCCCATCCGCACCCTCGCGCTCACTCCAGGGAAGGTCGTCGAATACGAAGTGGTTCTCGCCCTCGGCACCATCACAGAATTGCGCCGCACCTTCGCCGACCACCCAGCCACCCGCCCTTCACCCACCCCACCCACCTCCACGATCGGCCCATAACACCCGCGAGCCCGCCAAAAAAGGGGTCAGGAGAAGATTATTGACTTCTTTCTCGATGTCGGCAACTTCTGATCATGCCCCGTCAAGTCCGCATTGAATTCCCCGGAGCGACGTATCACGTAATGTGCCGTGGCGACCGGCGTGAGGACATCTTTCGCGACGACGGTGACCGGGAGATGATGCTGGCAACGCTAGCGGAGACAGTGGGAAAGACTGGCTGGCAGGTCCACGCGTGGGTGTGGATGAGCAACCATTATCATTTGGTGCTGGAGACACCGGAGGCGAACCTTGTCAAGGGAATGACTTGGTTTCAGACGACCTACACCACTCGCTTCAACGCGCGACACCACCTATGCGGACACTTGTTTGGAGGCCGGTACAAAGCGGTACTGGTGGACCGGGAAGATCCGCACTATTTTTCCACCCTACTTGATTACATCCACCTTAATCCGGTGCGGGCAGGGATCATCAAGTTGCAGAACGGCGACGATCTCCGTGATTACCGGTGGAGCAGTTGGGGCGGCTATGTGCATCCACAACAGAGGCAGCGCTGGCAGCAGACCGGACGGGCATTCGGGGTGTGGCAATTGGACGATACCGTCGCGGGCCGACGTGCATTGCGGCTGCGAATCGAGCGCCGGATCGCAGAGGAAAACGCTAGGCATTGTGGGCTGGCGGAGGTGGGCGACCAGAGTCTTCAGTCCACTCTTCGGCGCGGGTGGTATTATGGTCCGGCAAAATTCCGCGAATGGCTGTTGGCGCAGGCCGGGGAGTTGCTCGGCAAGCGGAGCCAGTCCCGCAAAAACTACCACGGTAGCGAAATCAAAGCCCACGGTGAAAGCGAGGCGCAGGCGCTCCTTGCCTCCGGCCTAATCACGGCCGGAATCACTGCTGCTGAACTTCCGCAATTACCAAAGAGTGATCAGAGGAAAGTGGTGATCGCATCGGAGATACGGAAACGAACCGCCATGCCGCTGGCATGGATCGCTCAGCATCTCTATATGGGGACCCCATCCCATGTCTCCCATGCCTGCCGCCGCCATTGCAATCCGTCTACGCGGGATTTGTCATAAATCTCCTCCTGACCCTTTTTTTGACTCGGCATCCATGTTACAAAAACGACCCACTGTTTAAGAAGGAGAATCTGGCACATTTTGCCGCTCGTGAATTGATGTTTCTACTCAAAGGATAACAACGTTAGTTAGTCATTTGCTCTATCTTACGTTGTTGTCACATGAAACTCAATAAACCACTTCCGCACCTAACAGTGTGTGGTCTTCTCTGTTTTTTCGCCCTGCAACCGCTGGTCACCGCCCAGACGGTCATTCCACCCGGTTTTGCCAAGCCGGCGGGTGACGCCGACACGAATGCACCGGGATTTAACGTCCGAACCGTGCAGGCCGCCGCGGCTGGAACCTTGCCAAACTCACTCGAACGCACAGAGAACCAACTAGCAGGACTACTGATCGACCCCGCTACCGGAGAACCGTATGAGAACATCGCGGATCTCACTCTGTTTGCCGATGACGGTTATTATCATGAAGAAACGGTCATTGATTACGAACAGGGCGGCGGATCCGGTTCTGGCCTGCTGATTCCGGGCATCCCTGGCACCCAAGGAGGCACCGACAATCTTGCGATGGAGGCGCTGACTTATCTGGTCCTGCAGCCTGGGACGTATACCATGGTCGTGAACAGTGATGATGGATTTAGAGTGACGGCCGCGGCCGACCCCCGGGATGCCTTTGAATCAATAATTCTGGGCTCGTATGATGGCGGGCGCGGCGCGAGCGACACGACATTTCAATTCAGCGTCACAGCAGCCGGAGCGTACGGATTCCGGCTCATTTATCAGGAAGGCAGCAGCGGAGCCAATGTCTCCTGGTTTCTCGATCATCCGGCCGATCCCGGGGCTCGCATTCTTGTCAATGACCCGAATGAGGCCAGTTCGATCAAAGCCTTCCGGTCACTGAAAACGCCGCAAGCCGCGTATGTCGATGTGGCCTCTCCCACTCCAGGGGCCGTGGATGTGGCGGCCCGACCCACACTGACTTACCGCATTGTGGACGGCGGCTCCTCACCGGTTGCTCCGGGATCAGTGCAATTGTTCCTCGACGGCACGCCAGTGACCGCCACCGTCAACAAGGACGGCAACAAAACGACCGTCACGTACCCGCTGACCAACAATCTGGTCAACGCCTCCGTTCACGCGGTCAAGCTTGTCTTCTCCGATACGGCGGTACCACCCACGGTCACCACCAAAGAGGCAACATTCACCGTCCTCAACTACGCCAACCTGTTGCTACCCAACCCTCCCATCATTGCCGAAAATTTCGACAGCTGGGATGAACAAACCACCCCTCCAGACGGACTCCCCAGTGAAACGTGGACCTATAACGGCTGGACGGTAGAGCAGTATTCCAGCGGCGGCGGCACTGAATGGGACCTTCTGAGCCCCAATTCCGACGCCTATCTGGGATGGGTGGTGGTCAGCCGCGACACCATTGCCGGAATCGGTTGGGACTCAGCGCGCCGTCTGAATGTGGCTGAGCAATACGTCAATAGCGAGCGCGTGGAGACGCTCATCAATGGCAATTGTTTCTACGCCGAATCCGACGTTCGCAGCGGCAGCCAAGTGCAGTATCTTTTCAGCCCGGACTTTGATCTTTCCGGCATCGACGACGTCCATTTGTACTACCACAGCATCTACGAACAAAATCAGGACAACATCGGTGCCGTTGAGTACTCCATCAACGGAGGCACCACTTGGCTGCCGATCGTGTACATGATCGACGGGACCGATATCGTGCTGGATACCGAAGGCAAAACCGATGCGGAAGCCACCCTGAATAAGTCGCATGGTGACGCAGCCATGTATACGGATGCTGAATCGGGCGAGCAAATAGGTGGCACCTTCGGCGCATTTATTGGCGCCGCCCCCGAGACGTGGCCCACCCTCGGCCCGTTCATCAGCGGCCGCGTGAATGATAATGCCATCGAGTCGAAGCGCGTCGAATACTTCCCACTCCCGCAAGCCGCGCGTCAGGCCAAAGTTCGCTTCCGTTTCGCCCAAGCGGGCACCGCCAGCTGGTACTTCGGCATCGATAATTTCGCGCTGTACGGCACACGTTCGGCCGTCACAGAGCCAGCGCCCGTGCTCTCGGTCAGCCTAGATGCCGGACAAGTGCGCTTGTCGTGGTCCGCCAGCCCCGCGGGCTACAAACTTCAGGGATCATCCTCTCTGGCGACGGGCAGCTGGACGGATATCCCTGGAGCGACAGCGAACGGCGGGCAGATGACATTACTGGTACCGCCCACCGCCCCCGGAACGTATTATCGCCTGATCAAATAACAACGATTCAAGGCGGCATCGTCCCGCCTCGCTGGCGCCCGCTCCCTCTGGGGAGTGGGCCGCGCCCAAACCTCGCCCTCCCATTGGGCGCCCCAGCTGGCGGGTCTTTGCTTTAATGTTTGGCGCTTCCGCTGGAACGATCCGTCAGGCGGTCGATCCAATTGTCCCGGTCAGCGGGCACCGGCGCGAGCGCGGGCGATGGCGAAGTCGACGATGGGCTGGGACTTGAAGAATCCCTCAAAGAAATTGTGTCCTTGGCCTTTGAGGATGATCAGGGTGACGAGGTCACGGGCGCCGGCTTCCTCGTAATGGCGGACGAATTCGGCGGAATTTTTCTCGAGGGGAACGACGGTATCTTCATCACCGGAGATAAGGGCTGCGGGGATACCGGCTTTGGCGAGCTGGCCGAGGCGAACGACGGGATTCAATTCGTCCAGCCGGCGTTCCAATTCATCGGCCGTCAGCCCGTAAGCTGGGGCGGCGACCTCCAATGTGGGATAGCTACGCAGGTCAAATACGGGGTAGATACCAGCCAAACCGGCGACCTTACCGGGGTAGGCCAGCGCCCAGCTTGACGCCCACAGCCCGCCGCGGCTGCGGCCGAGGAGGCACGGTTTAGCCGCAAACCCTCGTTTGGACAACAGTTCGTCATAGAGCGCGGTGAAGGCGGGATGGCTGCGTTCTGGGCTTCCGTACGCCTCTCCGACATCCACACCCGCCACCGCAATCCCGGCTTCCAAAAACCGCTCATGCATCCACCTTTCCGCCTCGTCAGGATACCCCGGCAGTGTGGGCGCATAAAAAATCCATGGCTGCGGGGTGGTGCGATGCTCCACCGCGGGCAGCATGATAAAGGCCGGACGCCCTGCCACCGTGATCGATTCACGAGGTAGATCCAGCGCCTGCGCGGAAACCATCGAAACAAAACCAGTCCAGACGGCCAACCCGAGGAAAACAACGGCCAGAGAGCGTGAGAAACGAATGAACATGAGATAGTGCGAGTGAGCGTGAGATAAGAAAAACTTCATCATGGTGGACCGGCCTCCCCCCAAATGACCAGCAAAATCCATGGGCCAAAAAGGCTCTACCCCGGGAGCGCCGACGCCCGGGTCGACCGCCCCTTAACGCCCCTTAACGCTCCCTTCGTGCCATTTTGATACCCGATTTCTCGTGATTTTCGCGGTGTGAAACAAGACAACGAATACGAAAACGTTTTTTCGCATCCTGCCACTGGGCCTGCTAAAAAGACGTTCGGAAAGACGTTCGGTGAGGCGCGCGCCGCCACGGTCGCGTCCGGCTTCGCTTTCAAGACCGGGCGGCTCCGGGGTCAGCGACCCCAGCTACAGAAGAAACCATGGCCTCCAAGCCACATCCCTCAAACGCCGGATACGGAAAGGTCCCGATGACGCCGTGTGTGTGACTCCTCTGGTACTGTGTGCCGCCCGCTCGACCTGCTTGCGCCGAAGCCGCCCAGACCTATCAGGGCTCGCTCTTCGAGGTTGTATTGAGCTGAATCGAGGTAAATGGCTGGGTGAACATCGCGGTGTCATCTCCCGGGACCCGCCCCCTCTTGCGGCCGCGGGCCGCAGCTTGGGGTCCGCCAGCGCGCTACCAGACCCGCCACTATCGACATATCAGCATGATCATTAAACGATTGCACCTGACCACCCCGGGATTTCTCGCCATGACCAGCCTGCTGCTGGTCGCCGGCTGCCACCGCCCCAAGCCTCCCGCACTCGTTATGGGTCCGCCCGTCGTCAAAGTGGCCGCTCCGCTCCAGCGCGATGTGCCTATGGTTTACGAATCGATCGGCCAGACCGATGCCACGGCCACGGTGGAGGTCCGAGCGCGGGTGGAGGCGACGGTGGAAAAAATCCTTTTTATTGAAGGGTCTAACATCAAGGAGGGGGATCCCCTTTTTCTGCTCGACAAAAAGCCTATTCAGCAGCGATTGGCGGCCGCGCAAGGGAATCTCGGCCAGATCGAAGCCAATCTGAGCCGATTGCAACAGGATGTGGACCGGTTGGGCCCGCTCGCGGCGCGCGGAGCGGTACCGCAGAAGGATTTGGACACGGCGGTGGCCAATCTGCGTCAAGCCGGGGCCGCGCGTGAAACCGGCGTGGCCGAGGTCAAATCAGCGGAACTCGATCTTGGTTACACCGAAGTAGCCGCGCCAGTTTCCGGAGTGATTGGGGCCAAACAAGTCGACGTCGGCACCCTCGTAGGCAAAGGACAGCCGACCGTCATGGCCACCATCTCCCCGCTGGACCCCATCTGGGCAAATCTGGAAATCAGCGAGGTCGCGTACCTGAACAATGCGGGGAAATTTAAAGACCCCAAAAATCCAACCGTCTTCGCCCTCGTCCTGGCTAACGGGCAAGTTCATCCGCACCGCGGCCGCCTCGCTTTCGTCGATCGTCTCGTCAACCCGACCACGGGCACATTGAAAATCCGGGTGGAATTCCCCAACCCCGAAAAAATCGTGCGTCCTGGCCAGTTCTGCCGGGTGCGCATTCTCGCCAAGACGCTGCCGGGAGCGCTGCTCCTCCCTCAGCGCGCCGTGCAAGAAATCCAAGGACTCCATAACGTGTTTGTTGTCAACAATGAGGGCAAGGCCTCATTCCGTCGCGTCAAAATGAGCGAGCGCATTGGATCGCTCTGGATCGTCGAATCGGGACTGAACGCCGGAGAAAACGTCATCATCGAGGGACTTCTCAAAGCCCGGGACGGCGCCACCGTGACCGTCCAACCGATCGAGATCGACGACGCCCCGCTCAAGGAACTCGCCACCACCGTGCCTAACGCCCCGGCCGAACCAGCGACCCCAGCGACCCCGGCAACCCCGGCCGCCACCCCCGCCGGCCAGTAGCCACCAACCCGCGATTCCCATGGCTGAATTTTTCATACGCCGCCCCATCGTTGCGATGGTGATTTCCATTTTGATGGTGATCATCGGCGCCTTCACCCTGCTGCGGCTACCCATCTCGGAATACCCTGAGGTCAGTCCGCCGGTCATCAATGTGACCGCCAACTTCCGCGGCGCCGAATCGGAAGCGGTCGAAGCGTCGGTGGCTACGCCCCTGGAAGCTCAAATCAATGGGGTTGAAGACATGCTCTACATGCGGTCCGTCAATGCGGCGGATGGATCGATGTCGCTCAGCGCCACCTTTGACCTTGGCACGAGCGTCAACCTTAATCAGGTCAACGTGCAGAACCGCGCCTCACTGGCGTTCCCTCGGCTGCCTGAATCCGTGACCCGGGAAGGCGTCAGCGTCAAGACATCGAGCCCGGACCTATTGATGGTGATTGGTTTGCTCTCGCCTAAGGGGACGTATAACGAAGTCTTTCTTTCCAACTATGCGACGATCAACATGATCGACGCCATTGCGCGGGTCAAAGGAGTGGGAGACGTGAAAAACTTCACGGTTCAGGACTATGCCATGCGGTTGTGGATTGACCCGGACCGACTGGCTTCGCTGGGACTGACTCCGGCGGATGTGATTGCTGCCGTGCGCGAACAAAACGCTCAGGCGGCGGCTGGGCTGGTCGGCGCCGAGCCGGCCAAGCAGGGGCAGGAGTTTCAATACAACGTTGTGGCCAGCGGCTTGTTGCAGGAACCGAAGGAGTTTGAAGAAATCATCGTTCGTTCGAACTCAGACGGATCGCAAGTGAAGGTAAAGGACGTGGCGCGCATTGAGATGGGGGCGCAGGTGTACAAGAGCAGCGCCAGCGTAATGGGGGCCCCGGCGGCGGCGCTGGGGATTTATCTGGCGCCGGGCGCGAATGCGTTGGCCACGGCGAAAGAGATCAAGCAGCGGCTCGCGGAGATGGAGCAGGCCTTTCCACCTGACATCAAGGTCGAGATCACACTGGATTCCACCCTGCCGATCACGGCGTCGATGGAGTCGATTGTGCACACATTATTTGAGGCATTGGTATTGGTCATTTTGGTCGTCTTCATTTTCCTGCAGAGTTTCAGGGCGACGTTGATTCCGATGTTGACGGTTCCGGTGGCCTTATTGGGCACGTTCATGGTTTTTCCGTTACTCGGATTTTCGGTTAATACGTTGACGTTATTTGGGTTGGTACTGGCGATTGGCATTGTGGTCGATGATGCGATTGTAGTGGTGGAGGCGGTGATGCATCATCTTGAGCATGGTCACACGCCGGTGGAGGCGACGAAGCGGGCCATGAAGGAAGTATCCGGCCCGGTGGTGGCGATTGCGCTGATTCTCTGTGCGGTTTTTGTGCCGGTCGCTTTTATGCCTGGACTGACGGGCACACTCTATCAGCAGTTTGCGATCACGATTGCGGCCTCGGTGGTTTTTTCGGCGATCAACGCGCTGACGCTGAGTCCGGCGCTGGCGGCGATGTTGCTGCGTCCGCCCAAGCCACAGCGCGGGCCGCTGGGTGTCTTTTTCCGCGGGTTCAACAAAGGTTTTGATGCCCTCACGTCGCGTTACACGGGGGTGGTGGGATTCTTGGTCCGCCGGTCGGCCCGCGCCATGCTGCTGTTGGTGGCCGCCGTGGTCGGCATTCTCATTCTCGGGAAGCAGGTCCCCGGTGGGTTTATTCCCGACGAGGACAAAGGTTACTTTTTCATCTCCGGCGAACTGCCCGACGCCGCCTCGCTGCAGCGTTCCAAGGCCGTCAGCAAAGAAGTCGAAGCCATCCTCAACAAGACAGAAGGCATCAGTTCCTTTCTCAACATCTCCGGCTTCAGTATCATGTCCGGCGTCTCGTCCTCCAACAGCTTCACTTTCTTCGTCAGCCTGAAAGACTGGAACGAGCGAACCACCCGCCAGACACACGTCAAAGGCATCCTGCGCAAACTCATGGTTCAGTTCGCCCAAATGCCGGAAGCGCGGATCCTCGCGTTCGGCCCGCCTTCGCTGCCCGGATACGGCAATGCCTCTGGCTTCACGTTTGAACTGCAGGACCGGGCTGGCGGCACCGTTAACGAACTGGCCGACATGACCCGCCAGTTCTTGATGGAAGCCTCCAAACGCCCCGAGCTCACCCGCCTTTACACCGGCTTCCGCCCGCAGGTACCTCAAGTCAAGGTGGACCTTGATCGCGAGAAATGCCGTGTTCTCGGAGTGAGCGTGACGGATGTCTACGCCACCTTACAGGCGTATCTAGGCGGAGCGTATGTCAACGATTTCAACCGCTTTGGCCGTGTCTACCGCGTTTACCTTCAAGCGGAACCGGAGTTCACGAGCAAGCCGCAAGATATCGCCAAATTCCGCGTCCGCAACAAGGCCGGCGAGATGGTGCCGCTCGACACTCTAGTGACCATCACTCAGACCAGTGGCCCCGCCTTTACGACCCGCTACAACTTGTTCAGAGCCACCGAAATCACGGGGGCCCCCGCCCCAGGATTCAGTTCCGCTCAAGCGGTGGCTGCCATGGAGGATGTCGCCCGCACCATCCTGCCTGCAGGCTTCGGGTACGAATGGACCGGCCTGACGTATCAGGAGAAAAAAGCCTCCGGACAGGCGGTCTTCATTTTTGGGCTGGCCCTCATTTTCGTCTTCCTGCTTCTGGCCGCGCAGTACGAGAGTTGGTCGCTGCCCTTCAGCGTGCTTCTGGCCACGCCGCTAGTGGTACTGGGCACCTACATCGGCTTGTTGATGCGCGGCTTTGACAACAATGTTTACGCTCAGATTGGCATCATCATGCTGATCGGACTGGCCGCCAAAAACGCCATCCTCATCGTCGAATTTGCCAAGATGGAGCATGAAAAAGGCATGCCGATCATGGACGCCGCCATCCAAGGAGCCCGCCTCCGGCTGCGCCCGATTCTCATGACATCGTTCGCCTTCATCCTCGGCGCCGTGCCGCTGGCGACTGCCAGTGGATCCGGAGCCGAATCACGCAAAGTCATGGGCACCGCCGTCGTCTTCGGCATGACCGTCGCCACCGTCATCGGCGTCTTCATCATCCCCGCGTGCTACGCATTCGTCATGCGACTCTCCAGCCGCAAGAAAAAACCATCGAACGAACAACAAGATCAGGAAAAACCCGCGCCCTCTAACCCGCCCGAACCCGCCCAGAAAAACAATGAGTCTCCCATCGAGCCTGAGGAATTGAACGCCTAATCAAGCTCACCCCAGAGCCGCTTGCCCTAAAAAGATTACTGAGCCTCCAATCGCAGACATCTGGCCACGACCTAAGCCCCAACGGGGCGGAATACCACGCCGTGAAATTCGAGGCCCAGGTCCTCGGCCAGAAGGCCAGAAACGCTTCCTGTGTGTGCGGTTGGCTGAGAACCGCCTCGGTAACAGTGATTGCGAAAAGGAAGCTTGAGGGCACCTTTTAGCCACCATGCCCGCCCTCGTCATCAAATCCTTTCCTGACGCCCTCCACACCAAGCTGAGGCAGATGGCCGCTGCGCACAGGCGCTCGGTCACCCAGGAGACGATCCACTTGATTGAGGTCGCTCTCGAAGCTGAGGAAAAAGCGCCGTCTGCACTAGGCACGTCCTATTGGGCCACTCGAAAACTCATCCCCGAGTTCGAGGCAGCTCTCAATGCTGGTGCTTTCAGCGGAGGCACCGACTCCACCCAGATCATCTCTGAAGAACGTGACGCCAGATTATCCGCGCCTACTACGACGCCAACTACCTCTTCAAACTCCAGTGTGTCGAGAACGGCACAGCTGAGGTGCGTGCCCATGCGGCTACGGTAAATATCCTGTGCGTCGCAGCCCATGGCCGTGCCGAATTCGCTTCCACAGCCTTCCGAAAAGTCCGTGAAGACACGGCCACCCCAAAAGACTCTCAATCAGTCCCCCGCTTCAGGGAACGCTAGCCCCCCGACCTCGCCCCCTCCGGCGAAACCTGATGCCTCAGTCGGTAGAGCCGCCGCACACCCCGTAAAAAAATGAGTCGCCACCGGGGTCGTTTCGACGGTATGACCTGTATATGCCTGTTTCTACCTCACCCTCATCGCGCGGCCCTATGCTGGCATTAACCGCGGCCTTTCTCGGCTGGCTGTTTGACGGCTTTGAGATTGGATTATTTCCGGTAGTGGCCCGTCCTGCTTTGCTATCGATGCTCGGTCCGGGCGGCGAAGGGGATGTCGGGCTGTGGATGGGACGGATTACGGCGGCTTTTCTGATCGGGGCGGCGCTGGGCGGGGTAGCATTCGGCTGGCTGGGCGACCGTGTGGGCCGGGTGCGGGCGATGTCGTTGAGTATCTTATGTTACTCACTTTTCAGCGGTGCGGCTTTTCTGGCTGTTGAGCCGTGGCATTTGGGGGTTTTTCGATTTATTGCGGCGCTGGGGATGGGGGGTGAGTGGGCGCTGGGGGTGGCGCTGGTCATGGAAGTCTGGCCTGAGAAACACCGTCCGTGGCTGGCTGGCGCGATCGGGGCGGCGGCTAATTTGGGCATGGTTTTGGTGGGGGTAGTGGCGCAGATTTGGCCGGTCACGACGGATTCGTGGCGCTGGATGTTTCTGATTGGCGCTTCCCCTGCCCTGCTGACATTTTTGATTCGGCTTTTTGTCCCTGAATCGGGTCCATGGGAGAAGGCGCGTGCGGCTGCCACCCGGCAGGCCGGAGGCGAACCGTCTTCGCCACTCGCGGAAATTCTGGGGGGGCCGCTGCTTTGGCGCACATTGATCGGCATCGGACTGACCTCGGTCGCTTTGATTGGCACGTGGGGGTCAGTGCAATGGATTCCGCTGTGGGCTGACAAGATGACAGCGGGTGCGGTGGAGGGAGCCAAGGCCACAGCTCACACGCTATCGGCGCTGGGGGCCACCGTAGGAAGCCTGTTGGCGCCAATCCTACTGGGCCGGGTCGGGCGGCGATGGGGTTACAGCCTGCTGTGTGCGCTGTCGCTGATCGTCTGTGCTCTGCTTTTCCGCACGCAGACGGAATATGGCACGTCATTTCTGACGCTGGTCTTTTTGACTGGGGTCACCACGGCGGCCTTTTATGGATGGTTTCCGCTGTATCTACCCGAGTTGTTTCCGACCCGGGTTCGCGCCACCGGCCAGGGGCTTTGTTTCAATGCTGGCCGGATTGTCGCCGCCGCCGGAGCGTTGACCAGCGGCCAGCTCGTCGCCCATTACGGCGGCTATCCGCAAATGGGCTCCGTCATCACTCTCGTCTATCTCGGCGGTTTCGTTCTCATCTGGATGGCCCCCGAAACACGCGGTCGCTCACTGCCAGAGTGAACCACCCCGCTCGTCGATATTCCGCATTCTCATCCTCATCCGCATGTCCCCGCTCCCCCTCCGCGTCGTCGAGGCCACCCTGTATTTCCTGCCGGTCCAGACCCGCGTTCCGCTGAAATTTGGCACCGAAACCCTGACGGCCGTGACCTGTGCGCGGGTGCGGTTGGTCGTGGAAACGGCAGCCGGCCGGAAGGTGAGTGGCTGGGGCGAGACGCCGTTGAGTGTGCAATGGGTCTGGCCGTCGGAGCTACCGTATGCCGACCGGCTCGCCGCGTTGCAGGAAATGTGCCGCCGGCTGGCGCGGGCATGGCCGAAATTTACTTCGACCGGGCATGCTCTGGAGATTGGGCATGATTTTCTCGAGCATCGGCTGCCGGAGATGGTGCGCGAGTTTAATGCGGTGCGGCCAGCGGGCACCGAACTACCCTGGCTGGCAGCGCTCGTCTGCGCCTCGGCTTTTGATCTAGCCTTGCATGACGCCTGTGGAAACGCGCTCGACCTACCGGTGTACGAGACGTATCGCGCGCCCTTTCTGACCCGGGATCTGGCATCGTACCTCACGCCGGCGGCCGACCGCGCGCATGACATTTCCTTTCGCGGGTATTACCCAGCGGACTTTTTGCGCCCGCGCCGCCGCGACACCCTCATGGCGTGGCATCTGGTGGGCGGACTGGACCCACTGGAGGAAGACGACCTGACCGGCCACGAGCCGGACGACGGCCATCCTGTGATCCTGACCCGCTGGATGGCGCGCGATGGACTGCGCGCACTCAAGATCAAACTCCGCGGCCATGATGCCGTCTGGGATTGGCACCGGCTGGTCCGCGTCGGTCGACTGGCGCTGGCCCATGACATTCTCTGGCTCACCGCCGACTTTAACTGCACGGTGACGGACCCGGCCTATGTGACCGCCATCCTCGACCGCCTGCGCGATGAAGAGCCACGGATTTTCGCCATGCTTCTTTATGTGGAGCAACCGTTTCCGTATGAACTCGACGAACATCCTATCGCGGTCCACGCCGTGAGTGCGCGCTGCCCTCTCTTTCTCGACGAAAGCGCCCACGACTGGCGGCAAGTCCGGCGCGGACGCGAACTGGGATGGACCGGCGTGGCGTTGAAAACATGCAAAACCCAGACCGGCGCACTGCTGAGCCTGTGCTGGGCGCAAGCGCACGGCATGACCCTGATGGTGCAGGACCTGACCAATCCCATGCTGGCGCAAATCCCTCACTGCCTGCTCGCCGCTCACGCCCCCACCATCGCCGGGGTCGAGACCAACTCGATGCAATTCTACCCAGAGGCCTCGGCCCCCGAAGCCGCCGTCCACGCCGGCTTGTATCGCCGCCGACAGAGCGAGATCGACCTTTCTTCCGTTCGCGGCCCAGGATTTGGCCTGCGGGTGGATGAAATCATCCGCGCGCTGCCGTCACCCGACTGAGCACTGGGATACACCGCCCGCCGCCCGCCACCCGCCACTGGTCACGCCGTCGGCGCTCTGACCCCACGATTCCATCGCGAAGGGTCATAAAGGTAAAAATGCGCCAATGCCGCAGAGACGGATGGAGCCGCGGCCCGCAATGAGGAGGGACGTCGCAAAAACGCCTCGGTAGCGGCGGCAAAATACTCAGGCTGACCGGCGAGTTCTGGCGCGTAGGTGCAGGCAGCCCGCTGGCACTCGGGCAGGTCGTGCCAGAGCGAGACCGCCCAGCCGGCAAAATACAAGTGCTCATCACCCAACAGATCACCGTCGCGCGCCGCGCCGCCGCTCCCCGCCCCGCTCAATCGACGCCAGTGACCCATCAAAACGTCATTCTGCTCGTCAGCAAAACTCCTCCCCGCCCCGATCTCAGGCTCCCACGCCAGCAACAGCGTGCCCGGCGACCAAGGCCCATCCATGGCCGCTTCCGCCGCCACTAAGGCCGCCCGCGGACCAATGACTACCTGCCGGATCGATGGCACCGGAGGAATGCGCAACCTCGCCTGCAGCAAACCAATATGCGCCCCCACACTGACACGCATCTCTTCCGTCACCTCGTCCACCCCGCCCGGCCCCGTGATGACCAGATCGTTGATTTTAAAAAATGCTTTCTCCTGCAATCCTTCGCGCAAGTCATGCGGCAACGACTGGTACACCGGCAGACCACGCTCGACCAATGGCACCCAGCGAAGAGGAAAACCAACCGCGCGCACCCGCATACCACGACGGCGACGCTGCCAGCGGTCAAAAACCCACCCGCCCAGCACGAGAAGAAACAACAGGAGGCAGGACAGCGTGATGATTTGCAAGGGAATGACGGTCGGTCAGGGATGAAGCAGGAACGCCGCGACGTCGGCAGTCTGCCGTGGCCCCGAGGAGACAGGCCGCTGAGGCGCTGCGGAGGTGGGATCAGTCGATAGGCGGGGATGGCCCGAGGAACGGCGAGGGGTCATGACTGGCGAAGAGCAGGCGTATGTCAATCAGTCTCAACCTCTGGAGCCGGGGGAATGGCGGCAGCGGCGGCAGCGGCGGGTGCAGGTGTAGGAGCAGTAGTAGGAGCAGGCGTGTCGGATACGCCGAGCACCTGTTCGAGGGCCGGATCGCGGGAAGCCCCCTGCCCCATGGCTGACTGATAATGGCCAGCGGCCTTTTCCAAATCCCCGGCATTGGCGAAGATGACGGCGAGGTTGTAATGAGCATCGGCGTAAGCCGGCTCCAGCCCGACGGCGGCGGTGAATGCGTCCCGTGCCTTCTCCAGATCGCCGCGCTTATTTTGCACGCAGCCGAGGGTGAAAAACGCGCGGGCATTTTTTGGGTCGAGCTGCAGCGCATTGATCAGACTGCGCTCAGCTTCTTCCAACTGTCCTTGGCGGTACCCCACCACTCCGAGAAGGTAGTGGCAGAATGCGTCCTGCTCGCTGTAGGCTAGGGCCTTTTTCAGCGTTTTTTCCGCCCCAGCAAAATCCTGCTGTTTGACCTGAGTCACAGCGAGATTGCTCAATCCAAACAAGTTCGTCGGGTCTTCACGGAGAATCGTCTGGAAGGCGCGGCGCGACTCCCAGTACCGACCGCGGGCAAACGACCCAAGTCCAGCTTCAGCCACCGTCTTGAGGTCGTCGCTCAGCGACTGCAATCCGCGCACCGGACGAGCGGGACGCTCCCCCTCCTCGCCAGCCGGATCACCGCCCGCCTCTGCTGCGGTGGCCGGTGCTCCCGCCCCGTCTTCAGCGCGCGCAATGATGGTACCCTCCACTCCTTGGTTCTCCATGAAGCTCGCAATCACCGGGTCTTGAATCCGCTGCGTCTCTTCCGGCGACAACGTAGGCGGAGGCGCGGCAATCTGATCCAAGGTGCCCAGCAATTCTTCATTGCTGATTTGCAGTTTGGCCAGCTGCTCCAGAGCCAGTCGCTTTTTCTCTTCGCGAAATGTCTGATGCTTAAGCTGATCGACAATCATTTTCCGGAGCATGCGGTTTTCGCCCGCCAGTTCCGAATCGTCCTTGGTCATCGGAGTAGCGTCCACTAGCTGGTCGGTCGCCGCCTCCAACTTGGTGCGCAGTCCGGCAATTTGCTGGCGATACGCCTCATTTTCCTCTTTACTGCGATCGAGTTCGTCACGCACCGCGGCAATCTGCTCGCGCAGCGCCACCGCTTCCTTCACGGCAGATTCCTTGTCCGTCGACAACGTCGCCACCTTGGCATTGGCCTCGTCCAGCTGCCGCTTGAGTCGCTTGTTTTCATCCAATAACGCCTCGGCCGCAGCCAGACCGTCTTTGCCCTGGACCAGCGCCAACAATTGGTTCTTCTCCGCCGCCAGCTCATCCCGCTCCTTACCCAGCTGCGTCATGGTCTGACGTGCCGCGGACAATTCCTGCAGCAACCCATCGATCTTCGTGGTCGCCTCATTCTGCGACTGACTTGCCTGCTCGAGGGCGGCCGTGGCGGCCTCCAGTTGTTTTGTCAGCGAGGCCACCTCGCGATCCCGTTTGACCGAGGCGGTATCGACCAAGTTTTGCAGTTCAATTTGTTTTTGCAGGGCGGCGTTGATCTCGCGTTTACTGGCGAGGAGTTTTTGATTCACCTCGAAGAGTTCCGCTTCTCTGGCTTGGAGGCGCTGCTGCAATTCGGCGCTTTGGGTGTTAAACCCTTGGAGCCGTTGGTCCATCTGGCCGATTTGGCGGTCGAGGCCACCGGCGGCTGGAGTCGCTGGCACGGTGGGACGCACGGTGGCGGGTGGGGGCGGAGTGGCCTCGGAGAAAGGGGCTCCGGATTCATCCACATTGGGCAGCAGCTCGGTTCCTCCAGGGGTGCCACCTGCTCCCGATCGTTCTTCGCGCCGCGCCCGTTCTTTCTGGCGGGCCTGCTCCATGTTCCGGCGCACCAGATTGCGGCGGTAATTCACCATGCTCGCCTGCCAGTCGGGATACCCACGGGCCACAGAATCAAAGACTTCGTTCGCTTCTTTGTATTTAAAATACGCCCCGGCGTAATTCCCCTGGCGCTCGAGCTTTTCCGCCTCCTGCACCATCATAAATCCTTTAAGATAAACCCCTTCCACATCATATGACCCAGGGTTTTGCTGAGCGGCCAGCGGAGGCACGGTCATCGACGCCCCCAGCAAAAAAGCAAGCGCACTAAATTGAAGAGATCGCAGAAACATAGGAGCGGGGCCGGACGGGCCAGAGAGGAGTATAATGGCTCCTGACCGGTTGTAAATTACACAGGCGGCGGCAACCGGCCGTGCCGTCTTGTTTTCCGCAGCCAGATGGGGGATTTTTCGGTTTATTCCAAGGAGAGCAGGCACAGCGAGGTGGTTTCCACGTTGGCGAAACCCAGATTTTTCCCGTCTTTGGTATAATCCGTAATGAAGCCGCCATCCGCTTGCTGGCGGCCCAGCATCTGGGTGCGCACGGCCTCCGCTTCCGGAAAATCAAATTCCCGCCGACGAGCCGCATGCAGCGCCAGCGCCAGCTTGTACGTCGCATATCGCCCGGCCCCCGGCACCACGACATCGGCAAAGCCATGACCGTCCCACATCTTCCGCGCCGCCGCAAAATACCCCTCCGCCACCTGCCGGTCACCCTCCGCCATCGACGCCAACACCAGCAGATCCGCATACGGCTCCCACCCCGGAAAAAGCTCCGGCTTGACCACCTCCGTCTTGATCACCTTGTCCCCGTCACGCCCAACCTCAATCAACTCATACCGACGAAAAGGCAGCGGCGACTTAGATTCCCCCAGCACAATCTCGATTTTTCCCGACTCCGTCACCCCATACCGGCGAATAGCCGCCCCAATTTTAGCCGACATCTCAGGATGCGACCGCTTCATCACCGCCGCCGCCAAATAGTTGTCATGATACAGCCAGTAGGTCGGACTGCCACGGAACTCGGGCAATAACCCAAGCGCCGGATCAAACAAACCAGCCAGAAACTCCCGCGCCCTAGCCACCTGCTCGACATAAAGCCCCTCCGCCGCCGCCCCAGACCGAACCGATAGCGCCGCCGCCGCCGTAGAACAAAGAAATGATCGTCGAGTCACCATCACCCAGCGTGCACGCAGATCCTCCACGACACCACCAAAGAAACGATAAACCGGCCGCGACCGACCGCGACCGACCGCGACCGACCGCGACGCGCCGCCGCTCATGAGCGAGGCTGCTCGGCCACCTCGCCGTGGATGGACAGCAGGCTGGCGGCCAGCGCCAGGTCCTGCGCATGGGTGATTTTCAGATTAGGGGTGGTCGAAGCGACCAGCTGGACGGGACACCCCGCCGCCTGCACCGCGGTGACGTCATCGGTGGGGTTTTCGCCGCGGGCGCGCGCGGCGGCAATAGCCTCCCGCAGCCATGACGTTTGGAATACCTGTGGTGTTTCCATGGCCCACAAGCCCTCGCGCTCGACGCTGCCAGTGACACAGCCCGCGGCATCCGCCCGCTTCACGGTTTCAACCACCGGATGAGCGAGCGCAGCCGCCCCCGACACGCGGGCCGCGGCTACGACCCGGCGCACATCCTCCGCGCTGACCAGCGGCCGGGCCCCGTCATGAACCGCCACCAAGACCGCCTCCGGAGACATGGCCGCCAAACCCGAAGCCACCGAATCCGACCGCTCCGCCCCGCCCGGCGCCCACCGCACCGACACCTGCATCTCCGCCGCCACTACCGCCACCCAGCCACACACCTCGTCCCAACGGTCACGCCCCATCACCAAAATCACCTCGCCAAATTCACCCGATCCAGCCAGCGCCCGCACCGCACGCTCCAAAACCGAGCACCCAGCCAAGGGCGCCGCCAGCTTGTCAAATCCCATGCGCCGGCTCGACCCAGCAGCCACGATCAAAGCAGATGTCATCACTCCACCATCGAACAAATCAACAACGACGCAACCCGCAGTCACCGCACAACCCGCCGCCTCATCGGAGCCGGACGCAAGACAACGCAGGTAAAATCTGGACGCGCCGCCCAGAACAGGCTTCGGTAAGGACTGATGTCCCTTGAATCCGATCTCCTGCAAATGGGCGCCCGCGCCCGCACGGCCGCGCTCGCCCTCGCCTTGGTGCCAGCCAGTCAGAAAAATGCCATTTTGCTGGCGATGGCGGAGGAATTAGTGGCGCGTGAAACCGCCATCTTGGCGGCCAATGCCTTGGACATGGAGGCTGCCGCAGCCAACGGCCTCACGTCGGCGATTCAGGATCGATTATTTCTCGATTCCAAGCGTCTGCGGGCGATGGCGGACGGCGTGCGGCAAGTGGCCTCACTACCGGATCCGGTGGGTGAGGTATTGTCCTCATGGAGTCGACCCAACGGCCTGCGGATCGAGAAAAAGCGTGTCCCTATCGGGGTCATTGGCATCATTTACGAAGCGCGGCCGAATGTGACCAGTGATGCAGCGGCGTTGTGTTTCAAGAGCGGCAATGCGACCATTTTGCGAGGAGGCAAGGAATCGGTGCACTCGAATGTGGCGATTGCGGACGCCTTGGCCGCGGGCGGCGAGCGGGCGGGCATGCCGCCGGACTGCCTTCAGCTGGTGCCTACGACCGACCGTGAAGCGGTGCGACTCCTGTGCGGGATGAACCAATATCTGGACCTGATTATTCCGCGGGGCGGCAAAGGGTTGATCGAGACTGTGGTCTCACTCGCTCGCATGCCCGTGATCAAGCATTACGATGGCGTCTGTCATTTATACGTGGATGCTGCAGCCGACTTGGACATGGCTGTGCGCTTGATTGTCAATGGCAAAGCGCAAAAACCAAGCGCCTGCAACTCGCTCGAAACAGCATTGATCCACGAAAGTGTGGCCCAGGCCCTACTCCCCAAACTACTGCCTGCGCTCGCCGCCGCCAGCGTCACCCTGCGGGCCTCTCCCGATTTACTCGCTCTCATCACCGATCCCGCCGGCGCCACCATTGAACCCGCCACCCCAGCCGACTGGGACACCGAATACCTCGACCTCATCCTCGCGGCAAAAACCGTGGGATCAGTGGACGAAGCGATCGACCACATCAACCAACACGGGTCCAAACACAGCGATGTCATTGTGACCGAAGACGCGCCCCGGGCCGAACATTTCCTCGCCAGCGTGGACAGCGCATGCTGTTTTTGGAATGCCAGCAGCCGGTTCAATGACGGCGAAGAATTCGGCTTCGGCGCAGAAATCGGCATTTCCACCGACAAACTGCATGCGCGCGGACCGATGGCGCTGCCCGAACTGACCAGCTACAAATACCTCATTCGTGGCCAAGGCCAAATCCGAGGGTGAACGCCGGAAAGCAGCCCCCAGTCCGGAACCGCCTGAGCAGAACCACCAACGTGGGACCGCCCGGGCCGATGACTCTTAGCCAGTCTCAGCCAATCCCTCGGACGGCAAAAAACTGTCTTAGCTGCCGCTCGATTTTTTGGCGGTTTTAGCCTTTTTGGCTGCGGGTTTCGCCGCGGTTTTTTGGGCCGCTGCGGCGGGTTTTTTCGCGGCTGCCTTACTCGCTGGCTTGGCCTCAGGCGTGGGCTCAGGCTTGGCCGAAGGTGTGGTGGCCGCGGCGGTTTCTTCGGCGTCGTCGCGGGTTTGCGCTTGGGCGGCGCTTTCGCCTGGGCGGCGCAGGGCGGCTCCGCCGGGGGCGACGTGTTTAGCGACGGGTTTCCAAGTGGCGGGTTGTTTCAGAGCGGCGCTTTTCCACGGCATGCCGGCCGCCTCCCAGCGGCGGCGCCACGTTTCATAGGAGATGCCCTCGTCGTCATCGTTGACGCCAAATTGGAACCCGCAGGACGGGCAAATTTCAAACGATCCACCTCCGAACTCGCTCCGGGGTGGTTCACTCAGTTTTGGATAATCGCAGACAGGACAGATAAAGCCGACGGCCATGGCGTGGGGAAAAGGCGGTGTGGTGACGAAGAGGTGGACGAAAGAATCGTGACGATATGTAACAGGAGAATGGTGTTCTTGAAGGAGGTTCCGCGGATGTCCACTAAAAATTTGTGCTACGGGGGTGGAGTCTGCCGAAGAATGGTCGATTATTTTGCCGCCGAGGGGGTGGCAGGGTCGGGTTTAAGCCGCACCAGACGGCCTGGCTGTCGGTCAAAATACCCGCGACGACCGGGCTTGAAATAGGTTTTGGCCCGGCCACAATTTCCACCGCCCACAACCCAACAGGGCAAAAACACAGTAAAAAAAGCCAAAACCGCAGAAAAGACGTCATAAATCAGGCTATCGGATCCATCGATCCCGCCAACGAGAAAATTTCCTTTTGCACACCGCGCAAAACGAGCTTAAGACTCATGCCCGCCAAATCCGGTGGGACGCAATGTTTTTACCCTGAGCCGCCATGATCGCCCGCGACATCCTCGAGAAAATCGAAAAAGAGCACATGAAGAAAGCGGTCACCCCGTTCCGCGTGGGTGACACTATCAAAGTGCATACCAAGGTCATTGAAGGTGGCAAGGAGCGTCTGCAGGCGTTCCAAGGCATTGTTCTGGCCCGTCGTGGGACCGGCTTGAACGCCAGCTTCACGGTCCGCAAAATCAGCTACGGCGAAGGCGTGGAAAGGGTTTTCCCATTGCACAGCCCGGCCGTTGACCGGATTGAAATTATCAGCCAGGGCCGCGTCCGCCGCAGCAAACTGTACTACCTGCGCGACCGCGTCGGCAAAAGCGCCACCAAGGTCAAAGGCGTGGGCCGGGCCAATACCGTGGCCGCCGCCAATGCCGTCGTCTCGACAGCCGCTGCGGCCGCTGCCGCTGCTGCTGCTGCCGCCGCCCCGGCCGCCGAAGCCGCCGCCGAATAAGTATCGGGGATCGGTGCATCGGGAAATTAGAGGCTTGGATTCACAAGTCATTGCGCGGCAAAGTCATCTGGTCGCGCGGTACCAAGCCATCCCGGTCCCACACTCGTTGTCATCAAGCCGCTTCCGTCGCTCGGGAGCGGCTTTTTTTCTGTCATGAGGCCGCCTTTCCCGTCACTGATCGCCGTCCCGTTCCGGTCGGCCCCCGATCAACCCGTTGCTTAAATCCGATGCCTGTCGCTTTATTCCCGAGTGGACGCCGCGGCATCCGGCGTCTTGATTCCCGAGGACGCATTATATGAATTGGATTTTGGGCATCGATCTCGGAGGCACTGGCATCAAGTGCGGGGCTTTTTCATTGACCGGCCAGCTGCTGGCGAGTCGACTCGCTCCGACGAGGGATGGCGACGTCTCGGCGGGCGGACCGGCCTTTCTGGACGAGATCCGGGCGGCCATGTTGAGTTTAACGCAGGATTTCGGCGGAGTTCCGCCGCAGCGGGCGGGAGTAGCGGCGCCGGGGCTGGCGGCGCGGGACGGCACGCATGTGGCGTTCATGCCGGGCCGTCTGCGCGGTTTGGAAAACCTACACTGGCAGCAGGCGTTGTCCTGCCGCGAGCCGGTGCCGGTGCTGAATGATGCGCATGCGGCCTTATTGGGCGAAGTGTGGCAGGGTGCGGCGCGCGGCCGGAGGGACGTGATCCTGCTCACTCTGGGCACGGGTGTGGGTGGGGCGATTATTTGCGACGGCCGGCTGCTGCGCGGTCATCTGGGACGGGCGGGGCACCTTGGGCACATGACTGTGGATCACCACGGCCCACCCACGATTGCTGGCACGCCCGGGGGCATTGAAGTGGCGATCGGCAATGCCACCGTCAGCGAACGCACGGGCGGACGGTTTACCATGACCCGGGATCTGGCGGACGCGGCGCAGCAAGGAGATGCCGCGGCCCAAGCGGTATGGGATGAATCAGTCCATGCCCTAGCCGCCCACCTCGCCGGTTTGATCTGCGCCCTAGATCCGGAAATCATCGTCATCGGTGGCGGCATCGCCGAACTCGATGACTTCCTCTTCGTCCCGTTGCGGGCCGCTCTCGCCGGCATGGAATGGCGCCCACATGGACAAGGCGTGGAAATCCGCAAGGCCGCACTCGGCAACTGGGCCGGCGCCTATGGAGCCGCCTTCAACACCCTTCCACCCGCCACCACCGCGGAAAACCTCGGCTGTATCAGCTAGAAATTTTTCACACTCAACACATTCAATATCAAAGATGAATTCATCGTCCCCTGCCGCCCGCTATCTTGAAAAATCCCGCGACCTCATCAACACGGTCGAATCGCAGCTGCCATTGATCGCCCAGACCGCCGACCTCTTCGCCGCCACCATTCTGGCCGGCGGTATGGTCCACGTGTTTGGATCAGGGCACTCGCGCATCATGGTCGAAGAAATGTGGCCCCGGTATGGCTCGTTTCCCGGGTTCAATCCCATCGTCGAACTCTCGCTCACATTTCACAACCTCGTCGTCGGCGCCAATGGCCAGCGGCAGGCCATGTTTCTCGAAAACGTCAGCGGGCTAGCCCCCCGCATCCTCCGCAACTTCGCCCTGCAACCGACCGACAGCGCTCTCATCATCTCCTCCGGTGGCTGCAACATCGTTCCCGTGGAAATGGCGGCCGAATTCCAGCGCCGCCACGTAAAAGTCGTCGGCCTCGTCTCGCGCGCCCACGCCGAAGCCAGCACTAGCCGCCATCCAGAGGGGAAAAAATTGATGGATTTCTCCACGATCGTTCTCGATACCGGCGCACCTGTGGGTGACGCCATGGTCCACATCGACGGCTTACCCACCCCTGTCGCTCCAGGCTCCACCATCGGCGGCTGCCTGCTGGTTAATGCCATCAAAGCCGAGGTGGCCGCACGCCTGACCGCCGCCGGCCACCCGCCCAAAGTCCTGACCGCCGGCGTCCTCGTCGGCCCAGAAAGGGCCACCGAACTCTTTGAGGCCGCCTACGACGAACACGCCCACCGTCTGGCCCCCTACTACGCTCGCCTGTAAGCCTAAAAAGAAAACTGAGCCCCCAATCGCCGATAGGTGACGGCGACTTAGGGCGACGGGCGACGGCAACCCGGCCGACCGCCTCAAGGCACGGGACCAAACTCGCGAAACAGTTTTTTCTCTGCGGCCATCCAGACGCGGAGGACACCGTCTTCCCCGCCCACGGCGACCAGTCGGCCGAGGTGATCGGTGGCGGCGCAGAAGGCAAATCCGCGGGCCCCCGGAAGCCGGTCTTCATTGAACCTGACCGTGGCGTCACCACTGGCACTGACCACGGTGTCACCCGCGCCCAGCCAGCCGACCGCACTCACTTCTTTGCCAAAGGAGGTGTTGTTACCCACTTGTTTGGCCTCAAGCACATCCCACGTTCTCAATGACTTGTCAGCACCGCCGGTCGCCAGCGCCAGTCCGTCAGCACGCCAAGCAACACTCAAGACGTGGCCCGCATGACCTTCAAAAGATGTCACACGCTCGCCATCCGCCACCCGAAACACCCGGGCCCATCGATCACTGCCAGCCGTGGCCAGCAACGAGTCATCCGGGGAAAAGGCCACCGAATTCACCGTGTCAGAATGCGGGTCTTTCAGCGTGAGCGCCAGCGAACCGTCTTGAACATTCCAAACTGTGACCTCGCCCCCGCGAGAAGGAATGCCGCCGCCGACCGCCAGTAATCTCCCGTCTGATGAAAAATCCAGTGAGGTCACCCGGTCACTGAAAGTCGAGGGATCATCGAATGCCCCCAGCGTGCGCTCGAGTCGCCACGGCCGATGCTCAGGCAGCACGACCCATTTGAAGTCTGGTCGTTGCGCCAGCAACTGCCCGCCCTGCGAAGCCATCACGGAAGAGGTCAGTTCAGCCGCATCCGTCAACGCCCCGGTCTCCAGACTGTGCCACTGAGCCCGCCCGCCTTCGAGCGCGAGCAAGATGGCCCGGCGGTCGGAGAGGACGACGACCGAGCGGACCGCTGGAAACGGAGCTGGTTTCTGGGCGGCTTCGAGCGCCGCCGCGGCTTCGGCCAGACTGGTTGTGGCGGCGGTCTGGGCCGCTTCGGCAGCGATGTGCGTATTCAGCGCTTGGGCAGCCAAGCGCACGGAGAGTTCGGCATTGGCGCGGGCATTAATGAATGCGCGTTCTGCGGTCTGGGCTTCGGCAGTGGATTTTTGCGCGGCTTCTTTGCGTGGGGCATCATCGGGCTGGGAGCGAGCGGCGTCAGCCGCTGTGCTCGCGGCGGCGAGTTTCCGCTGCCATTCGGCCCGCGATTTCTCCATGGTGTCATGGGCGGCGCGCACGGCTTCACTTTCTTTTTTAGCGGCTTCCATCGCAGCCGTCACCCGGGTCGTTCGGCCATCGAGCTGCCGCTGAGCGGCCAGCTTCTGGCGATCCGCGCGGTCGATCAGCGGCTGGTTGGGATGCTCGCAGGTGACATCGCGGACTGGCTGGCCGGTGGCGACGTCGAGCACCTTAATCACGGCATCTCCAGTCCCCCAGGCGACTTGGGTCCCGGCGGGATCAAGACTGGCCACAAAAGCAGGAGCCTTGTCGCCCAATGGCACCTCACGCAGCGTGATCACCCCGGAAGGCGGCGCCTCGGGCGTAAAGGGATGGACTCGCAGTACCCCGTCCGCCCCGGTGGCCGCCAACAGCGCGCCAGATTGCAAAAAGACCAACGAGCTTACCGGCGAGGCCGACTCGGCTTGAAACACACTCTTTTTCTCAGAGACCGACCACACGCGCACGCTGCGGTCGTCGGCAGCCGAGACGAGGAACCGGCCGTCCGGCGAAAAAGCCAGCCCTCTGACGGGGGCCACGTGATCTTTTAATTCTGTCACTTCCGGTGTCGCCGCGGACGTATCCCACAGCCAGACCCGCCCCGCGGCATCCCCGGCCGCCGCCATCGTTCCAGCCACCGACACGCTGACGGCCGCTTCGACCAAGCTCACGCTCTCCCGGACCGGCGCTAGCGGCGACCGGCGCCACACCCGCGTGGTCCGGTATCCACCCGTGGCCAACACGTCGTCCGCACCAAAAGCCACCGCCATCACTGCATCCCGATCCGCCACCGGACGGCCACGATAGATCTCCTGCTCCGCCAGAGCGGGATCACTCAAAAACCCAAGCGACACCCCAGTGGCCACCTCCGTCACCGCCACTTGGTTGCCACGCGCCGCCGCCACCAGCGTTCCAGCAGGCGACACCGCCGCCGCCGACACCGGAGCCGCCTGCGCCGGAAATCCGCGCCAGACAATCTCCGCCGCCGCCGCCGCCCCACCGCCCGTCGCTCCCTGGTCAATCCACAACTGCAACAACGCCAGCTCAGCCGGCGTCAAATTGACCGCATTCACCTTGTTGCCCGCAGGCGGCATCACCGGATCCTCCTGATGAGAAGCCGTTTGGAAAAGCAGACTCTCACTACTCCGGCCCGCCACCGCCGCCGGCCCGGTGTCACCCCCCTGCAAAATCGCCGCCGGTGACTCGAGATTCAAACCGCCTTTGGCCTTGGTCGTATTGTGACACGCCAAACAATTCTTCTTCAGAACGGGATACAAGTCTTTGGCAAAATCGACCGGGGTGTCGCGCTTCAGATCGGCGACCGGCAAGGCCGCGGAGGCCGTGGCAACCGCGGAGGCCAGACTGAACAAAAACAATAATTTCATGGTTTGATCTCGATGATGACGTTCCGGCGGGAGATTAACTCTTCGCCATTCCACTGGCACTTGGCCTCAATGCGGCACTCATGGCGGCCCGCCGCCGTACCGGCCGCTGCCTCCACCACCAGCACCCCGTCAGCCACATCTTTGGCCATCGAAAGCACCGGCGCCTTCAAGGCGGTCACTCCCGCCGGCAGCTGCAACGACACATCCACCGCTTCAGCAAATCCAAACCGACGGTCCAGCTTAATCGCCAGCGACACCGTGCCCCCAGGCCCAACCACACTTTCGTCCGGAGCCGATATCACCACCGGCGAGGAATCGATTTTCACTCGCACGGGCGTTGAAAAACTGGCGTCTCGCAATTCGCGAACCGGCACTTTATCATCTGGCTGCCACTGGACGGTGCCGCGGGTGGCGGCGAACAGCGTCCACGTACCCGGGACAAACTGATTTCCATCTTTTTTGGTCAGGCTGAGGGTGAGTTTCGCTTCCGCGGCATCGGCCGCCGGTTTTGCGGGCTGCCAAGCGCGCTGGCCGGGAAGCCCCCAGAGAGCCGCCTCCCATTCGCCTTTAAATCCTTTGTGGCTGGCATCACGAACGAAACTGACCGGCACTTCGAGGGTGGCTCCAAGGGAGGTTTCTAACGTGGCGCCATCGCCGGCCAGCTGCGTCTGCAGCGGCACCCCGCCAGCCTCAATGACCGCCATCCGGAGGCCGTCCACACCCAGCCGCAGATCGACCCGCTCAGCCGCCGCATCCGCCACACTCCAGCGCGAAACCACTTCGCGAACGGGTCGCGTCACCGCCCCCGCTTCCGCCGTCAAAATGAGTGGCCCCGTCCACGGAGCCGCATCCGCCGCCGCTCGCAAAACCATGAGACCAGACGACTGCCCCGGTGGAATGACACAATCCGCCGCCGTCACTCCAGCCGGCAGGCCCCCAGCCCGGATCACCACCGTCTCGTCAAAACCATCGGTCCGCACCACCGCCAACGCCAGCGCCGCCGTGCCCTGCCGGCGCAACACCACTGTCCATCGCATCAAGGCCTTGCCATCCGTCACCGGACTCTCGGGCATGGCCAACACTTGGAAATCAGGACGCGGATCGCGCACCACCAGCCGGTAACGGGCGCCCGAATTAAATCGATCCGTAATAAAAATCCGGTACGTCACACCCGCTTCAGCCTCTAGCCGAGCCACCGGATCACGAGTCCCAAGCCGGAACCGCTCAGTCCCTCCCACCCCTGGCGCATCATCAAATTCCCCGACCACAGCCGCCGGCCCAGCGGCCCCAGCGGCCACCTTGCTGATCACCATGACCGGGTCCGAAGGTGCGCCCACCCGCTGGCTGATCACTTCCACCACCAGCGAACGCGCTACGTCACTGGTAAAAGTATACCAGTCGCGATCCAGCCGCCCCGCGACCTCCAACGGCACCGCCAGCGGCAAAGCCGCCGCCGCGTCGTCGTTCGGCTCAACTTCCTCCACCGCCGTACCAGACGCCGGCACCAGCAGCGCGCCAGCCAGTGGCGTCGACGACGGCAATACCGCCGCCGCCTGCTCCGTCGATACCGTCAGCCGGTAAGCAAATGCCGGTCCGCCGCGCCACGTCGCGTCATGCAGCTCGATCGTGTACTCGCCATCGACCGATGGTATAAATTCCGTCACTGGATCGCGGTCGAGCGTGCGCTGCGCTCGCTGGATTTCCACTCCAGCCGGGTCGCGCACACTGAGGACCGCATGCAACGGGGCATCAATCCGCTGCGCCGCGCAATCGAGATACACCTTCTGTCCTTTGACAGCCGCAATGCGGAAAAAATCTGAAGCATCCGCGTCGGCCACACCGTTAATGGTCGCAGGAAAGGAAACCACCGGGGCGGTCGCCCGCACCGAATTTCCCGCTGGCTCGACGATTTCCGGCAGCGACCCGACCACCAGCATGGTGCTGGTCGAGACCCCGAAACGTCCGACCGCCCGCACTTCATGGCCACCGGTCGGCACATTTTCGCCAATGGTCACCTTAAATCGCCCGGCCTCGATCAGGGTCGCCGTTAATCCCGGATGGGAAAACACGAGCGAACTCGCATCGTCCAGATCAACTCCCTGCAGCGTGACCTCCACCTCGCGACCGACCCCGCCGCCGCGAGGTGACAGCGCATCGAGACGAGCCGTTGGCAGCTGGGCCGTGGCCACGGTCAAACCAGCCCCGCAGGCAGCAAGGACCAGTCCAACCCGGCCCGAAAAAAATGGTGACATCTCAGTGATTAAAAAGGAATTCTTTGGAATTGATCAGCGCCCAGATCAAGTCCTCCCAAGCAGCGACACTCCCTTGGCGGGCGGCCAAATACTCCTGGGCCTGCGTCGTCTCGGCGGGCGTTGGCGGGCGGCCGTAGGCGGTCAGAAACAACTGCCCCAAACGCGCCTCCAACGGCTGCTCCCCGCGGGCCAGCACGGCTGCCCGTCCTTCGCCATGAGTCAGCTTTTCCTGCACCCCTTTGGAGTTCAACAGATGCAGGCTCTGCGCCAAACTGCTGTCCTGCGACCGCTCGCACTCGCAAGCACTCGCATTGTCCGGACGACCGAAAACCGTCAGGAAATAACTGGTCGCATTAAACGCATCATCTGGCAAAGCCACCGCCCGCGAACCGGACGGCTGACTGGGGAATTTCGTCGGCACTCCGGTCACCGTGTCAATCGCATCCAACAAAACCTCAGCCGGCAACCGCCGCGGGAAAAACCGACTGTAGTTCTGACGGTCGCTGGCATTGTGCTCGTTCGGCTCGCTGGTCAGCTGATAAGCGCTGCTCAAACAAATCATCCGCACCATCGCTTTCAAATCATAACCGCTTTTGATAAAGGCATCAGCCAGTCCGTCGATCAATGCCGGATTAGAGGCCGGATTGGTCATGCGCAAATCATCCTCAGGCTCGACTAACGCGCGCTGGAAAAAGTGTTTCCAGTAGCGGTTGGCCAGCATGCGCGCAAAAAACGGATTTTCCGGAGCGGTCAACCAAGCGGCCAAGGCCGGCCGCGGATCGTCCTGCGGTTCGAGCACCAGCGTCTGGCCACCGAGGGGGGTAGGTTTGACTGGCTGGCGGGTTTTCGGGTTCTCGACGGATGCCTCGCGCCATTGATGAAAAACGGCTTCTTCACCCGGCTCGTCGGCGGGCTTCCGCCCGATCGTCGAGAAGAAGGCCATGAAGCCATAATAATCCTGCTGGCTCCACTTTTCGTAGGGATGGTGGTGACACTGGGCGCACTGGAGCCGCTGCCCGGCAAAGACCTGAGCAATGTCCTGCATTTGGTCCTGAGGTTTGGTCACCGCACGGTACCAAGCGGCGGGCGGATTGCTGCTGGCACTACCCGTGGCGGAAACCAATTCGCTCACCATCTGGTCATACGGAGTATTGCGGTTCAAATGATCGCGGAGCCAACCATGAAAAGCATACGTGACTTGGGCCGGGGCCCCTTCGCGTTTGTTGCGCAACAAGGAGGCCCACTTACCCGCAAAATACTCAGCGTAATCGGTCGTCGCCAAGAGCCGGTCAATGGCCGCCGTCCGCTTGTCCGCGGAAGTATCAGCCAAAAACCCCGCAGCTTCGGCCGCCGTGGGCAGGCGCCCAGCGAGATCCAGCGTGACCCGCCGCAAAAACGTCGGATCATCACTCAATGGACTGACCGGCAAGCCAAGGGTCCGGAGTTTCGCAAAAACATGCGTATCAATAAAATTCCGCTCCGGAGGGAATTCGCCAGCTGGGGCACCCAACGGGATCGTCATGCGAAAAACACCGACATGTTCTTGATAACGAACCATGATCGCCGCATCACCGGTCAGTTTCGCCGTCGTCACTACCCCGGCCGGACTGACTTCCGCCATGTCGCGGGCCCCACTCTCAAATTGCGCGATCCCCGTAATGTCGCGCCATGATCCATCTGAATAATGGGCCGTGACTTGCAGCTGCTGCGACGTCTCAGGCGCGAGTAGCCGCTCCGACGGGAAAACCGCAATCCTCACGGGATGCGGTTCGTCAGGCTGGCCGGCCGGCATCCCCTGTTCCATCCATCTGACCAAGGTCAGGTAGTCGGGAGTTCCGCGCTCCATGCGCGCTCCGCCCCCGTGCGGCATCTCACCAGTGCCCTTCAACAACAGCAGGCTGTTCTCGGGCGCCGCCGGAAAAAGCCGCCGACCGCGGGCCTCATGCACCAGATGCTCGTAATCTTCAGCCGGTTCAAACCCGAGCAGGGACAATTTAAAGCCATTCTGTCCTTCGCTTTTCCCATGGCAGCCGCCGCCATTACAGCCGTATTTCGTCAATACGGGAATGATATCATGGGTGAAATTTGCTCGGCGCCACGCCTCGGCCCCGGTCACCTGAATCTGGGTGCTGGCCACGGCTCCGTCATCGGTGGTGGCAGTCACCGTGGCCACGCCATCGGCCAGCGGTGTCGCCTGACCGGTCGCGGACAGCACCGCCACCGACGGCGGCTGCACGTCCCACTGAACCGACCGGGTTACATCGATCTCCCGCCCGTCAGGCCGCTTCGCCGTAGCCACCAGCTGCAACGTGGCGTCGCGGCCGGCCAGCGCGGCCATCTGGCCGTCGGAGGCACCCGTCTGCAGATGCAGCGTGGTCTGCGCCATGGCTCCAGGAGCCAGCAAAAATATGAGAACCCTCTTCATGAAATAAGCTCCTTGAGTGGTTGGTGGGCACCATCAACGAGGTAATGCGGCCGCCCCGTCAAATCTGGCATGGTGGTTGTATTCGGATTAAGCCCGAGGTTGTGGTAAACTGTCGCAAAGATTTCCTGAAAATGCACCGGCCGGTCGGCCGCCTCGCCGCCTAGACGGTCGGTCGATCCGATCACTTGGCCGGTTTTCATGCCGCCGCCCGCCATCAGCGCGCACGACACGTTTGGCCAATGATCTCGCCCTCCTCCCGGATTGATCCGCGGCGAGCGTCCAAACTCGCCCCAGGCCAATACCGTCACATCATCCTGCATCCCCCGGTCATGCAGGTCCTGCACCAACGCCGATAAGGCTTCATCAAAATCCGGTAGGTTCTTCTTCGCATGCGAGAAGTTTTCACCATGCCAGTCCCAGAAACTATAACTCAACGTCACCACCCGCACCCCGGCTTCCACCAGCCGCCGCGCCAGCAAAAATTGCTGGTTCAACCGCGGCGCCGCATCGCCCTGGATCGAATCAGTGCCCTTCCCATACAACGCCCGGATCTTTTCCGACTCGCTGGAGACATCCAACGCCTTCAACAGCCGCGATGACGTCAGGATGTCGAACGCCTGGGTTTCAAATTCATCCAGCCCAACCATTGCCCCCGATGCGTCGGCCTCACGACGGAATGAATCAAACGACCGCAACAACGCGCGCCGGTCAGCCAGCCGCTCAATGCTGATGCCATTCAACGTCATGTCGTCCTTCACACTACCCAAGGGCATGAACGGACCATGCCCAACACCCAAAAAGCTGTTTCTCCCTTGATTGTAAGGGGCATGCTGCATCTTCTGGGAAAGATTGACGTACGGCGGCACCGCCGCCCCAGCGCCCCCTTGCAGCCGCGATACCACCGAACCAATTTCCGGCCAGCCGCCCGGTGGCTGGTTTTCATTGAGCCGACCCGTCACGCACTGAAATGATTCATGACGGTCTTTGGCCCCCACCACACTGCGGATAAAAGCCAGCTTGTCCGCCATCCGCGCCATCTTCGGCAAATGCTCGCATATCCGAATGCCCGGCACCGAGGTCGCAATCTCAGAGAATTCACCGCGGATTTCCGACGGCGCATTCATCTTCAAGTCAAACATGTCCTGATGCGGCGGCCCTCCAGGTAGATAAACCAAAATCAACGCCTTCGAGGAACTCCCACGCCCCTGCTGGGCCTCCGCTCGCAACAGCTGGGAAAAGTTCAGTCCTCCCAGCCCCAACGCCCCAATCCTCAGAAAAGAACGGCGAGACAATCCGTCGCAGAACGACGGGGAAGCGGAATCACTGGTCAAAGTCAACATAATCGATCGCTGGTGTCTTGGTTACCCCACGAGTTCGGACATCGGCCGGAATTGTTCATCCACCAGATACCGCGGCCGCCCGTTCAGGTCATTGACCGTCGCCGTGCGCGTGTCGATGCCCATCGCATGGTACAGCGTGGCAAAAACTTCTTGGAAATCGACCGGACGAGCCGCCGGCTCGCCGCCGAGTCGATCCGTAGCCCCAATGACCTGACCGTGGTTCATCCCGCCGCCCGCAAGGGCCGCGCAGGAAACCCGCGGCCAATGGTCGCGCCCGCCCTCGGCATTCACTTGCGGGGTGCGGCCGAATTCCCCCCAGACCACGACCGAAACATCTTTATCGAGCCCCGACGCATGCAGATCATCAATCAGCGCCGTCAATCCATTGTCCAGCTGCGGAAAGACTTCGCGGGCTTGCCCAAAATTGCGTGAATGCCAGTCCCACCGATTGAATCCCAGCGTCACACAGCGCACTCCGGCCTCGACGAGGCGCCGGGCCATGAGGAATTGTTCGGGCGACTCAGGGCCGCCGTCGTCACGGCATTTCATACTACCCCCTCCATACCGGGCCCGCACCGCCGGGTTTTCCCGGTCCAAATTCAAGGCTTCGGCCAGCCGACTGGAAGTCAGCACTCCCATCGCCTGCTGCTGAAAAGCATCCATCGCCCCCATCATCCCGCTGGCATCAAGATCGCGCCGCAACGAATCAAAACTGCTCAACAAGGCGCGACGGTCCTGCAGCCGGTCGAGCGTGATATTGTTCAACACCAAGTCGGTCGCGCCCCCACCATTCGGCTGGAACGGTGCATGCGCCGGCCCCAGAAACCCTGGTTTCCCCGGATCCGCCCATGGCGCATGCCCCATCTTGGGCGATAACCCCACAAAAGCCGGCACCCCCGGCTCAGACTGCCCATGGAGCCGCGACACATACGATCCAATACTCGGCCAGCCCCCCGCCGGTTGATTCTGGCTCGGTCGCCCCGTAAAACATTGGCCCGCCGCATGCTCGCCCGTCGATCCCACCACCGAACGAATAATGGAAAATTGATCCATCCGCGCCGCCATCTTCGGAAATAATTCGCAAATC
>CAJBME010000101.1 GCA_903954065.1 uncultured bacterium
CCAAAACGAGCCGCCTGCCACACTTTCCGACATTCTTTCGCCACCCACCTCCTCCAAAGCGGCACAGACATCCGCACCCTCCAATCTCTCCTCGGCCACCCCTCGGTCGAACCGAGCGGAGCGAGATAGACTCTACCGAAGGAGAGCCCGAAGGGTGGCGGCGGCGGCGGCCATCAAACCACCATGATATACCTTCACCTCCTCGATCGCCCAGGCGCAGGCGCACCAAGTCCACTGGACATGTAATAACCATATTTTTCACATCCAGGAATTTTGACTGGAACTCCTCTAGGATGCGCTTACATTGCATCATGAAATGTGATCCCCAACCACCTCCTTTCGGGTCGGATTTTACCTGCAAAAACCGCAAGCGGTAATTGTCGGACAATTACCGCTTGCGGTTCAACTACACTGTTCGCCCAAGCTCGAGAATGCCTCTTTTTACTTTCTATGACGAGCACGACCAAAGCCTCACTGATTCGGGTGCTCATCCCATTACTCAGACTGCTGCCTTTTTACGGGGGACTTTATGCCGTGATGATCTGGGAGTATGTTGCAGATGAACCGCCACTACAGAAGCAGTTCTATGCGAGGCTTGTTATGGTTCTTTGGGGAGTTCTCGCATTGACGCCTTTTATCATTCTGAGACTTCGCCCCATCTTCCATCTCTACTGCATTCTGTTTTTTTGCTGTATCGCGTTTTTGCTCTACGACACATTCGTGCCGTTCCGATACGTTGCTCCCGGCTACCAAGGTCCGATTCGTGATAATGGCGTTTCCGAGTCATCTGCCAGTTCGGGTGACCATGTTGGCTTTTGGGTTTCCTACCCTCCTTCCGTTGATGCAGAGGACTTATTCAAGGCCGCCGTTTACGTTGCCCCACTTGTGCTAGCCTACGTTTATCGTAGGCACTTTAGGTCGTGGGCATCCTCTTCATCGCATTCTCCCGAGCCGTGATTACACTCCATCAAACCACGGGCCAACCAAGGGCGAACAAAACGGATGCAGGCAACGGCTCGAAGGCTATCTGTCATGTCAGCAACGTCTTGCGCTCGCCGTCGCCTGATCCGAGACGTTAGGCGTCGCACAACCCACGGTCCCATGTCCATCGAACTACACGATCTCGCGATTCCCATCCTGCCGAGCCGCTCGGTCACCGACACAGTCGCGTTCTACAAGCGGCTCGGCTTTGAAGGTGGCGCACACGAGTTTGACGGCGGATATGCCATTCTAAGACGAGGAAGTGTCGAGCTGCACTTCTTCACGCACAGAGAGCTTGTCCCCGCAGACTCGTCAACTGGGTGCTACATCCGAGTCAAAGACGTGGAAAGCTTCTACAGCCAGTGTTCATCCAGTACGTTGCCACGCACAGGCATCCCTCGCATGGACCTTCTGGAAGACAAACCATGGGGCCTTCGCGAGTTCGCCGTCGTCGACCCCGATGGCAACCTGATACGAATCGGTCAAGTCATCGACAAGTAGCAGTGGAAGTGGAACCATCCCTCCATTTTTGGTGACCTCGGTAACCGCTTTGGTGAGGCGCTGTTGCCGGCGTTTGATTTCGGCCTCGTTGCGAATGTTTTTCAGGAATTTCGAGGGAGTAGCGTAAGAGCAGCAGAAGATTCTCGGTCAGGCAGATGAGGTGCGCTTGAACTTGTTCAAAACGTGGACACCATTGCCTATGATCCGCGCACCCGTTGCCAGCACCGGCCCCCGGATGCTAGTCTCCATCAGAGGATTCCTGCTGCTCGGCAGTCTGCTCGCTCCGGTGGCCCGCGCACAGCAGTCCGTGGGACTCCGCAAGACCCATCTGCTCCCGCTCATGCGAGCACCCAGTCCGCCTGTTGGATCGCTCACCACGTCTGCCTGCCGGTTCCCCACCGTCGATACGTCTTCACCATCCGGAAACTCCTTCGCCCGATCTTCCGCAAGCACCGCCATCGGCTCACTCAACTCAGTCGAAATTTCCTCCGTCTCCACGGCCTCCGGGAGGGGCTTGCCAACATCCCCCCACCGCCCGAGCCTCCTATCCCGACAGATCTTCGAGCACCCGGTCAAAGCCGCGGAGCCGGTAGGATCGGCAGACTTTACCGATCGCATCGAGATCCACATCGGGATTGCGACGCAGGAGTTCAACGATGTCGGCATGGGATTTCAAACCACCTGCATATAATTTGAGTGCCACAAGTTGCGGTATGGGAACGATTCGCAGGGCGCTGCCGGGACGAACCCGGACATCCGCACCGGCTAGCGCATCGTGGATGATCGCTGGAAAACGGTCTTCGAAATTGATGATCTGCACGAGTCCGAAGGGTCCCGATACATCGATCACTCCGCCGAGTGGATCGTCGGCATCGGGTTGGTGAAACTCCGCATCGAATCCTTCCGCCTGCAACAATCCGGTCAGACTTTGCATTTCCGCCTGACTCGCCAGCACGCCGATATCGATATCCTCGGTGAATCGGGTATAGCGATGGGCGGCTAGGGCGACGGCACCGATCACGAGTGCCGGGAGCTTGAATTCGTCAAGGATCTCGGCGATTCGCTCCGCAACCCTCAAGTTGGCAGGGGTGTCCGGCATGACTCACTTTTCATTGGCGCGTGAGGACGGTTCCTCTGACTGGATCCAGGCGAACCGCTTGCGCATCGTCAGGGCGTTAGTAATCCGTTCTTCAACCGTCATGCGGGATAAGCGCGCGATTTCCGCGCGCAGAGCCGATTCCGCGCTCGCGCTGCGGCGTGGACGGTGGTCTTCTGTGGCTCTCTTGGACATACAGTGAAAGTTGCAGATCCGCATCACCGGTGCAAGCCGTGATGTGCGGACAAGAGACAGCACCACAGATCGTGCGCGAACGCCAACGCCTCCAGGAGATGGGACGCAGCCTCCTCGCCTCCCACGGCATCCACATCACCGGCAAGCGGTGGACGGGCAGCACATGAAAGCGCATTCTGGACGAGCCCCCCCCTGGGTCGTGAATCAGAAAATCGCGGACACCCACTCACACTCTCAATCACTCCCCCACTTCAGTGGGGTTCACGATTTCTATTCCATTTCTCATGTCTCAGCCCGTCGTTCTCGGTTTGATCTCCAGCCCCTCCATCCACGGGGCCGTGATCTGCGGGGGCATGCCGCCGAAGGGTTGGTAGGAGGGGAGCTGAATCACGCTCATGCTGTGGGGCTGTGAGGCGATAAAAAAGAGGGTGTCCGCGCAGTCGCTCGTCTGGATCATGGCGTCGCAGTGTTCAGCGGTGGGACGAACGGGGCGTTTCTCAACGAGCGGAGTGTAGGCCTCGCCCGGTGCATACTCAGAGATAACGATGCCGTGGGCAGCGAGCTGGGGACGGGCCGTGAAGAGCAGCCCGTGCACGGCCCACTTACTCGCGGTGTAGGGCACCCCGGCAAAGGAATCGAAGCCGTGTCCAGCGGTCGAGGAGACGACGACGATACGTCCGCCGCCGATTTCAGCCATGGGTTTGGCGACCGCCTGGATCATATTCACGACGCCGAGCACGTTGATGTCCATGACGCGCTGCCAGCTCTCGGGTCCGGCGATCCGGGCGGGATCGGGGTGAGCCATAAACCGGTCGGGGGTATTGATGCCGGCGGTGTGGATCAGGGCCTCGGGGGCACCGTGGCACAGCACCGCCTCCATCGCCGGGGCAACGCTGGCGGGGTCGGCCACATCGCAGACCACGGGGATGATGCGGGGGGAAAAGGTCGCTGTTCCTTCGAGTGATTCGAGGGTGCGTCCGAAGACGAATGTTTTTGCTCCGGCTTCGGCGAAGCGCCGCGCGGCCGCCTGCCCCATGCCTCCGCCACCTCCGGTGACGATGACGATCTTGTTGGTCCAGTCCTGATTCATGTGATGTTGATGGTTGATGTGTTACTTCGATTTCAGGCCTGCTGTATTCATCGTGACAATCGGGAATATCGCGGACCCCCACTCAAACTCTTAATCAATCCCCCGCTTCAGTGGGTGTCCATGATTTCCTCAGACCGAATCGCGTACCCGACCTGCTCGACAGCTCGACTCAACACCACCCTCAACCACCCAGGTTCTGATACTCAAGCCCCCATCTCGCCAGATACTTCCTGAGGCGGTCCGCGTCGTTGGCCGTGGCACGCTTCTTCCGCGATGCGGAAAATAAGCGCCGCCCCGCGTCCGACAGGCTGCGGCACTCGCGGCAGACGCTCACGACGTGCGCAAGCTGGACCTGATCGAACTCATCGAGCTCATCAATTTGACTTTCTGATAGATACCGCTCCAAGCCGGACTCGGGGCGGGACGTTTCTCCCGGACGTTTCCAGCTTTCCCGGAGGCGGGCCATCTCCTCGTCCACTTCACCGCTGCGAATTCTTCCACGGGGAGCGAGGGTGCCCATGCGGACGATGGCCGCATTAAAATCCCGGAAATTCCCGTGCCATGGCGTGTCGTCGGCTTCCGCGAAGCACAGAAACGCCTCGCGCGCCTCCTTGTTGAACGAGATCTGACGGCCCTCCGTTTCCGCAAAGCGCCGGAGTTCGTAGTCGAGATTCGGTTCTAGATCCTCCCGACGGTCGCGCAGAGCGGGCAACGAGAAGGTCCACAGCTGGATCCGCGCCAAAAGGTCCTCGCGGAACCGCCCTTCAGCCACCGCGGCACGCAGGTCCCGATTGGTGCCAGCGATCAGTTGAAAATCGCTCTTCACCGGCTTGTCCGAGCCCACCGGAAGAAAAGTTTTGTCCTCCAGCGCGCGCAGCAACATCGCCTGCTCGTCCAAGCCGAGTTCGCCGATTTCATCGAGAAACAAGAGCCCTTTGTGCGCTTCCCGCAGAAGCCCGGGGCGATCCGCCTGGGCCCCAGTGAACGCGCCGCGCCTGTGGCCAAACAAGGCAGAGGCCGCCGTGTCCCCGCGGAGAGTGGCGCAGTTGACCTCCACTATCTCGCCATCCAGTCCGCCACGCTGGTGCCTCAGCTCGTAAATGCGCCTTGCGAGCTGGCTTTTTCCCGCACCGGTCGGCCCCGTTAAAAGAATCGGAGCCTTAGATCGCAAGGCCACTTGCTCAATCCTGTCAATCAGGCGGTTGAAGGCTTCCGAGCGCGTGGGAATCCCGCTTTTCAGGAAGCCACTGGCGTCCTCGCGATCCTTCGCAAACCGGGTACTCAGTGCGTCGTACTTCGACAGATCCAGATCAATGATCGAATGGCGCCCGGGGCCTTTCGCCCCCCCAAGCGTTCCTCCCCGGGGCGGCGCGGACTGGATGAGCCGACCCGGAAGAAACCCGGACTCGTTGAGCAAAAAAAGCGAGATCTGCGCGATGTGCGTGCCGGTAGTGATGTGAATCAAATAATCCTCATGCCGCCGGTCAAACGGATAGGCGCGCGCCCAGTCATGCAAGGCACCGTAAACGTCCGCCAGATCCCAGGCGTCCCGCCCAAAACGGATCTCGTGCCGCCTCACCTCGGTCTCCGGCGATACCTGGCGGATGTCCGCCGCCACGCACTCCGCCAAATCCTGAAATGCAGCCTCATGCAACAATTCCAGCCGGTCGATCAGAAAATCCTCATGCTGGAAAAGCGAAACCGTCGGCCGCCATTTCTCCCAACGCTCTGGGGAAACACCGCGGTCCAGAGAGGTTCCAAGGATACCGATCACTACTCGCTTCATGGATAAATTCTTATCTTATAATCTATAAAACAACCATTTAAAAAAGCGATTCGTCCGGATTATTTTTCGACAAAAAATCTGTAATTCATTAATTTTCAACAAACAAAGACCCGAAACAACCCCACCCGAGCCCACTTGGCACGATGCATGCGGAATTGAGATATGTCACCCTCCAAGCCGCCAGCAAGAAGTTTCCCAAGCGGTCCGGCAAGTCGACAAGGAGGCCAAAAACGAACAAGCCGCCAAAGGCGTCAGCAACACCTTCTCTATCGGTCGGCCCGATGAGAAGCTCCCCCACAAGATCTAATCCACCAGCAATCATGAAAACCATCCATAAAACCGGCGAAGCCACCGGCTTCATCCCACTTCCCAACAATGCAGGAAAACCCATCACCGTGATCGGAACCGGCGCCATCTGCGATGGCTTCGACGAAACCTGCCTCCAGCAGGCCGTCAACTCGCGCATGGCTCCAGGTGTCACCGATGTGGTGCTCAATCCCGACGGACACGCCGGATACGGCGCGCCGATCGGCTGCGTGATGGTTTCCCCCACCCATATCTATCCGGGACCTGTGGGTGTGGACATCAAGTGTTCCATGTCCCTGCTCCAGATGGACATCCCGGAGCACGCGATCGTGGACAAGCGGACCCGCCGGGCGCTCATCGAGGCCATTGTCGCCCGCACTCCGACCGGTGCAGGCCGCGGCCAGAGAAGCGTGAAGAAATCACGCCATGTGGACAGCGTTCTTGGAGCGAAAGCCGTGACCGAGGGGGCTTCCCCCGAGGTCTGCGAGGCATTGGGAATCCCAAGCGACTGGGCTTCGCGCTGCGAAGACTCGTTCCACACCGGAAATGATGGTTCCCACGACGCGCTCCGAACCCGTCTTGATTTCATCCTCGAAACCAAACGCGTGAAAAACTTCGCCGAAAAAATCGCCCAACTCGGTTCTTACGGCGGAGGAAACCACTTTGGAGAATGCGAGATCACCCGTCTGATCAACGATCCCGGAGCGCGACGCAGCGCTGACGTCTTCGGTCTGCGCGACGGCCACGTTTCGTTCCTCAGCCACTGCGGATCGCGCGGGTTTGGAAACATCCTCGCCATGGCGCAGTTCAAGGACCTCGAGAAAAAGTTCGAAGCCTGGAGCACCCCGTATCCGGCCGGTGATAAGAAACTCGTGTATGCACCCCTCGGAACCCCCGAGGCAAACGCCTATCTGGACGACATGGCACTCGGATCTAACTTCGCCACGGTGAACCACCTGCTCATCAACGCACTGGTATTGGAAGCCTTCCAGGAGGTCCTGCCGGGAACGAAGGGAAACCTCGTTTACTTCATCTCCCACAACATCGCCCGCGAGGAGATCGTCGAGGGGCACAAGGCCTGGGTCCATCGCAAGGGTGCCACCCGCGCCGTGCCAGGAGGACATTTCTCTCTTACCGGAACGCCGTTCGCGGAAACCGGCCACCCGATCCTATTGCCGGGTAACCCTCGTGACGGATCAGTGGTCATGGTGGCCCAGGCCGGTGCGGAGAAAACCGCATGGTCGGTCAATCACGGTGCCGGACGCCAAATGGGACGCAAACAAGCCGCACGGACACTCGACCAGAAGACGGTCGACGCGGAGTTCGACACCTCGGACATCCTCACGAACTGCCGGTCCTATCCGATCGACGAAGCGCCGGACGCCTACAAGAACTTCCCAGAAGTGCTCCGCAGCGTCGAAGCCGCCGGTCTTGCCACCACCGTGGCCAGGCTCCAAGCTCGCTTTGTTATCAAAGACTCAGCCGAAGCCGACGACTAACCCCATGAAAACCCTCCAACTCGACGGCTCCGAAGGCGGCGGGCAGATGCTCCGCAGCGCGCTCACGCTCGCCCTAGTCACCAGTAAACCATTCCGCATGACCCACATCCGCGGCCAACGCCGGAAACCCGGTCTCATGCGCCAGCACCTCACCTGCGTGCATGCGGCGCGCGAGATCTCCGGCGGCTCAGCCGATGGGGCCGAGATCGGTTCAAACGAACTCGTCTTCCACGCCGGAACAATCAAACCCGGAGACTATCGCTTCGCTATCGGCACAGCAGGCAGCACCGGCTTGCTCCTGCAAACCTTGCTGCCCGCCCTCGCCATGGCGGACAAACCGAGCACCCTTCATCTCTCCGGAGGAACCCACAATCCGCTCGCCCCGCCCTTCGATTTTCTCGAACGTATCCACCAAACCGCGCTGCAACGCATGGGATTCCATGCGGCACCCCAACTCCGGCAACATGGATTCGCTCCCGCCGGCGGTGGCGAGATCACCTGCGCAATCACGCCCAGTGGCCGCCTCGCTCCCCTCGACCTGACCGATCGGGGAAACCACGAGTCCACCCGCATCCGCATTCCCTTCCGCAACCTTTCCGCGGACATCGCCAAACGCATGCTCCAAGCCGCCCTCAAGATCCTGCCCTGCGAGGACGCCCGCATCGACCAACTCCCAGACGGTCCAGGGCAAGGTGTGGCCTGCCTCATCGAGTGCGGATTCACGAATACCCGCGCGATGTCCTGTGCTTTCGGCGAAATGGGAGTCTCCGCCGAAAAAGTCGGCCACCGCGCCGCGCGCATGATGGACGGTTTTCTCACATCCAATGCCGCTGTCGACCTTCACCTCGCCGACCAACTCCTGCTCCCCATGGCCCTCGCCGGCGGCGGCCGCTTCACCACCGTCAACCCGGATGACCACGTCACCACCAACATTCGCGTCATCGAAACCTTTCTGCCCGTCAAGTTCGAGGTCAAAACGTCTGGAAACGGCGTCCACGAGATTTCTTGTGATCCAGTTTGATTGACTTCGGACTCGACTCAAAAGCCGAGGTTGGCCAAGTTGATTCCGACCAGATCACTCACCCCGCCACGATGTTCAGCGTTTTTTTTAAGAAATAAGAATGAATTCCTATCAACCCCCTTCCGAACCGAGTCCGAGCAAAGACAAAAATGAGCATTCCTTTTGACCACCGCTTGCCGAGGCCGTTTCATAAGAGCCACCACGTAACAACAGCTTTTCCTTGAACACTCAATTTCGCTGAGTTGAGCGATCTGTTCAGACAACAGGCCGGCAGCCTGTTTTAATTGTGTCCGTTATGGCCTTATTTGCTGTCATCACAATGTTCGCCGTTTTTCTCGGCATCGGTATCGTGGCTTCACGCAAGGCGCGGGCGGGCACGGCGGCTGATTTAATGATCGCGGGGCGGGCCATGCCATTGTGGATCGCTACATTGACGATGACCGCGACGTGGGTCGATGGCGGTTATTTGTTGGGTACAGTCGAAGGCACACACAAAACCGGCATCACACTGGGCGCACAAGGCGGTTTGTGTTTCGGCTTCAGCCTGCTGCTCGGCGGGATTTTCTTTGCGCGACGCATGCGCGAGCTTGAATTCACGACCATCATCGACCCATTTGAAGCGCGCTTTGGCAAACGTTGGGCGGCAGTTTTATTCCTGCCAGCCATGCTCGGCGAAATCTTTTGGAGCGCCGAATTGCTGGTCGCCATTGGCTCGACGTTTGGCGTCATGTTAGGCATGAAACTGACCACCGCGATTTTACTTTCGGCCGTGGTCGTCACCCTTTACACAGCCATCGGAGGCATGTGGTCGGTCGCATATACCGACGCCTTTCAACTCGGCCTCGTCGCACTCGGCTTGCTCGCGGCGCTACCTTTTGCACTCGCAGCAGTCGGCGGCTGGGAAGCGGCGTGGCAAGGCTTCGTCACCGCGCGACCTGATCAAAGCGCCTTCCTGCCACCGCTCCGCGCAAATGCCAATTGGTCACTGCCATCCATTTTGAATTGGTGGGATGTGAGTCTCATGCTCATGCTCGGCGGCATTCCCTGGAATTGTTATTTCCAACGCGTTCTCTCGTGCCAATCGCCCCGCAGAGCGCAATGGCATTCGATCTGGGCGGGCTTGCTGACGGTGGCGTTCACGTTGCCGCCGCTTGTACTCGGCGTCGTGGCTTTTCGCTACCAATGGCCAACGGAATGGCAAGCGCAATTGCAAAGCGAACCAGCGCGAGCCTTGCCAGCGATCTTTCAACACCTCGTGCCGCCGCTCGTCGGGTTACTCGGCTTAGGCGCCATTATCGGGGCCGTGACTTCGAGTTTTAGTTCGTCGATTTTGTCAGCGGGTTCGATGTTCACGTGGAATTGCTGCTATCGGCTCTTACGGCCGAACCTCACGCCCGCGCAAATGAAACGACTGATGCGCGGCGCGATCACCTTGCTCGGCGTCATGGCGACGGTTTTGGCACTCAAGGTGCAAAGCGTGCAGGCGCTTTGGTTTTTCACGAGCGACCTGATTTTTGTCCTGCTCTTTCCACAATTAGTCTGCGCACTCTTTGACCCAAAAGCGAATCGAATTGGTTCCATCACCGCCTTTGTGATTTCGCTGGTCTTGCGCTTGGGCGGCGGTGAACCGCTCTTTAACATCCCTCCCACAATCCCCTATCCGGCAATGTTCACGGGGCCTGAGGCTTGGTACGCCAACGGAGCGCTGCTCTTTCCATACAAAACATTCGCCGCACTGATGGGCTTACTCGCCTTGCCACTCGTGTCGCGCTTGACCCAACACTGGGACGCGGCACGACCGTTGCGCAATCTGAGTCACGAGAAATAATCGACACCGCATGAGAGCCAGCACCCTACCGGTCGAGCTCGAGCAAAGACAGAAATGAAAATTCCTTTTGGAGAACCGTTCTTCGAGGTGGCTTCATAAGCGTCATGATCGCTTTGATTCAGTTCTTTACTTTTCGATAGAGAAAGGCATCGGAAGTGAGCAAGGATGTCAGCAAAGCCTTCATGCTACCATTACTTTCACGGTAGGCCTTGTCAGCATCCTGCAGGATCGGTGCGTCGTTAAGGATTTCATTGCGTCCCATCCAGAAACGAAAAACATGGCGCACAAAGACTTGTTTGACCCGTTCACTGGCCGCGAGTTTGTGAATCATCTCCAAAGGGTCTTGAACCGGTCCATCCAACGATGGATCGCCGCTGAGGATGATTTCCCCCGTGGCATCAACGGGTTGGCCTTTGTCGCTGTCGCGCAGCATCCCCAGATGATTGTACATTTCGAATGGCAGTGCGAGAGGGTCCATTTTTTGATGGCAGCGCCAGCATTCTTCCTTGCGGGTGACCCGCATTCGCTGACGCAGAGTAGACTCGGGTTCTTCCGGCAGTTTGGCATCGACCGTGACTGGAATATCCGGCACAGCATCGCCGAGCAGACGTTCCCGAATCCAACGTCCGCGCGAAATCGCATGGTTTTCCATGGCGTCCGAGTGCGCGATCAACCAAATGGGGTGTGTGAGGATGCCCAAGCGTTCGCGGGTGTCCACGGTGGTGATGGCTTTCAGCGCATCTTTAGCCGGCGGAAAAATGCCATTGTCGAATTGTGACTGACGTACATAAATCGGTTGGGCGGGGTTCGGTAAAATGTGATGGAGCTGGTTCCCATTGGTCACCTCATGTTGTTCTTTTTCTTCCTCGCCTTTCTTAACCCATTCCGGATTGTACACCTTGATCGGCTCAAACGTTTTCTTTCGGTTGATGAAATAAGCAATATCGGTGGTCATGCCGCGCGCAACCCGCACTGACGTATAGGGCTGATAGATCACACGATTGGTCGTCAGCAACTCCTTGAGCACCTCTTTGTCCTCTCGCAGGATCAACTCGATCAAACCATCGGTATTGGCAATCATACTGCCCATGACCGCCGGATGAGATTCATAATGAGCGCCTTGTCCTTCGATAGATTCTCTGGTCTTGCAGATCGTGGCGGCGCGATCGTAGTCAAAAAATTCCCTAAAGAACTGAAGAATTCGCGGCTTGCGAATACTGTCATCATTCAGAATGCGAGTGACTTCGCGTTTGACGTCCTCGCGAGTTTTCAGTTTTCCCTCGGCTAATGCCGTTCGCAGATGGTCGTTTTCTGGGCGAATATACGAGAAAGCCGCATTGATCGCGAGGGCGAGTTCATCCCCTTGCAGCGGTACACGACCATACTGGTCCGGTTGCCCGTCTTCGCAGAGTTCCGGGCGAAAGAGCGCATCGCGATCAAGAAAAATCGGCACCAACCCGACAAAGACGCCCTCATCCTTGCCAAGTTCCTTGATCGATTTGTTGGCAATTTCCAGATAAATGGCGGTCTCCGCCTCACTCGGCGGGCGAAGCGTTAGGGACTCAAACAGAAATGTGATGACTTCCTTAAGCCGTTCGTCGCTAACACCTGGCGTCTGCATCAATTCATAGACCGGTGTCAGTGGTCGATAAATCCCATTTTTATAAAAGATGATATTCAGCCCCCTGTACTCTCCTGAGACCTGTTCGATATCATCCGCAAATTGGTAAGGCTCGGCCGCAGGGCCGTAGGCCATAAAACGGAGGACCTTTTCTGCAATGCCAGCGATCTGCAGCGACTCAGCGCTGTTGATGGTGTATAAAAAAGAATAGTTGCGCAGTCCGTGGTCGCGAATCATCGACAAACTAGACTGGAACCCGCTCACGCCAAAATTGTAGGCATCGTTAAAGCTGCCAAGATAACCATCCAAACCGAAATACACTTTGGTCTCACCTTCAAGGTTCGACGGAATGTGATCGCCATGGGTCCAAAGTCCCGGACGTTCCGGATCGTATTTCCTTTTCAGGCAAACAAGCTCGTTCAGTCGGACCAGTTGCTCCTGCGGGTGAATGCGCCAGATGCGGGCCGGCGTGGACGCGGGTTCGAGGTTTGGGGGCAGTGGTCCAAAGAGCAGATCGTGATCCAGATGATTGCCCTTGCTGGGACGCAGGTGGTCGATGAACCCGCCTTTATCCTTCATCACCGCGGTCAGTTCATCGGTGATCCACGTCGAAAGTTCCCAACGCTCCATCAATGGCGGTTGGTTCGCTTGCTTCCGCGGCGGCATTTCCTTCAGCGCTACCTGTTCCCAGATTCGCTTCCACAGACTGGCGTTTTCGACAGAAACATCGCTGAGCCCCTCCAATGAGACATTGCCTTTTTGCGTATCTTCGTCATGGCAATCAAGGCAGTAGCTTTCAAGAAAAGGGGCTACCATCTCCTTGAAACCGGCCGCCGCGCCAACATCCAGAGATTCATCTGCTACCGCTTGCGTCGAAAGCAGGGAGGCAAGTGCAATCGCAACATGGAAAGGCTGGGGAGATTTCATACCACTAGGCCAGCAACTCCTCAATCGGGCCCTTCCGACTGTGATGGAGCGTGGCCATGTTGTTGTCCATATTGAAACGGTCCACGGGTGAACCCACTCCATGCAGGAAGGTCGCGTAGAGATCGTTGATCGGCCGTTCCTTGATGTGCGTGTATTGACCGGTTTTGAATCGACCGCCGGCATTTCCAAGAAGCACAAAGGGCCAAGTCGCTCCCTCAGAATGCTGCTTCTCCGCATTATTGCTCGAATAGACGATCAAGGTGTTGTCCATCATCGATCCCGCCCCTTCCGGAGTCGCCTCTAGCGCCTTCATGAGCTTGACCAACATCTCGCAATTGTACTGGCGGATTTTTGTCCAAATGGAATTGCCGGGTTGATCGATGTGACCGAGCCCATGACCGGTTTCCGTGATACCTAGGCCCTTCCAGGATCCGAAATATTCACCGCATCCCGAAGCAATCGTCAGTACGTTAGTCAGGTTCGCTTGGAGAGCCGCGATACCGAGATCCAACAAGGCATCGTGCCAGTCAGTTTCAAATTGAGGATTGGTGTAACGATCATCGAGTTTCGGGGCGAACTTCTTAAGCTGAGTCGAAATCTTCGATAATTTTTCATTTAATCCATTCAGATCGCGGAATCCACTGACATACCTGCCGTAACGTTCCCCTTCGCTCAAGGGCAGCCCTTTCCCCTTGAGTTGCGCCACGCGTTCGATTTCAAGCATAACTTGGGAACGTGCCTCGTAGTGTTGCCTGATGGCGCCCTCGGCGATACTGCCGAAGAGCAGTTGGTAAAGCATGGTGGGGTCACAATGCATGAAAATCGGCTGATTCGGCCCCGCCGCCGATAATGTGGCGACGGTTGGTCGGGCTCTCATACTGTCGAGGGATTCCATGCCTATACAAAGCGGCGGCAGGATCGTTTGCGGCAGTGCCTGGCTGAGCACATAATCAATGGTGGCGGCGGAGGGCGGCACACCGGTCCCCCCACGATACGCGCCCAGCGCTCCGAAATAAGCACTGTGCCCAGGGTTGGTGTGGCGGCCATGCAATCCGGTGATGATGTGCATCCGGTTTTTGTATGGCTCCAGAGCCTTCATCGGCTCCGCAAGCGTCAGCCCGCTCAGAGCACAACTTTCCTTCAATTCCTTGGGGATGCAGGTCAACGGGTCAAACCCATGGTTTTGCAAAAAGAAAATAACCCGTTTGGGAGCGCCGGCAATTTTAATCACTGGCGCGTCAGCGCCCTGAGCAAGGTCAGGAAACAAACTGGTGCCCAACAGCGCACCCACACCGGTCGCCATTCCATGAAGCATTTTTCTACGGTTGCTCATAATGAAAATTTGTTGTTTTCGGAAACACGAATGCGTTTTTTTTATTTCACCTCCACGTCGCACCATGTCAAGGCAAGCAACAAACGGTCCACAAATCGATTGCCTTCCACTTTAAAGATCTTAAATATGTTCCAAAAATTACCATAATATGAACACTTTTTTCAGGCCGATTGCTTCTCTTGCCGTGTCGATCACAGTGGTAGCGGCCTCATCCGCTCATGGGGCCAACGTGGGGCTCGGCTCCGTTGATTGGAGCGTCAGTGGGGTGGCCGGCGTCATCACAGGTGGCACCACCGTGCCAACCTCGCCGCTCGGAAATGCACAATTCGGCTACGTCACGACCGCCGGACCCGAAGGGGATTACAATCAGACTTACAACACGTCGCCGCTTGCCCTCGAGAGCCAAGGCAAGGGCTCAGGGACCCAGACCAACGGCACCAAGGTTCGGCTGGGTTCGTTCCAAGCCGCTGCCAACGAAAAGCTGGACCTGTATTTCGATTATATTACAACCGACGGCAGCGGCTACGACGACTATGCCTGGGCCCGACTGATCGATGCCGGAAACCAAAGCACGGCCGCGTGGCTATTCACCGCGCGCAGCACCCACTCGGGGAACGGCAATGTCGTGCCAGGCAACGTACTCAACAAGCAGACAGACAATAACTTACCAAAAGATGTGGACGCCACCATCAACAATGGCAATACAGTAAATTTCAATATTTCTAGTACCGTATGGGCCCCACTGGGATCCTCCAGCGGCAGTTGCTGGGATTCATCCAACACCTGCGGACAGACGGGGTGGATCAAGTCCTCTTTTACCATCGCCACCACCGGCACGTACTACCTCGAATTTGGCGTCAACAATTGGGGCGACACAGCCTATGACTCAGCACTGGCTTTTGACTTCACCGGATTGAATCCAGCTACGTCCAGCGCCCCAACCTCATCGGTTCCAGAGCCGCCACCGGTGGCCATGATGGCGCTCGAGTTGGGCCTCGTGGCCGTTATTATCTGCCGGCGGCAACGAAGCGGCCCCAAGCGCAAGAGCAGCCCCTCCATCGCCAGCTGACCGCCATTCCATCAGGAATTCAAAAGGAAGGAATCGAGCATGGCCTTCGCTTCTCAGTGACCGCGCTTCTTTCTTTTCGCTGCTTCGCCCCCTGCCGCCCCATTGGCCTCGGGAAAATGGCGACGCATGACCGCCCCAAGGCCTCGCTCTAAGAGCAACAGGCTGCCGTCCGCGTTCAAATGCTGACTGTCGCGGTAGGTTGGGCGGTCGGCCGCATCGCGCATCAGAATCCCACCCTGCTCGTCGAGCAGGGCATCATGAATATTGACGAATTCCACGTTAGGCAGGGCGCACTGCTCTAGCAGCCGCTGCAGGGTGGCGTTCGCCTCGGCTATTTTGGGGTCGGGCGGCAGCGAGCCAGACGGATTCTGGCGATACCATGCTGCCAGAAAACGAGCCGAATGCTCGCGCTGCGCTGGCGGAATCTCGATTTCCGCAATCTGTGAAAGCACCACCAGCCGGTCGCAGAACGAGGAAAGCTCGGCCGTTCGCTGCTTGAAAACGTCGGCAAAATCAGGTGAGCGCATTTCCGACGACCATCGAGCCGCCAGCACCAGCGTCCGATATCGGTTCTCCTGCAGATGACGCCACCGCAGGGCATTAAAACTCTTTCTTTCATACCCCCGTAAACTGATCCCATCATCAACCATCAACATGCCGCCGGCCGCCCCCATCAGCCGCACAGAAATACCATTCTCCTGAGCAAACCGCATCAAGGCCGGATGCAGCATTTGCGCATGGGAAGAACCAAGGATCACCAAATCCCGCTTACTCCCACCCGCCGCCACTAAATACCCCCCCTCCCCAGCTAATACTTTCACATCAGCATTCAGGCCGAAGTTTCGCCTCTCCGCCTGCCTGAACGCCGACTCATCACTCGGCGAAATTCCACGGAGATCGAGACCATCAGATGTGGAAAGCGCTCCAGAACTACCCGTCAACCGCTCCAA
>CAJBME010000102.1 GCA_903954065.1 uncultured bacterium
GCCGATTGGGGGGATTGATATCAGTATTCCGGCGCTCAATGGCGGTGAATTCAAGGCAGAGCAGCGGCTGGATACGGCCGAGGTCGTGCACACCCTCAAGACGGTGCACCGCATTGAAGACCCGCCGCCGTTTACGCGTCCCGGGACCGTGATTCAATTCCATTCATGGGTGGCGGCCACGGAAAACATCGTTGTCATTGAACTCAGTGTGGAAGGGGATCCTGGCGACACCAACCCGTTCGCCCCCACGGCTCTCACAGGCGTGGATGTCAAACTCTGGCCCGCTGCCGGAAATGAAGCGGAAACGGCCACCGGCAACTTGCCTGATGGTAGCTGGGCTGTTCGCCGGTTTGTCTCCACCACCGAGTCGGCCGCTCTGGAACAAGAACCGTCCGCCCGCACCACCGAAGCCGCCGTGGCCATGCGCTTTTTTCAGCATCGCCAGCCCGGTCTGCCTTGGAGTCGCGGCGATGGATGGTCAGCCGATCGCCTTGTGCTGCAGCCGGGGCATCGCGTATTCATTGCCGCCAGCCTAGTGACCAGCGAGGAATCAGCGGCGCCGCTGGACGAGGCACGCCGCCGCGTGGCCGCGCTCTCCGTCGAGGGCCTGCTTTCGCTCAAGGAGGCGCATCGTTCCTGGTGGCGCGAATTCTGGGCGAAGTCGTACATCGACATTGGTGATCCCTTGATTGAGCAATTTTATTACGGTTCGCATTATTTGTTGGCTTCCTGCAGCCGCAATCGGGGGTTTCCTCCATCGCTGTATGGCAACTGGATCACAGCCGACGGCGTGTCTTGGCAGGCGGACTATCATTTGAATTACAACCATCAGGCGCCGTGGTGGGGAGTTTTTTCCTCCAATCACGTCGAGCTGGCCGACCCGTACGACACGCCCATTCTCGAGTATCTTCCGATTGCGAAGCAGAATGCGCGGCAGTTTCTGAAAGTGCCGGGTGTCTATTACGACGTGGGCATTGGCCCGCGGGGGCTTGAGACGTCATTTATGCCGAAGGGTCACGGTATTCCTGGTGAAGGCAACCGCATGTTTCTCGGCCAGAAAAGCAATGCTGTCTTTGCGGCGGTCAACATGTTGATGCGTATCCGGCACACGTGGGACGCGGACTACATCCGGCGCGTGTATCCATTTCTTTTGGAAGTGGCCACCTTTTGGGAAAGTTACTTGAGGCTCGAGAACGGTCGATATATCATTGAAAATGATGCTTCGGGAGAAGTCGGTGATGGCGGGAGCGACCGCAATAACGCGCTTTCGCTCGGCCTGCTGCGCACGTTTTTCGGCGGCCTTGTGGAAACAAGTATTGAGCTCGGTACCGAGGCCGACCGCCGCGGCGCTTGGCAGGAAATTTTGCTCCGCCTGAGCGATTTTCCGACGGTGGATGTCGACGGTCGGCGCCAGCTCCGCGGGGCCGACGCCGGTCCGGCGGCCGAGCGGATTGGTCCGACGCGCAATAATACGCGACTCGAATTCATGGGCATGGTCTGGCCGTCGACGGTCATTGGTTTTAATTCCGACCCGGCGATGCTCAAGGTTCTGCAGGATGATGTTCGAGGGTGGGCCGACAGCGAGTGGATCGGGCATTTCAACGGCTTCAGTATGACCTTTCCTGGAGCTGTGCGCGTCGGCCATGATCCTCATGATATCTTGGCTCGCCTGCGTCGACAGCTTGCCGAGCATACGTTTCCCAATCTCATGATTTTCACCGGTGGCGGTGGCATCGAGAATTGCTCGGGCGTTCCCTCGACCATCAACGAGATGCTTCTGCAATCGCATGAGGGAGTGATGCGGGTGTTTCCGGCTTGGCCGCGAGAAAAACCCGCCCGTTTTGCCCGGCTTCGCGCTCCCGGCGCGTTCCTCGTCACTAGTGAATTAAACGACGGGGAGGTGCGCTCGATTATCATCGAAAGCGAACGCGGACGCCCGTGCCGACTGCAGCACCCATGGGCCGCCGGGCAGGCGGTACTGCTCCAGAATGACTCGGGCCGTCACGAAATTCAGCACGGCCAAGAATTGAAATTTTCTACTAGCCCGGGCGAACGCCTCAGGGTGAGTGTCGTTCCCTAAAGGCGCATTTTATGAAGACGATTCCTCTTACCATTTTTCTCGTGTTGGGGCCGCTGATGGCGGCGGTTTCGGTCGTACGCGGCGGCGGGTTGCCTCAGGCTCCGACTGTGGAGGCGCAGCCGTTGTTGTTGCAGACGGAACGTCTGGTCGAGGCGCTCGCGAGTGTAGGGGCGCCGATCGACTCCGGGCGCCTTGAGCGTTTACAAGCTTTGCAGCAGGAAACCGACGACGCGGTCATCACGCGCGGGGTGCAGGCGGAGCTGGATGCTTTGTCGATCGCGGCCATTGTCGTAGCGGCTGATGGTTCGATTTCGGCCCGTCCGCGCGGGGAGCCGGTGATTTTGGATGAAAACGGATGGCGTACGGTATTGGTAAAAGTCATCAATGGGGGTGGGTTGACTGGGCAGCTCAAGCTTGAGAGCCCTCACGCGCGTCCGATCCCGCATGGTCCAGCGAGTGAAGTGGATGATCGATGGATGGGGCTTTCGGTCTTTTCTGGACGGCCGTTGGCGCCGTCGCTGAGCGGACTGGGGCTCGAGTATCGATTGATTCAGGTGTATGGTTCTCGTCCTGGTTCCCTGTCGGGACGTCTTGAGTTGAGCATCAGTGATGCTGCGGGCGGGGGCTCGCCGGTTTTGAAAAAGTGGCGATTTGACCGTGATGCGGACGGCTGGGGTGCGCCCCATGCGTGTTCTCTTGAGGTGCGGGACGGATCCTTATGGATTTCGCAGAGCGGCGAAGATCCGTATTTCTCGTCATCGGTCAGCGGTCGCGGCGGTCGTCTTCGGCTGCGTTGGCAGGGTGTCAGCGACGAAGATGGGGTAGCTCAGGTTTTCTGGTGGACCCGTGACGATCCGGCGCCGAATGGCGCGCGCTCGGTGGGTGCTCCGATCACGGCCGGGCGCGACGGCGTGAACGAAGTGGAATTTCAGGTGGAGGGCGAACTCGCCGGGTTGCGGATCGATCCCAATGTCGGTCCTGGGCGCACGCGCATCGATTGGATCGATCTGGAGCGGGTCTCCGGCGATCAAGGCGTCTGGGCTCCGGTGATGTTGGCGTGGGAGGTGCGTCCCTCTAGCGAAGTCACATTCACGGTCACGGATGCGGACGGAACGCCGTGCATGGGGTCATTTGAGATTCGTGATGGGTATGGGCGGATTTATCCAGCGCAGCCGAAGCGCCTGGCTCCGGACATGTTTTTTCAGACGCAGATTTACCGGGAAACCGGGGAAACAATTCATCTGCCGCGCGGCGAGTACACGGTCCGCTGCACGCACGGCCCTGAGAGTATTCCCGAAGTTAAATCACTCGTGATTGGAAATGAACCGGTTAAGCTGGACTATCGCGTGGCGCGTTGGATTGATACCGAGACGCTGGGCTACTGGAGCGGAGATCACCATATTCATGCCGCCGGCTGTCTGCACTATGAAAGCCCCAGTCAGGGGATCATGCCGGCCGACATGCTGCGCCATATTATGGGCGAAGATGTCAAAGTCGGATGCTGCCTGACATGGGGGCCGTGCTTTGATTTTCAAAAACAATTTTTCACAGGCCGTCCTGATGCTCTGAGCCGGTATCCGTATCTGTTGCGATATGACATCGAGGTGAGTGGCTTTGGTTCACACGAATCCGGTCATCTCAACCTGTTGCGCTTGACCGAGCAGATTCCGCCCGGCGGCGATTCGAAAAACCACTGGCCGACCTTGGGCTTGAATACGCTGCGCTGGGCCAAGCGCCAAGGCGCCGTGACCGGTCCCGCACACAGCGGCAACGGCCTGACCACTATCATCGGCCGCACGCCGGGCGTCGACGGCCCGCACCGTCTGCCTAATTTTGACCTTCCTGCTTACGATGGCATTGGCGCCAATGAGTTCGTGATGAACATTACTCACCAGGTTCCAGGACCGGAAGGGCGCGACGTGCCAGCCGTCGATTTTATTTCCACCATGGACACCGATCGCGTGGCCGAGTGGAACATGTGGTATCACGCACTGAATTGCGGATTTGCCGTGGTCGCCAGTGGGGAGACCGACTTTCCGTGCCTCTCCGGGGAACGGGTCGGGTTGGGGCGGGTCTATGTCCAGCTGGAGGGGCGGCTTGATTTCGACCGGTGGGTCGAAGGATTGCGGGACGGCCGCAGTTACGTCAGTGACGGCACTGGCCACCTCATGAATTTTCGGCGGCACGACGACGGTTCGTTTCAAGTGGAGGCGGCGATTCGCCATGAAGGAGCTCCGTCCGTCAACGTGGAGCTCATCGTCAACGGCCTGCCGGTTGCCACTCGCCCGATCAAAGCGGACGGTGCGGTGACGGCATTGACTTTTGAGGCGCCCGCCCTCACGCGCAGTAGCTGGGTGGCGGTGCGTGTCTTTCCCCACGTCCATAGTAATCCCATTCGGGTCTTGATCCATGACCAGCCGGTTCGCGCCAGCCGCCACAGTGCCGAGTGGCTGATGGCCGGGCTTGAGCAATGCTGGAAATCAAAAGAGAAAACGTATAAGGGGCCAGAACGGGCCGAGGCCGAAGCCGCGTATGATCACGCCCGCGCCGTCTACCGCGAGATCCTTGCGCAATCCGATCAGTAACCTGTCATTACTTCATGAATGCCGCTGCTCTTCGACGTCTTCTCATCCTGCTGGTCTGGACCCGGTCCTGTTTGTTGATGGTCGACGCCGCCGATCCCGCCTTGGTGCAGGTCACAATTTCGCCGGAAGGCCGGGTAAAAGCGGCCAGCGAAGCGCGCCGTCCCACTCTCACTCAGCAGGCGTGGACGGAATTTGACATTGTCATTGAGAATGGCGCCGGGCTCACCGCTCCGTTCGACATCGAATCGAAGCAGTTGATGACATCCCTTGCCGATGCGGCCCGCGACCGCTGGCTTCGTCTGGAAATTGTGCCCTCCGGGCCGTTGACCGGTCAGCGGGAGGAAAAACGGATTCTGCGGCTTTGGAGCCGCGATGCGGGAAGGCGCTCGGCCGTCATGAATGTGAATGCGGGTCAGGGAAGCCAGGACCTCGGATTTCGCAGCGACCTGCTGCTCACCTTTGTCATCGCGCCAGCCTCCAAAAAATCAACGGAGCCTGAGGGTGGAGTACCTGCGGCCGGAAGCCCGGCGGGCGCGGTCAAAGCTCCTTGATTTTTGCCGAGGCTTCCGGCAACAATCAGGAATATGGGTCAGTGTGCAAATCTGGATGCTGGATCCGTCGAATTTGCTTTTGATGGACGAGCCGACGACGCACCTCGACATCGGCAGCATCGACGCCTTGATTGCCTCGCTCCAGGACTACGAAGGCACCCTGATTTTCATCAGCCACGATATCCATTTTATCCGTGCCATGGCTTGCAGTGTGTTGCACATCGGTGCCGGCAAACTGACGCCGTATGCAGGCGATTTGAATCCCTATAAAACATCCAGTTCGATACTAGAAATTCGTCACTTCTCCAGATTTAGTTAAGATGTGTGTAAGAACGAGGGCGTTGCCTTGGGCTGGTATGCGTTGCCCCCTTCAGGGCAAATGGAACGGCGGCGGTTCCGATAACGGGCCGCCCACCACGTTTCCGATCCCATGCTTACGGCCCAGACCCGTTAAGCGTGAATATTTGGCGGTGGTGCCTAGACAGTGGCGCCGCTCCAACCCAATTTAGTGCGAACGAGACTGTAGAAACTGTGGCCTGGCAGGTGAATCAAGGGCAGGTCGTAGGGCGCGCGGCGCAGGTGGATTGGCGCGCCAATCGGGACCGCTATCGAGCCGTCTCCATCCACCGTCAAAAGTGTTTCTTCGTCATCTCCCAGCGGGATTAACTCCAGCCGAGCCGAGTCGTCGACCACCACCGCCAAGTCCGATAAAGTATGTGAACAAATCGGCGTGACCACAAAAACTCGCGCTTTCGGACTGACCAGTGGTCCGCCGGCCGACAGAGAATACGCCGTTGATCCGGTGGGCGTGCTGACAATCAATCCATCACCGCGATACCGATTTAAGAGGTCGCCATCGATGCGGGCTTCGACCAGAATCATGCGTGGTTGGCGGCCGCGGGTGAGTGTGATTTCATTTAATGCATTGAGTGTCAAGGCTCCACCTTGTCTGGTGGAAAATGTCACCTCGAGCATACGGCGTTGGCTGAGGGTGTAGGCGCCGCGCACGAGGACGTCGAGAAACTCCTCGAATTGCGCTTCGGCGGCGGTGGTGAGGAACCCGAGGCGGCCGGTATTCAGGGCTGCCAGCGGACGGACGCGTGCCCCAAACGTGCGTGCCGTCTTGAGAATGGTGCCGTCGCCGCCGAGAACGATGACGAAGGCGGCCTGATCGTTGATTTCATCGACATGGCGGGGCATCGTCCCTGGTCCGAGCATGTTGGCGGTTTCTTCTGGGGCGAGGGCGGTCCAGCCGAGGGCACGCATTCTTTCTGCCACGGAGCGGGCCAGCGTGGCAGCGCCGGGTTTGGTGGGGTTGGCGACGAGTCCGTAGAACTGCGGCTGGATCATGCAAGAGTAACCTGAACCACAGATCGGGCGGAGTGACACTGATTTCTGCGACCGCCTTAGCGGACGACCTGCAACCAGACGAGGAACTCGACATTGCCATCGGTGCCGGTGATGGGTGACGGGATGAGGGCCGCCCAAGTCAAGTGTGGTTGGGGCTGCACCCAGGCCCGGATTTTTTCGACGGCTTCGGCCCGGGCCGCTTCGTCCCTGACGATGCCCCCTTTAGAGATCTGCGCGGGTGTGAGTTCGAACTGGGGTTTGATCAGGGCAATGACGGATCCTCCGGGACGCACGCAGGGGATGACGGCCGGCAGGACGTGCAGCAGCGAGATGAAAGAAAGATCCATCACGGCCAGATCGACCTGTTCCCCGACGTCCTCGACGGTGAGTCGTCGGCAGTTAAAATTCTCTCGGGAGCGAACGCGTGGGTCATTGCGCAGTTTCCAGACGAGTTGGTTGGTGCCGACGTCGAAGGCGTGGACGGTGGTGGCCCCGCGTTGGAGCAGGCAGTCGGTAAATCCTCCGGTGCTGGCGCCGACATCGAGGCATGTCATCGACCCGACGTTGAGCTGAAATGTTTCCAGTGCGCCCTCGAGTTTCAGGCCGCCTCGGCTGACGAAGCGGGGTTTTTCCTTGAGTTCCAGAATTTCTTCGGCGGTGATTTTTTCGCTCGGTTTATTGGCGATGCGGGTGCCGATTTTGACTTCTCCGGCGAGGATCAACCGTTGGGCTTGTTCGCGTGACGGACAGAGGCCGCGAGCGACCAGGGCTTGATCCAGTCGGTGTTTGGTAGACATGAGAAATGGAAAAACTGGGTGAATCCGATGGCGGCGCTGTCCTGATCGTGGTATCCGGACCGCCCGCGGGTCGGTGGCTGCCGCCACTCATGCTCCAAATTCAGGCATCGCGCCAGAGCGAACCCGTGGGCCCGCCCGAGCCGGTTGCTTTTGACTGGTGCTGATCACGATAGCCGACGCTGACATTGACCATTGATCAATTTTCCACTTGTGACTTGCAGCGGACCGCCCATGAGGCGGCCCGCCGGTATGCTGTGTTGCAGCCGGTCATTGTGGATAAGGGACCGTTGTTTGCCGAGGTGATGAGACGGGTGGAAGCGGCGGGGGTGGGGGTGCCTGAGCGGGTGGTAGAGTTGGGGGTCGGATCGGGTGGTTTTTTAGAGGCGGTGGCGGCGGGTGGCGGGTGGCCGGGCGCGTGGTTGGCGGGATGTGATTTGTCGGAGGGGCAATCCCGGGTGGCGGCGGGGCGGCTGGCCGAGCTTGGGCGTCCGGCGCATTTCTGGGGCGGGGTCAATGCGTTGGATGAAACCAGTTCGTTTTACCATGAGGTGGTGCCTTCTGGCAGTGTCGATGTGGTGGTGCTTTCGCAGTTTGATCATTATGCGCCGGACGCGGACGACAGCTGGCTGGCGGCGGCGCTGCGGGCGCGGGGGCGGGTTTTTACGACCAAGTCTGGGTTGCGGCGATTGGCGCGTTCGAGGTTGCGGCCGGGAGGGTGGTTGATGGTGATTGACGATTTTGCGGCCGACTCGCCTGAGTTGCAGGATGAGTGGTCCCGGGCGTGGGATGCGCATGTCGTGCGCGCGCTGGCGACTCCGGAGGTTTTGGCGCGGCTGGCTGCGGTGGATCCTGAGTGGAGCGTCCGGTTGGCCCATCATTATGATCCCGGTCGTCCGGTGACAGAACGCCTCGCTTTGGCCGCTCGTGCCCGGTCGCGGCGGCGGCGGCGGGATCTGGAGGAAACCCAGTCGCTCGGTGCGGCCATGACTGATTTTGCCACGCTTTTTGGCGATGGCGCTTGGGGGGTGGTGCCGCATCCGGATCAGGCGTCCTTTCCCCAGTTTTTCCTGTTCTGGGGGCGGGTGCCGACCTGACAAGCGGCGTTCTGATAGGTGGCGGGTGGCGGGTTTTGCAGGCCAGACGGCCATGCTTTAGGCCAAGCGGCCGTCTGGGTCGAAGGCTCGGCGGACGATGTTTTCGGCGGCGGGTGACGGCCATTGGCCGATCCGTGCTGGGGCGTGTTGCAGTGACAGTCCGCCCAGCGCGAGCTGGCGCAGCTGGGCATCGAGCGCTGGCAGGTCGGCGGCGGTGGCGCCGATCCACGCTGTCTGGGCGGCCGCCTCGTATCGGCGCGGCAGGTGCAGCGTGGTCAGGGCGGCATCGAGGCGAGTGACGCGCGCTGGCGTCAGCGGAACTTTGACGGTCAAGGCTGCCCCGGGACGAAGGCGGTCGGGGTCGTCAGGGGTGGTAGGATCAACCGGGGCGAAAATCGCGCCCACACGGCGTCCTAGCCGATCCAGTCGGGGCGCCAGCGTGCCGGTATCCCCGGCCAACTGCAGCCAGACGACTCCCTCCGGAGTGAGATCAAGGCATTCCAAGTCAGCTGGTTGCAACGAAAGACGCTGCACTAGTTCCAGCCCGCCCGCCAAGGAGCCGCCGTCTGCGCGCGCCCGCAACCGCTCCTGAGGCAGCGGAAACACTTTAAAAGTAGCTTCGAGGATGACCCCGAGTCGACCCAGCGAACCAACGAGCAGCTTGGGAAAATCAAAACCGGCCGCATTTTTCACCACCTTGCCGCCGCCGCGAATGAGGCGCCCGTCACCGGTCAGAAAAACCGCTCCAAGAATAAAATCCCGGAGGCCGCCGTAGCGATAGCGTCCTGGACCATTCAGTCCGGAGGCGATGGCTCCGCCCAGCGTGGCACCTTCTTGAACCAGTGGTGGGTCAAAGGGCAAATACTGGCCGTGGCTGGCCAGCACGGCGGCAATGGTTTCGAGGCGTGTGCCTGCGCGCGCAGTGAAGGTGAACTCACCTGGATCATATTCAGTGATCCCTTGGTATGCGGAGAGGGACAGGCTCAAGCCGCCGGGTTCGTTTTGGCTGAGTGCGGGTTTGGTGCCGGCGCCGGTGGGCCGGACCTTCGGAGAGGAAAGCAGCGCGTCGCGGATGGATTCGGGGGTGGTCATGCGGTATTGGCTCAGTGGCGCGCGGGTCGACTGGGTTATTCGCGGGAAATGATCCCGGCTTTTTCCAGCGGGTGCAGACCGTGGGATTGCAGGGCGGGGGCTTCGCCGGAGGGAAACATTTTGCCGGGATTGGCCAGTTCCGCCGGGTCGAAGGCCCGCCTTACCTCGCGCATGAAGGCGACGTCTGGTTCTCCAAACATCGGGGTTAAAAACGCGCGTTTTTCCAAGCCCACTCCATGCTCGCCGGTGATGCTGCCGCCCATTTCGATGCACATTTCTAGAATGCGCCCGGCGAGGGCCTCGCCTCGTTCGTGTTCGCCGGGCACGCTGGCATCAAAAAGGATCAACGGATGCAGGTTGCCATCGCCTGCATGAAAAACATTCGCGCAGCGCAGTCCGTGGTCCTGCGCCAGCGCGGCAATCCGCCGCAAGGCTTCGCCGAGTCGGCTGCGCGGGACGACGCCGTCTTGCACAATAAAGTCAGGACTCAGTCGCCCCACTGCCGAGAAGGCGCTTTTGCGACCCTTCCAAATCAGCGCGCGGTCGTCCGCATCCCGAGCCACCCGACTTTCCAGCGGTCCGCTTTGCTCAATGATCGCGGCTAGACGTTGTTTTTCGCTCTCCACTTGTTCGATTGGCCCTTCGAGTTCCACGATGAGCACGGTGGCGGCATTGGGTGGATACCCGCAATGAGTGGCGGCCTCGGCCGCATCAATGGCGAGGCGGTCCATGATCTCGATGGCCCCCGGCAGGATGCCTGCCGCGATGATGGCGGAAACAGCTTCTCCAGCCTTGTCCGTGGAGTCGTAACCCGCCAGCAGCGTATGAAACAGCTCCGCTTTGGGGATGAGCCGTAAGGTCAATTCCAGAGCAATACCGAACAATCCCTCGCTGCCACAAAATAAGCCAAGACAATCAGGCCCAAGGGATTCCACACTCTCTCCACCACACTCGAGAATTTCGCCAGTGGGTGTGACAATGGTGGCTCCGATGACATGATTGGCGGTCATGCCGTATTTTAGACAATGCGCCCCGCCAGAATTAAACGCCACGTTCCCGCCAATGGTGCAAATCTGCTGACTGCTCGGGTCGGGGGCGAAGTACAACCCGTGCGGAGCGGCGGCCTGACTGACGGCCAGATTGATCACACCGGGTTCGACGACCGCGAGGCGCGCCTGGGGATCGAGCCGGAGGATTCGATTCATCTGGTTCATGGCAATGACCAGTCCGTCCTCGACCGGGACCGCGCCGCCACTCAAGCTGGTGCCGCTGCCCCGGGCCATGAAGGGAACCGCCCACACCGCACACACACGAACCGCCGCCACCACTTCCTCTCTTGTCACCGGTACGACGACGGCCCGCGGCGTTGCCGCAAAAGCCGTCAGTCCATCGCTCTCATACGCCGCCAAGGCCGCCCCATCCAGCAGACAGCGGTCGGGCGGAAAAATGGCCTGAAGATCGGAAATAAAAGACACAATAAATTGAGGGATGCCGGTCAGCGATCACACCGAGACCGTCCACCAGCGTAGTCCGGGGCCGTCTTCACGCCAGTCTCACTTCCAATCAAAAAAAACAGGCGAAAAACCCTCGAAAAATCCCTCGTGTACAGGCGGGTTTCACCCGGGGGGTGCCTCGGGGTGGGGCAGCGGGATTTTGCGTGGACATGGCGCCCGAGTGTTTGATACTCAGTCCATGTCAATGCCTGTTGCCGCCGGCTCACTACCGATTCAGACGATCAAGCTCCCTGCCCCTGTGCCGGTGACGACGACACGTTTTCGCACGCCCAAGAAAAACATCCCGCAAACAAAAAAAGAGCGGGACGCTCTGCTGGCGCATATTCGTGAGTTCCTTGTGCAGGAACCACTTGTGCCACCCATGCCGCTCACGGAATTGCGCGTCCATGCTGAAAAAATCATCGCCGCCACCGGATATGATCCCATTTATTTGCACTATGCAGCCGTACTTCTGAACAACGAAATGTGGCGCGAATCGCTGGCCGCCATCCCGTTCGAACGACGTCTGCTGCTCATGCCTAAATGCCTGCGGGTCGAAAGTAAATGCCCCGCGCCCTTTGATGAATTCGGCCTGCTGTGCAAACAATGCGGGCTTTGCACCATTCAGGATTTTCAAAATGAAGCCGAGGCTCTCGGTTACGCGGTGCTGGTGGCTGAAGGCAGCGCGATTGTGATGTCGCTGATCCAGACCGGCCAGATCGAGGCCATTGTGGGCATTTCCTGTCTGCCGGTTTTGGAGCGGACCTTCCCGTATGTGGAATCTGCGGCGATTCCTGCCATTGCCGTGCCCTTGCTGCAGGACGACTGTATCGATACCAATGTGGACATTGATTGGGTGTGGGAATACCTGCATTTGACGAGTGACGACAAGACGCGCCGCTTGAATCTGCATGCGCTCAAGGACGAAGTGGCGGCGTGGTTTGAGCCGGCGGCGCTTGATCGGTTGGTCGGTCCGGCGGTGGGTGCGGCGGAGGTCATTGCCCGCAACTGGCTGGCTGGTGTTGGCAAACGGTGGCGGCCATTCCTTACGGTGGCGGTCTATCAGGCTTTGCGGGATGATCCTGAGGAGCCGGTCGGCGAGGCGGTCATGATGTTGGCGGTGGCGGTGGAGTGTTTTCACAAAGCCTCCTTGATTCATGACGACATTGAGGACGGCGACATGGAGCGATATGGAGTCATGACGGTGCCGGGCGCGCATGGCGTGGCCGCGGCCCTCAATGCGGGCGATCTGTTGATTGGCGAAGGATACCGTCTGATCGCCGAAGCAAACCTGCCTGCAGAGATCAAGGTCGCTGTGCTCAAAGTCGCTGCCGATGGCCAGCGCGCCCTCTGCCGCGGTCAAGGCGCTGAACTCGACTGGGCCGCTCACCCCGCGCCCCTCTCGCCCAAACAAGTGCTGGAAATCTTTCGCCTCAAAACCGCTCCCGCCTTCGAGGTCGCCCTCGCCCTCGGGGCCGCTGCCGCCGGTCGTCTCGACGAAACCCGCAGCGCACTCCGCGCGTATAGCGAAAACCTCGGCATCGCTTACCAGATCCGCGATGACATGGATGACTTGGGCGCCGACGCCGGAGCCAATGCCCTCGATAGCTTCCGCCCGAGTATCTTGCTCGCCGAAGCCTTGGAACGGGCCACCGGTGAAGATCAGGCGCTGCTCGATAGCCTTTGGCGCCGCCTGACTCCGGCGGGGGCCACCGTCGACGCCATCCGCCAGATCGCTCACACGACGAAGGCCGATGATACGTGTCTCCTTCTCCTCGAACGCTATAAACAGGCCGCCATCAATTCGTTGCAGGATGTGGATAATGCCAATCTCAAAGGATTGTTGCGCCGCACGCTCGGGAAAATATTCAATGATTTGGAAATCAAAGGATGGTGTTCCGAATTTGCTCCGGTCACTCCGGCCGCCGTTGACCCAGCTGCCGTTGACTCGGCTGCCGCGCTATGAGTTTGAGGGTGCCGAGGCCTGCTTGTTAGCTTCACAGCTGCGGGTGGGGGCGAGGTCTGAGATCCGAGGGGTGCGGTCCGAGGTGCGCGGCTATGCGGCGTTCCTTCAGAACGCTAGTTTGTTTTTCCGGGTGGATACTCAGGGTTTGCACCCTGGGCTGGTATGCGTTGCCCCGTTGGGGCAAGGGCCTCGCGGTTTCGGATCCGTGTCTTGAGGGATGTGGCTTAGGGGCCAAGTGTGGAAACCGGGGCCAGCGTACCCGGTTCCAGTGGCGGCGTCGCCGCCAAGATGGTGGTTTTGGATCTGGATTTTTTGTAGCTGGGGTCGCTGACCCCGGAACCGCCCGGTCGGTGAAAAGATA